>JBCCEL010000240.1:0-9569 GCA_039030315.1 Pseudomonadota bacterium
CGGCGGGATGGCGCTCCAAGAAAACGCCGTCAGCTGCATGACACGGCCCATTCATATTACTTTATTCGAATGTGTTATTCGCAAATGCAACAATGAGCAAGAGCCAGTTTCGATTCAAATCTGGTGCAGCGGGCAGAAGAGCGGCCGCGGAAAGAAGGGGGCGCAGACCGTGCTGCGCCCCGTTTCAAATCGCGGTAGGGAATCCGATCAGATCGGCTTGCCCTCGCTGGTGGCCCAGGCTTTCGCCATGAGCTCATTGGAAGGCCGGGTTTCGTCCAGCAGCTTCTTGGCGGTCTCGCCGCCGGCGACGGGCAGCCCCTCGCCGTCCAGTTTGCCGATCTGGCGCAGCACGGAAGCCTGATCCCAATAGATGTGCTCGTGATAGAGCTTGTCGCCACGGAAATTTACGATCGCCACCAGCGGGACTTCGACACGCTTGCCTGTCGGTTCAATGCCTGGAAGCATCCAGTCGATCTCGCGCGTGTGGGTAAAGCAGAAGATCATCTCGTCGACGAGACGGTCCGCTCCGATGGTCCGGGAAATCGGGATCAGCGAGGTGTCCTCGGGATTCGAGTCGACGAAGTGATACTTGTAGAAGCGCTTCAGATGATCGTGGCCGACCCCGCCGGTCATGGTCGGGATATGGTTCACGTAAGGCTCGGCCACCATCGTCTCCATGGTGGCATCCACGTCGCGCGTGGCGAACTCGTGGTAGCAATGCATGTCCCAGAGTTGCTCCAGGTCGTAGCGCGGCCCGAGCGAACCGCGCAGGGCAGCCAGCGACCGGGAATAGGCCATCATCGTTGATGGCTTGTCGAAATGATCGCGGCCCGGCGTTGCGAAGGCATGATCCTGGCCCTCGTAGAGGTACAGCGAGACGTGCTTACGGCCTTCCAGCTTCTTGTAGATCTGTTCGCGCGCTTCAGGCGGGCAGAACTGATCGTTGCCGGCAAAGTGCAGGGTCAATGGGCAGCCGATCTTCTTGGCTTCACCGAGATAGTCCTGCACACCCACCGCATAGTAGCCTACGGCCACGTCCGCGCTGGTCCGTGTCGCTGACAGGTATGCTAGAAGACCGCCGAGGCAGTAGCCGATCGTGCCGACCTTGCCCTTGACGTATTTCTTCTCCCGCATTTCGGTCATCGTGTCCTGGATGTCCTTCATGGCGGTGTCGACATCAAAGCCCTGGTAGAGTCCGAACGCCTTCTGGAAGTCCTCCTCGGAATACCCGAGATTGACGCCCGGCTCCTGGCGCCAGAAAAGGTCGGGCACAACCGCCACATAGCCTTCCTCGGCGAAGTTGTGGGCCATGTCCTTCATGTAGTCGTTGATGCCGAAGATCTCCTGCAGAAGGATGAGGCCGGGACCTGACCCTTTTTCCGGACGGACGACGTAAGCCTTGAACTCGCCACCATCCGAGGATTTGATGGTAATGTACTTGGCGTTTTTCCGTTTTGCCGCATCGCCGCTGCCTTCGCTCAGGCTGGCGATCATCTGCTTCTGGATTTCAATGGGATTGTCGCCAAGACCGGCCTTCAGTCCCTTGGCCATTTCCCCGGGGAAGACTTCCCACTCACGGGAAGCCAGGCCGTCCAGCGCGTCCTTGACGACCTCTTGCGGGGGCATCTTGTCGCCCGGGAAATCCCGGCTCATGTCCGTGTCCACCGCGCCGGGCATGACCGCGACGACGTCCACGCCCTGGCCGGCGAGTTCCGCCCGGATGGCCTGTGTCGCGCTATAGGCGGCCGCCTTGGACGCCGACAGCGAGCCCATGACCGGCAGGTTCACCTGGCTCAGGATGGACAGCATGTTGATGATGCCGCCGCCGCCGTTCTCCCTGATGATCGGCCCGAACGCGCGGCACATGTCGACCATGCCGTGGTAGTTGGTGTCCATCTCCTCGCGGGCATGTTCCTTGTCGGAGGCCTCGAGCAGACGGTCCATGCAATTGACGCCCGCATTGTTGACCAGCAGTGTCACATCGTCGGCCGCCTTTGCCGCGGCCTTGATGTGGCTTGACTTGGTGACATCGAGCGTCAACGGCACGACTTTGACCCCTTTGGGCTCCGCAGAGCCCTTCAGATTGTCGATATCACGCACGGCGGCATAGATCTTATTCACACCGCGCTCGGCCAGTTCCTCGACAAAGGCGCTGCCTATGCCGCGGTTCGCACCTGTTACCAGCGCAACTGCTCCCTCGAGATTCATGCCAGGGGTCTCCTTCTCAAATACCGGCTCCGGAACCGCGCTCTGGCCGGGTTCCGTTGCTTCATCTTCCCAGTCCAGCCAGTCCGTATCCGGTTCGGGCAGCGGAATGGCGTCTATCAGGCTCTCCGTATAGGCGCTCAGCGGGGCATCGAAGATCCGCGCAGCGTCACCCTTCTCCACGACCTCGCCCTCTTTCATGACATATACCCGGTCACAAATGTGGCGGATCACGGACAGATCATGACTGATGAATGCAAGAGACAGGCCGAGTTCGGATTTGAGCTCGCCCAAAAGCTCCAGAATCTGGGCCTGGGTTGAAACATCCAGGCCGGACACGATCTCGTCGGCAAGGACGAAATCAGGCTTCAACGCGATCGCCCGAGCGATCCCGACTCGCTGGCGCTGGCCGCCGGACAGTTCATGCGGATAGCGTTGAAGCGCGTCCGCGGGCAGGCCGACCTGGTCCAGCAGGGCTGCCACGTCCTTGCGCATCTGGTGCGCGTTGCGGGCTTCGCCATGCAGAAGCAGCGGCGTTGCCACGATCGCCTCGATGGTCTGCCGCGGGTTCAGGGAAGACTGCGGATCCTGAAAGATCATCTGCAACCGGGAGCGCAAGGGCCGCAGGCGCTCCGCCTTCATGTGGGTGATATCGGCACCGTCGAAGGTCAGCTTGCCAGCTGTCGGTTCATGCAGACGCACCAGGCAGCGGCCCAACGAGGTCTTGCCGGAGCCGGATTCGCCGACAATGCCCACGGTTTCCCCGCGGGCAATCTCGAAGTCCACGCCCTTGAGGATCTCGATCTTCAGCCGCCGGCCAAAGAAACGGGGCCTCGTCATGTCGGGCAGGCGAAGACCAAGCCGCTCGGCCTTGATGAGCGGCGCAGTCATGGTTTCGCCTCCTGCTTCTCCGCGAAGGCCCTGGTGAGCTCAAGGGTTTCGGCAGGTATGGGTCGCAAGCTGGCGTCCGGCCGGTCATAGCGGGGGTTCGCGGCAATCAGCGCCCGGGTGTAGGCCATCAAAGGGTAGCGGAAGAGCCGGTGCACCGTGGCCTGCTCGATGACCGCCCCGTCATAGAGCACCGTGACGTCGTCGCAGATCTGGGCCACCACACCCAGATCGTGCGTCACGAACAGAACCGAGGTGCCGTGGTCCTGCTGCAAACGGCGGATGAGGCGCAGGATCTGCTTTTGCACTGTCACATCCAGCGCACTGGTCGGTTCATCGGCAATGATCAGCCGCGGATTGAGTGCAAACGCAGAGGCGATAAGCACACGCTGGCGCATGCCGCCGGACAGCTCGTGCGGATAGGCCCTGAGAACCCGGCGAACATCCGTCAGGTGGACTTCCTCCAGAAGCTCGCCGGCACGCTTCAATGCGCTGTTTTGAGACAATCCGCCCTTCAGCCGCAATCCGTCAGTCAGTTGCGCTCCTATCCGGCGGGACGGGTTGAGCGCGGTGAGCGGGTCTTGCGGGATCAAGGCAATATCGGTTCCGAGAAGATTGTCCAGCGTCCGGAGGGGCGCATCGATGAGTTCAACTCCGTCGAACCGGACCGATCCGCCGGTGACGGTGATCGCCGTGGGGAGAATGCCGAGAACAGCCTTGGCAATACTGGTCTTGCCCGCCCCGCTTTCACCGACCAGCCCGTGGACTTCGCCAGGGCCGACAAGCAGCGAAACATCGCGCAGCACAGGACGGCCTTCGCGGGCCCGGGCACTGAGGCCTTCGATATCGAGAATGGGCCGTCTCATCGTCTGAGCGCCGGATCGAGCGCATTGCGCAATCCGTCTCCAAGCTGATTGAACGCCAGCACGGTCAGGAACAGGGCTCCGAGAGGAAACACCAGGATCCACCAGGCATGGTGAATGACCTGCCGGCCTTCGGCAATCATGCCACCCCAGGTCGGCGTGTCACTGGACACCGAGAGCCCAACGAATGAGAGGATGGCCTCCACGATCACGGCAATGCCCATCTCAAGGCTCAGCAGCACCAGGATCACGGGGAATACGTTCGGCAGAATTTCTCTGAACAGGATGCGTCCGCGCTTCATGCCCAGAGTGACGGCACTGTCCACATATTCCAGCTTGGACTGCAGCAGGGTCTCCGCCCGCACAACCCGGCAAAACCGGGTCCAGTCGATCACCACGATGGCGACAATCACCGAATGCAGGCCGCTCCCCAGTACCGCGACAAGCAGGATTGAAAGCAGCACGGGCGGGAAGGACATCCAGATATCGACAAGGCGGGAGATCACCGTATCAACCCATCCACCGAAAAAGCCTGCGAGCAGGCCCAGCATCGTGCCGAGCAGGCAAGCGAGCGATCCGGCAACGAAGGCCACGATCATGGACACCCGGGCGGCATGTATGAGGCGCGAGAGAACGTCGCGTCCAAGACTGTCCGCACCCAGCAGAAAGTTCGGGTCGCCTCCGTCCATCCAGATCGGCGGGGCCTTTTCCATCAGCAGATCCTGCTCCAGGGGATCGAGCGGCGCAATGAGAGGCGCGAACACGGCGCAGAACAGCAGGAACAGGATGAACGCCCCGGCGATGACCGCGCGGGGTTCCCGGAGAAGCCGGCGCAGCCTGGACGGCGGTGCAGCCGATATGACGGCCGCCTCAGCCATGCCGGAGCCTCGGGTTGAGGAGCGTGGTCAGCATGTCCACGGCAAGATTGATGAGGATGAAGAGCACGCCGAAGGTCAGCACCAGGCCCTGGATCAGGGGCAGGTCACGGTTGATCACCGCGTCAATCGCCATGTTGCCGATACCGGGGTAGGAGAAGATCCGCTCCACGATCACGGTGCCGCCGACCAGGAAGGTGAACTGCACACCGGTCAGCGACAGCACGGGCACCAGGGCGTTGCGCAGGGCTTCCTGCATGACGATGCGGAACCTGGAGAACCCCTTGATCCGCGCCAGCAGGACATAGTCCTGCAGCATGGCTTCCCTCAGGGTTCCCATCATCACACGGGTGATGATCGCCGACAGCGGCAAGGCGAGGGCCATGGCCGGCATGAGCATATGCGTCAGCAGATGGCCGGCCAGGCGGAAGCGCCCTGTAACGAGGCTCTCTATCAGATAGAAGTCCGTCACCAGCCCCAGGTCCAGGCGAGGATCCACCCGGCCCGACACCGGCAGCACCGGCCAGAGGACACCGAGTACCAGGACGAACAAGAGAGCCCAGATGAAATCGGGAACCGCCAGCGCCAGTCCGTTGATGTTCTGGAGCAGGCTCTCAAACCAGGTCCCGCCAGCCAGGGCGGCGATGACTGCGACTTCGACGCCAAGGATGACAGCTATGAACAGCGCCAGGCCCGCAAGCTCAAGTGTCGCCGGCAAGCGGCCGAGCACAAGGCTCACCACATCCTGCCTGAGGCTGAAGGATGTCCCGAAGTCTCCGGCCAGGATGCCCTTCATCCAGACCACGAACTGCTGGAAGATCGGCAGGTCGAGCCCGTAGCGGGCCCTGAGCGCCTGAATATCCGCATCGCTCGCCCCCGGCGCGATCATCATGGCGACCGGGTCGCCGGGCACCACGCGCACCAGGACGAACACGATCACCGCCACGCCGGCAAGCGTCACGGCAGCCAGGATCAGCCGGTTGAGCAGAATGCGGTACCACATACGCGTTCGGGCGCTACTCGTTACTGCCGGGAGCGAACTGGCCTCAAGGCTCCCGGTCTCGGATTGTCACCGCATCATTGTTTTGACACGCACTGCTCCTGCGTCACATGTCATCCTCGGGCTTGACCCGAGGAACCAGGGCCGCGCGCTCTGATCTCCCCGCCCTGGGCCCTCGGGTCAAGCCCGAGGGCGACAGTTGGGAACCTCTACCCCTTCGTCATGTGCACCGGCTCGGGCGCGCCGGCGACGTTGGGTACGATCTTCACCCGGTCCGCATAGACGATCGGCTGCACGTATTGCAGCAGCGGGATCACATAGGCGTTCTCGGCGATGTACTTGTCGACCTTCTTCCAGCCGGCAATGCGCTTGGCCTCATCCGCTTCGCCCCAGAGCGGGCCGATCATGCCGTCGAGATCATCCGTGTCCCACACCGAATGCGGCGACGGGCCGAACATGGCAAAGCCCGTGGAGGTCGTCGGATCCCCGATGGCATTGCCCCAGTTATAGAAGGCCGCCGGCGCCAGCTTGTCCGTGGCACGGAGCTCGTAGTGCTTGGCGATCTCGTAGACCTCGATATTGGCCTCGATCCCGACCTTGCGCCACATGCCGACAATCGCCTGGATCATCTCGTAATCCTTGGGCTTGAAGCCGCGGGTGGTCTGGATGTCGAACTTGACCGGGTTGTCTCTGGAGTAGCCGCTGGCCTTCAGGAGTTCGACAGCCTTCTTCGGATCGTACGGCACTTTGATGGAGGCATCGAAGGCAGTGTATTCCGGCGCTTCCAGCGTGTCGATCGGCACGCCGTAACCGCGCAGCAGGCGGTCAACGATGGCCTTCTTGTTGATCGCCATGGCCGCGGCCATGCGCACGTTCTTGTCTTCCATCGGGCCGACATCGTTGAGGAAGATCATGCCGATATCGGAGATCGGCGTGGTGACGCCGTTGAGGCCGGACTTGGCTTTCAGGCGGTCATATTCCTCGTACGGGATATCCAGCGTGATGTCGGAGGCACCACTTTCGATTTCTGCCACCCGGCTGGTGGCATCCGGCACGAACTTGTAGATCACCGTATCGAAGGCCGGCTTGCCGCCCCAGTAATCCGGATTGGCCTTCAGGCGCACAAACGCATTGCGCTCGAACTTGTCGACCATGTAGGGGCCGGTGCCGATCGGGGCCTTCTCGAAGCCTTCGGCACCAACCTTCTCGTAATAGGCCTTGGGCATCACGTATGCGGTGAGGAACGCCATCCACTTGAACAGGGTCGGTTCGAACGCCAGCACATCGGCGGTAACCCGGCTGCCCTCGATCTTGAAGTTGCCGATCTTCGACCAGACGAACTGGATCGGATTGCCCGTTTCCTTCTTGCCCGCACGCTCCAGCGACCAGACGATGTCTTCCGGCGTGAAGGCCGAACCGTCATGCCATTTCACGCCTTCGCGGACATCCATCCAGACCTGCTTGCGGTCGTCGCTCCAGCCCCACTTGGTGATCAGGCCGCCCTTGAAGTCGAGGTTCGGTTCCTGGCCGATGAATTGGTCGAACACGCTGCGGTAGATCGACTGGATGGTTGGGTTCACGGCGGAGAGCCCGACCGTCGGATCCCAGGAGGGAAGGTTGACGTTGTAGGCGATGGTGACCGTATCGCCATCTGCAGCCAGAACGCTGCCGGCCTGCAGCAACGATGCAGCAGCAACGCCCGCAGCACCTGTTTTCAGAAAATGACGGCGATCAAATTGCATAACTTTCCTCCCACCTGACGCCCGCGCCCTATCGATTAACGCGCTGTAAACCATGTTATAGCCTGAGCCGGCATCACATCGCATTTGCTTCTGAACCACAAGGTAAATGCCGCCAGACGGCAATCGCATACCAATTTCATACCAATTTCATACCAATTTGTTGATCGGGTGGTCCCGGTGGATTAGGGTGTTCCAGCGTTCGTCACTCCCGCGAAGGCGGGAGTCCAGTGGCAAAGCGGACGGATCTGGCCGTACCGCTCTGGATGCCCGCCTCCGCGGGCATGACAACTTGGGCAGATTGGCCGCACAGTGCGCAAACACCGGACCTGGAGGTCGCCGCCGCATGCTTGATGTTCCTCACACCGCCGGCCCGCCGCGCGCCAGCAAGATCTATTGGCCGGGGATGCCGGTGCTGCCCGACAACGTGGAACGCTATCTCGTCGAAGGCGGTGGCTCGGCCGTGGTCCCGATCGAAGCCGGAGACCAGGTACGGGTCGTCGACTTTGAGGGCGGACAGGCCTGCGAGCTTGTCGCGGCAAGATCCGACGGCCAGGTCGATACTTCAGTGATCCTGGGCGCGAAGGCCGAGACCGGTGCCGAGGGGCTGAAGGCAATTCTGGCGGGAGAAGGCCAGTCGGCAAAACGCACCCGGTCCGCACTGGCGCGCCGCGGTATCGACCTGGGAGAAGCCCGCGCGATCCGTGTCTTCGGCCAGAACTCCCGCGCCAAGGATACCGCCGAATTCGATGTTGCAGAGAACGGTGTCCTGATCGTCTGCGCACCGGGCGGCATCATGGACTTCGACAAGCAGGACACGGTTACGCCGCTGGAACTCTTCATCACCCGGACGAGGTCACGCACCGCCGCTGAAGCGTGGCTGCCCGAGCCGCTCGCCGATCCTCTGCAGGACTTCCGCGTGCACGCCCGGACCGCCGAAGCCTACACGGTGAAAGCCGGCGAATACATCCAGATCCTCGATGTCTCCGGCCGTCAGTGCACCGACTTCCAGGCCTTCTCGATCCCCAAGCTCGAGGCCGGCCGGGAGTTGCCGCTCGACGCCACCATCACCCGGGCTCTGTTGGGGCTCGCCAACCCGATCCCCGGCATCCCCTCCAAGGCCTTCGACCTTGAAATGGACCCGCTGATCGAGACCATCCAGGACACCTGCGGACGGCATGATGCCTTCCTGACGGCCTGTAACTCCCGCTACTACGACGACATGGGCTATCCCGGCCATGTCAACTGTACGGACAATTTCAACGGTGCGCTCGAGCCCCATAACATCGCCAACCGCAAGGGCTGGGAGGCGCTCAACTACTTCTACAACACCGGCGTAGATGACCTGAACCAGTTCTACTTCGACGAGCCCTGGTCCCGGGCCGGCGACTATGTGCTGCTGCGCGCCCTCACCGATCTTGTCTGTATCTCCTCCGCCTGCCCATGTGACATTGATGCGGCGAACGGCTGGGACCCCACCGACATTCACATCCGCACCTATTCCGAAAAAGAGTTCTTCTCCAAGGCCGTGGCATTCCGCATGACCCCAGACGCTGACCCCCAGATGACGAAGGAAACGGGTTTCCACTCCTCCTTCGCCCGCTTCACCTCAGATTTCACCGAGTACAACGGCTACTGGCTGCCCAACCGGTTCAACAATGACGGGCCGATTGAGGAATACTGGGCCTGCCGCGAGAAGGCGGTGGTCATGGACCTCTCGCCCCTGCGCAAGTACGAGGTCACCGGTCCCGACGCAGAAGACCTCCTGCAGTACTGCGTGACCCGCAACATCCGCAGGTTGTCGCCCGGTCAGGTCGTCTACACCGCCATGTGCTACGAACACGGCGGCATGATCGACGACGGCACGGTCTACCGGCTCGACCGGGACAATTTCCGCTGGATCGGCGGCAACGACACCTCCGGCATCTGGATGCGCGAGCAGGCGGAAAAGCTGGGCCTGAAGGCCTGGGTCCGCTCCTCGACCGACCAGATGCACAAC
>JBCCEL010000241.1:0-9556 GCA_039030315.1 Pseudomonadota bacterium
GACCAATCACCAACCTGGCCACCCCGCAAAAACCCCCGCCAGACAACCAGAACCAACTCAACATGGAACTCGCAAGATGTTAAACCGGACAGCAGTGGGCTTGACCCGAGGGCCCAGGGCAGCAGGGCTCGGAGGTTGCTGGCCCTGGGTCCTCGGCTCGGGGCCGAGGACGGCAGCAATAGACATTGAGACAATTCAAAAGGCCGCTGGCAACCGGACGATGCTCTGAAGGCACCCAGACAACGCAGGCTGCTACGCCGTCAACCCGAAGGCTTCCTGGCGTGACTTGCTCCAGGCCTGGATGAGCCGGTCGGTGGTCATGGCGATGATCGCCATGCCGATCCCGGCAATGATGCCGACGCCGAAATCGCCGTCGCCCAGACCGATATAGACCTGCTGTCCCAAACCGTTGGTGCCGACCAGGGCCGCGATCACCAGCATGGCGATGCCGTAGAGAATGGTCTGGTTGAGGCCGAGCATGATCACCGGCAGGGCGAGAGGCAGCTTGACCTGCCACAGGAGCTGCCACTTCGTGCAGCCCATGCAGTCCGCGGCCTCGAGCACGTCTGCCGGGAGGTTCCGAAGCCCGTGTTCGGTGTACCGGATCGCCGGCACGAAGGCGTAGGCGATGATGGCGAGGAGCGCGGTGAACTCCCCGATCTTGAAGATCATGACGAAGGGGATGAGGATGACGAACAGCGGCATGGTCTGCATGGTGTCGTTGATCGGCCGCAGGACGGCGGAAACCCGGTCGCGTTTCGCCGCCCATATGCCGAGTGCGCCGCCGAGCAGGAAGGAGATCGCAACCGCCAGACCGCAGAGATAGACCGACAGCATGGCCTGGGGCCACACGCCGGCCACGAGAAGGAAGACAAGGGCGGCACAGACACCTGCGGCCAGGTTGCGGCCGCCAACGGTCCACGCCAGATAGGTGGTCAGGGCGATCAGAGCCGCCCAGGGCAGCTTGGTCAGACCGAAATACATCAGGATCGCGAAGAACGCGATGACCAGGGCCAGGTTGTGCCGGCCCTTCATCCAGTTGAAGGCGACGAGGCCCGCCATCGCGATGAGATAGCAGACCTTCAGCATGGGGGTGAACTCAAAGCCCCAGGAAAACGGCGAGATGGTCTGCTCCAGGCCGATCCGCGCCGGCAGCATGATGAAGAAGAAGCTGAAGTTCTTCACAGCTTCGATGGCGGTGCGGTAGTCAACCACGAAGGTTTCCAGAGCATCGTTCATCACCTGGGCGGGATAGAACTCCCAGGCTTCCGGATAGGCTTTCAGGAACGGCACGACCTGGGCGGCGATGAGCAGGGCGAGGCCGATGGCGGCGGCGGCGATCCAGTGCTTGTGACGTTCAGCGAAGCTCTTGGAGTAATCGAGCTCGCTACTGTCCTTCAGCGCCAGGCCGGCGGAGATGCGGTCCATTACCATGGCCATGAGCGCGATGACGATGCCGGCCAGCAGGCTCTCGCCAAACTCGGCCTTGCGCACCTTGCTGATCACTTCCCAGCCGATGTCCGCCGTCCCGCCGATGATCGAGGCGATGATCACCATCGAAAGGGCTGCCATGGTCGTCTGGTTGACGCCGAGTAGCAGCTGCCGCGCGGCGGTCGGGATCTGGACCTGCCAGAACAGCTGCCAGCCGGTGGCGCCGGACATGAGGCCGGATTCGATCACTTCGGCGGGCACCCGGCGCAGGCCCAGCATGGTGTTCCGCACCATGGGCGGGAAAGCGTAGATCAGGCTCGCAATCAGGCCGACGACCGGGCCGAAGCCGAAGAGGGTGATGATGGGGATGAGGTAGGCGAAGGCCGGCACCGTCTGCAGCAGGTCCAGCAGGGTGAGAATGGCCCTTTCGGAGCGTGGGAAGTAGTAGCCGATGATCCCCGTGACGAAGCCGATCAGGATGGCCAGCGGCACCGAAATAGCAACCAGGGAGAGCGTGTTCATGCTCTCCGACCAGTAGCCGACGAGCACCATGTAGAACATGGCTGCCACCGTGAAGGCCACGAGGCGCCAGCCGGCGGCCGCGTGGGCCGCAACCGCGCACAGGGCGATGGTGACGGGCCAGGGCAGCCACTGCAGGATGACCTGCACGGCGCCGAGGGGAGCCTCCAGGATTGCGGTGATGCCCTTGAAGAACCAGCCGAAGGTGGCCTCGAACCAGGCCATGAAGCCGTTCAGCCAATCCTTGATCGGCAGCACCCAGTCGGAGGGATAGGTAATCAGCCAGCCGGCAGACTCTCGGAGCGCGAGCATGGCGAGCGTTATGGCAATGAGCGCAATCCAGATGCGTTTTGAAGGGTCGATGGCTGAGAGCATTATGCGTCCACCGTGTCCGGGCGCTTGGCCGCTTCCTTGGCCAGGGCATCGACGACGTGCTGTGCGGTGGCAACGCCGATAACCTCGCCACCGTCATTCTCAACCGCGACACCACTCTTGTTCGAGGCCAGTTGCGGCAGCAGTGTTTCGATCGATGTGGCTGCGGCCACCCGGGGCATCCGGCTGGTGGGCTTCTTCTCCTGGTCCGCCACCGCTGCGGCGGTGAGAACCCGGGCGATGGGCACGTCGCCGGTGAACTCCTTGACGTAATCGTCGGCAGGATCGGTGATGAGGTCAGCCGGCGTGCCGATCTGTACGACGGCGCCGTCGCGCATGATCGCCATCCGGTCGGCGATCCTGAGTGCCTCCAGGAAGTCGTGGGTGATGAAGACGATGGATTTGTGCAGCATTTGCTGGATGCGCAGGAACTCGTCCTGCATCTGCCGCCGGATCAGCGGATCGAGGGCGGAGAAGGGTTCGTCCAGGAACCAGAGCTCCGGCTCCACGGCCAGCGACCGGGCAATGCCGACACGCTGCTGCTGGCCGCCGGAGAGTTGCCGGGGATAGCTTGCCTCGCGGCCTTCCAGGCCGACCAGTTCGATCACGCGCTCGGCCTTTTCGCGCCGTTCGTCGATGCCAAGGCCCTGCAGCTTCAGAGGAAAGGCGATGTTGTCAAAGACGTTCAGGTGAGGGAGCAGGCCAAAGCTCTGGAACACCATGCCCATCTTGTGGCGTCTGATCTCGATCAGTTCGCTGGAGGACTTCTTCAGGAGATCCTCGCCGTCCAGAAGAATCTCTCCGGCGGTCGGCTCAACCAGCCGGGACAGGCAGCGCACCATGGTGGACTTGCCTGAGCCCGACAGGCCCATGATGACGAAGATTTCACCGACATGGACATCGAAGCTCACATCGGCGGCGGCAACGATATGTTCGGCCTTGCGGATGCGGTCGGCATGGCTGTGAGCGTCGCCGACGGCCCCTTGTGTTCCGGTGAAGAACTGTTCGGGTTCCTTGCCGTAGACCTTCCACACATTGCGGCAGGAGATCTTGACCTGTCTGTCTCCGTTGCCGGTTGCCTCTTCCTTGCTGGCCATCTCCCGAGCGCTCCCTCCATATCCCGGGCCGCACTATAGGGCAGGGTGGCGTAGAACATCCATGCCCCATGTGCGCAAAAAAAGGGACGGCAGCGGGTGCCGTCCCTAGGTTCAATAGACTTTGACAAGCAGGCTACATGGTTGCAGCGGCAACCCAGGCCTTCCAGGTGGATTCATTCTTGGACATCCACTCGCCCACCACATCTTCGATCTTGCGCTTCTTGCCGTCGATTTCGAGCATCATGTTGTTCTGGGCGTCGTTGTCGATGGAGATCTTCTCCAGCACCTTGTAGGCGCCAGGCCACTTGTCCTTGACGCCTTTCCAGACGATCTTGCCGATGCTGGCCTGGGCAAAGCCGCAGTCATTGGTCTTGGCGGGATCGAAGCCGTGCTTCGGGTCCGTTCCGCAATCTGCATGGGCTGCGGGAAGATCGACCCAGTCGAACTTGAGCTCGGCGTGAATCCAGTGCGGCTGCCAGAACATCATGATGATCGGCTGCTTGGAGGCATAGGCACTCTTCAGCTCGGCGATCATGGCGCCCTCGCTGCCGCCGGCAATGGCCTGGAACGGCAGACCGGCATTGGCAACCAGGTCCTTTGAGCGCGTGCCCCAGTCAGCCGGATAGGTGATCAGGCGGCCCTTCGGGAACGTCTCGGCGGTGCCGAAAGCCTGGGCGCATTTCACCAGGGCGTCCGCTGCGGGCAGGCCCGGGCACTTTTCGGCCATGTAGGGCGGGTACATCCAGCCTTCGCGCGGAGAGAGGCCGAGCGGGCCGAGCTTCACGATATCGCCGGATTCCACGGCCTTGGGATAAATTTCGCCGACATTGTTGTCCCAGACCTCGGGCTGAACATGCAGGTTGCCCTGGGCAATGGCTGCAAATTGCGGCACCGCGCCGGCCGTCACCAGTTCAACGTTAAAGCCGGCCTTTTTGAGGACTTCGGCGGTCACGTGAGCCGAAATGTGCTGTCCGGTCCACTCGTTGATCGCGATCTTGATCGGATCGGTCGACGCTGCCAGGGCGCTGCCCGCCGACGCGAGAACGAACGCGGCGCCCGCAAGCAAGTTTGTGAATTTCATCTCAAGTACTCCCTATCATGAGTTCCGATCTCCTCCCTTAGAGATCTGTTAACCAGCGGACGTCCGACCGGTCCCGCCTCAGGAAATTTTAACGGCGTGGGCGCTATCATAAAGCGTTTTTTCATGGGGCCATCCACAAAATAATGGTGATGGCGTTTCTCCGGCGGAGCGGCGCGGGCAACCGGCCTGGCGCACATTCCCCGGCAGATGGGAGGATGACTATGGATTTCTGGACCCAGCTCAAGGCGGGCACCGTGGCAATCGGCATTGCCATGGCCGCTGTTGTGACGCCGGCGCCGGCATCGGCCGGTACCGTCCTCAAGGTTGCTGAATCCGACTGGACCAGCGGTGCCATCACCTGCCGCATGATCGAGTTCATAATCCGCGGCTGGAGCTACAAGGTGCAGCGCATCAACATGGCCTCCGGGCCGGCGGTAATGGAATCCGTCCGCGCCGGCGAAACCCAATATTCCTGTGAAGCCTGGCCCTCCTACACGCCCGCGAAGAACAGGTTCATCAAGAAGTTTGGCGGCGATGGTTCGGTGGCCTATCTGGGCGAAGTCGGAACCGCCGGGCGAAGCGGATATTATGTTCCCCGCTACGTGCTGAGCGGCGACAAGAAACGCAAGATCAAGGCCCGGGCCTCCAAGCTCAAATCCTGGAAAGACCTGAACAAGTTCCGGAAGGTGTTTTCAACCAAAAGCACCGGCACCAAGGGCCGCCTGCTTGGCTGCCCCGTGGCGGAATGGAACTGCAAGGACGCCGAGCGGCTGATCGGTCTCAGGCTGGACTACTACGCCGAGAGTCTTGGTTCCGCGGAGCAGCACTGGGCCAAGGTCAGGGAGGCCTACAAGCGTGGCGTGCCGTTCCTCGCCTATGCATGGGAGCCGCACTGGATCCACGCCGAGCTGGATCTGGTTGAAGTCAAGCTTCCACAGTATTCGGACGCCGCCTGGCCCGCGACCGGCTGGTTTGTGGATGTGCCGTTCAACTTTGCCAATCCCAACTTCGTTGAGAACCATCCCAAGGTTGCCAGGCTGATCGAGAACATGCGCCTGAGCAATGAGGAACAGTCCCGCATGATCCACGAGATCGAAGTCAAGAAGCGCAAGCTCGACGACGTGGTCACCGAGTGGCTTGCTGCCAACGAGGCCGTCTGGAAGAAGTGGGTTCCCGCCGACAGCTGATACCGGCCTTACCCCAGACCTCAATCTGTTGTGCCGCGGGCCTGCAATCGGGCCCGCGGTTTTTGTTTGCGCGCGCAGTCTTGCGCGCCGCTCAGCCGGTGATAGGATCAGCCGCAATTTTTCAAACCACGTGTTGGGAGAGTGGCATGATTTCCGCCGAACAGATGGTCGATCTCGACCGCTATCCGATCTCGGATCTGGAGCGTAGCGACGGAGCCGGTTTTGCTGCGCGCTGCCGTCAGGACTATCTGGAGACGGGTTTGTGCATGCTGCATGGCTTCATCCGTCCTGAAGCGCTTGAAGTGCTGGCGGCGGAAGCCGGGATGCTGTCGCCGAAGGCCTATTTCTGCAAGAGTACGCACAATGCGTACCTGACTGAGGATGAAGACTGCGCGTCGGAGGTTCGCAACCGGCAGGAGGAAACCTATGTCGGTTCGGTGGCTTTCGATCTCATCCCCGAAGATGCCGCGTTGCGGCGGCTCTACATGTGGAATCCCTTGCGCGATTTCATCGGCGCCGTGTTGGGCAAGCCCCGGCTGCACCGTTTTGCCGACATCATGGGCGCGTGCTCGATCAACGTCTTCAGGGACGGCGGCGAGCATGGCTGGCACTTCGATGAATCCGAGTTCACCGTCACCCTGATGCTGCAGCCGCCGGAGCAGGGAGGTGCGTTCGAGTATGTCCCCAAGATCCGCGGTCTGCCTGACGAGGAAGAGATCGTTTCCGGCGTCCTCGACGGGAAGCGGGACGGGGTGGTCGAGCTTCCGTTCACCGCGGGCACGCTGCTCATCTTCGGCGGCAATCAGACGATACACCGTGTGACCAAGGTCTCAGGAGAAAAGGAGCGTCTCGTTCCGGTTCTTTGCTATGCGGAAAGCGAAGGCGTTACCAACAGCCCGGAAGTGCGCAAGCTGTTCTGGGGGCGGACGGGGGAAGAGGCGGCGGCATGACTGGCCTTGTCAGCGAAGCCGATATCGCGGCCTTCGAGCGGGACGGCGCAATCGTCCTGCGCGGCGTGTTCGACACCGCCTGGCTGGAGAAGCTTGCCGCGGGAGTTGAGAAGAACTTCGCCGATCCCGGCCCCTACAGCACGGTCTATACGGAGACCGGAAAGCCCGGCGGCTTCTACGACGACTACTGCAACTGGCAGCGCATCGAAGAATATGAGGACTTTGTCCGCAACTCGCCCGCCGGGGAGATTGTCGCGAAACTCATGCGGTCCAGGACCGCGCAGATCTATCATGAGCATGTGCTGGTGAAGGAGCCGGGGACGGGGGAGGTCACACCATGGCATCACGACCTGCCCTACTATGGTGTGGACGGCGACAAGCTCTGCTCGATCTGGCTGCCGCTCGATCCGGTGCCAGCCAGCGCCTGTCCGGAATTCGTCGCCGGATCCCATGCGGGCGGACGCATGTACTATCCGCGCCTGTTCCTCAGCCACAAGGATTATGCCGAGGGCATCGAGGGTTTCGAGACACTGCCGGATGTGGAAGCAGAGCGCGGCTCGCTATCGATCCTCAACTGGGATCTGGCGCCCGGCGACTGCATTGTCTTCCACATGCGCACGCTGCACGGCGCGCCGGCGACGTCGGAGCTGAAGACGCGGCGGCGAGGCTTCTCCACCCGCTGGCTGGGCGAAGATGCCTGTTTCGCCAGGCGCGCCTGGAAGACGTCTCCGCCTTTCCCGGAAGTCGAGCTGGAGCATGGGGCGCCTATGCGCCACGAGCTCTTCCCTGTCGTGTGGCAGGCCTGAGCGGCGATGGCGCGGGCGGGGCATGATCCGGAGGCGGGGGCGCGCAATCTGCTTTTGACTTGCGTCGGCATGAAGCCGGGCGACCGGGTGCTTGTCGTCGCCGAGGAGCCGCACGAGACCCATTACCACCCTGCCGCCGCCGAGTGGGTGGCCCGGGTCGCAGGCGACCTGGGCGGCGTGGTCCGGTCAATGGCGCCGGCCATGCCGGAGCGGGCGGGCGAGTTTCCGCCGGAACTTGCGGCGGCCATGGACGAGGTGGACCACACGGTGTTCCTCAGCCGGCTTGCCGACCATGCCCGCTTCATGGCCTCGCCGGGCGCCTGCACGAAGACGATCTGCTACGCCCTCGACGAAGGCCTCCTCGGCGCGCCCTATGCGACCCTGCCGCATGATCTCATGAGCCGGCTGCATCGCAAGCTGGAGGCCGAGCTTGATCAGGCTGAGGAATGGCGGATCGCCTGCCCGCTAGGCACGGATGCGTCGGGCACCTTCGCCTGGAAGGGGGATGAAGACGAGGACTTCACCTTTGGCCTCTTCCCGGTAACGATCTTCAAGCCGGTGCCATGCACGACCATGAAGGGCCGGGTGGTCCTCGCGCACTGGCTTCTCCCCGGCGGCAAGGCGCATTACGAGCCGGCGTGTCTGCCCATCGACGGCCATGTGACCGCCCATGTGGAGGACGGCCGCCTGGTCCGCGTCGAAGGTGCGCCGGAGGCCACCGCGCCGGTGGAACGGCACCGGGCGCATGTCGCTGATCTCTTCGGCATCGACAAGGACTTCGTCCACTCCTGGCACGTGGGCCTCAACCCCCACACCTTCTATGCCGGCAACGCCCACGAAGACCTGGAACGCTGGGGCGCCATCTCCTTCTCCAGCCCCCGCTACCTCCACTTCCACACTTGCGGGGATTATGCCCCGGGCGAGATTGCGTGGTCAGTGTTCGATCCCACGGTGACGGTGGACGGCGAGGTGTTCTGGAAGGACGGCAAGTTCGTCTGGCTGGAACGGGCGGATAACGCTGAACTCATCGCCGGGCATCCGGGCGCGGAGTGTCTCTACGAGATGCGGACGGATCTGGGGGTTGGGTTTTAGGGGGCCGGGCGTAGTTCGGTTGTTACAGCTGCGACGGTGAATTTTGCCCCCAAGGCGACACCAAACTCGAAGGCTCAGGCCACACGCTCAGAGGGATGGGGACATGATCCGAACTCTTCCTCAGATCATCCCGCAGGCTGTTGACGCCCGCAAGTTCGGTTCGTGTCCCCGCCGCTTTGGACGGCAGCGATGCGCTATTAACCACCGTCTCAGTGAGGCTCCGAACAAGCCCGTAGTTGAGGGAAAACCTTCCGTTCTTACAAAGCTAGGCAAGTCTCAACTAAAAACATCAGTGGGCGCAAGCGTCGGTCCGAGCGCCCAGTCGGCTCTAAACCTAATCCAATGTGGCGTTTTTCCGCCATCGCTTGCCTCTGTCAGCGAATGGCCAAATGCTAAATTGCGGAGTTTCAACCGACCTACTAAAGTACATCTGACATTGCTGTCAGAAGCTGTGATGCAGCATTCGGCATTCAGAGGCGTTGCATTGAGTAGCAAACAGAAAAAAGAATTTGCAGACAGAAGTTATCCTCAAAGGATCCCCCCGCCAGCCAGAGGCGGTGTGCAAAGCAAGCAATTAGCTGAATCGAGATGGCGCGTTGGGGTTTTTAGCGCACACCATCCTTGGGCTAGAGCAACATCGAATTTCAAGCAAAGTTTCCCGATTCAACTGGCGGCTATAATGGCGGCAGTTATCGGTTTTGGCACCCTGATCGCGACCCTCATCCAAATTCAGGAGGATATTGCCTCAAAGACAATCGAACGCGAAAACTTGAGACGGGACCGAATTGAACGAGCTTGGGACAGAATACTCATACCAGTTTCCGGTAACACAAGAAAAGGCGAGGCAATTTCTTACCTACTTTCAGAAGGCGTCGACCTAACTGGGATTGATGTATCTTGCCAGAGAACAGGAAACTGGAACGCCAATGCAGACAATACGAGGTGGTCATTGATGCCCACTATTCACCTCCAGGCAGTCACTCACAATTCTCTGCACCCTCTTGTATAGCAACACAAACGC
>JBCCEL010000242.1:0-9521 GCA_039030315.1 Pseudomonadota bacterium
CTTCTCGCTGCACTACCTGATGCCCTTCATGATTGCCGGCGTCGTGGGCTTGCACATTTGGGCCCTGCATATTCCGGGCAGCAGATAGTGCAGCGAGAAGAAGCGGTTTAGGGTCGGATTATCAACTGTAAAGCCGCCCCACAGCAGGGTCACGACCCAGTCGCCAACAAACGGAATGGCAGAGAACAGGTTGGTGATCACTTTTGCGCCCCAGAAGCTCATTTGACCCCAGGGAAGCACGTAGCCCATGAAGGCGGTTGCCATCATCAAAAGCAGGATGATCACGCCCAAAATCCAGAGGATCTCCCTGGGGGCTTTGTAGGAGCCGTAGTACATTCCGCGCAGAATGTGGATGAACACGGCCAGGAAGAACATCGAGGCCCCGTTCTGGTGGATGTAGCGGATCAACCAACCGTAGTTCACATCGCGCATGATGTGCTCAATGGAGGCGAACGCCATGTCTACGTGCGGCGTGTAATGCATGGCCAGCACGATGCCGGTGATGATCTGGATCGTCAGGCACATGGTCAGGATGCCGCCGAAGGTCCACAGATAGTTCAGGTTCTTCGGGGTCGGAAAGACCAGGAAGTCGTGCGACATGCTGAGGATCGGCAGCTGCTTGTCGAACCACTTTGCAGCAGCGTTTTTCGGCTCGTAGGTCGAGTGTCCGGACATCTTTACTCTCCTCAGCCGATCTTGATCAGCGTGTCGCTGGCATAGGAGTAGGGCGGCACCGGAAGGTTCTCCGGCGCCGGACCCTTGCGGATGCGGCCGGAGGTATCGTAGTGCGAGCCGTGGCAGGGACAGAACCAGCCGCCGAATTCGCCGGCCTCGCCGACCGGCACACAGCCCAGATGCGTGCAGACGGCAAGCATGACGAGGTACTTCTCCTTGCCGTCCACAACGCGGTTGATGTCTTCGGCATCCGCGCCTTCGGCGTTCGCGTTGCGTGCCTCCTGGTCAGGCAGGTCGTCCAGGCTGACAGCCTTGGCTTCCTCGATCTCCTTCGCCGTGCGGTGGCGGATGACGACCGGGTTGCCGCGCCAGCTGATGGTCACGGATTGACCTTCCTCGATCGGTGCCAGATTGACCTCGACCGACGCCAGCGCCTTGACGGACGCGTCCGGGTTCATCTGGTGTATCAAGGGCCCTGCGGTGGCTGCAGCTCCAACCGCGGCGAACGAGCCGGTGGCGATATAAAGAAAATCGCGCCGCTCAGTATCGTGACTATCGATGGTCGACAAAGCTCAGTCCCTCTAAATTTGCGAGCTTGCATCGGGTCTGCGCCGTGGTCTACGCACACCCTCTCCTGGTGCGCCGGTTTTTGCACTGCCGCTTGGCAAAGTCCAGCAAAGAGGGCGAAATTTCGGCAATATGTCGCATTATTCTGTTGGCTGATGCGCAGCCCGGTGATAGGGCCGCCTGCCGATGATATGTCTAGCCCTCTATCAGCCTGATATTCCCCAGAATGCCGGGACGATTCTGCGCATGGGTGCATGTCTCGGCGTTCCGGTCCACATTATCGAGCCTGCCGGCTTTGTCTGGTCCGATAGGAGCCTGAAGCGGGCGGGAATGGACTATCTGGACCACGCGGACATCGCCCGCCACGACTCCTTCGATGCCTTTCTTCAGGCTTGTGCGGGCAGGCGGATGGTGCTGCTGACCACCCGGTCAGACGTGCCGTACACGGAATTTGCGTTTCGGGACGGCGACATACTGCTGCTTGGCCGGGAAAGTGCCGGCGTCCCCGATAAGGTTCACCGGATCGCGGACGGCTGCGTGCGAATCCCGATGCAGGCCGGGGTACGTTCGCTCAACGTCGCCGTCTCCGCTGCCCTGGTGCTGGGTGAGGCTCTGCGGCAATCGGGCGGATTTCCCTCATAGGAAACAGGGTTATCTTGAAATCATGCCAGATCTCACCGAAGACATTCACGGCGCGCTCGAACCGCAAAAGGCGAAAGCCAGGAGGTGGTTTGAGGATCTGCGCGACCAGATTTGCGCAGCTTTCGAAGCGATCGAAGACGACCTGAACCAGACCCCGCTCGCGGACAGGCCGGCGGGACGGTTTGAACGAACGCCCTGGGACCGCGAGGACGGCAAGGGCGGCGGCGGTGTCATGTCGATCATGAACGGCCGCGTATTCGAGAAGGTCGGCGTGCACACCTCGACCGTCTTCGGCGAATTCTCCGAAGAGTTCCGCAAGCAGATTCCAGGCGCGGAGGATGATCCCCGGTTCTGGGCATCCGGTATCTCGCTGATAGCCCACATGTGGAACCCCAACGTGCCGGCGGTTCACATGAACACGCGTATGGTCGTTACCTCCAAGTGGTGGTTCGGCGGCGGTGCCGACCTGACGCCCGTGCTGGATGCCCGCCGGACACAGGATGATCCGGACACCATGGCTTTCCATGCTGCCATGCAGGCTCCTTGTGATGCGCATGACTGCGCGGACTACGACCGCTACAAGGAATGGTGTGACGAGTATTTCTTTCTGCCGCACCGCCAGGAGATGCGGGGAATTGGCGGGATCTTCTTCGACTATCTGAACACGGACGACTGGGAAGGCAATCTCAGTTTCGTCCAGGACGTCGGTACATCCTTCGCCGAGGTTTATCCCGAACTGGTGCGGGCCAATATGGACACGCCCTGGACGGATGCGCAGCGCGAAGAGCAGCTGATCCGCCGGGGACGTTATGTTGAGTTTAATCTGCTTTATGACCGCGGAACTTTGTTTGGTCTCAAGACCGGCGGCAATGTAGACTCGATCCTCTCGTCAATGCCTCCGGAAGTAAAGTGGCCCTGATGCGATGAACGTGCGTGCTCAGTTCTCCGACCCTGCCAACTACGAGCAAGTGCTCAGGCCCAATGCAAGCGCCCATTGTCTGCCGGCATGGTGCTACGGCAGCGAGGAATTCTTCGAGCTGGAGCGCCAGCGGGTCTTTGCCCGTTCCTGGGTTGGCGTCGGAAGGCAGGAACTGCTGCCTCTGACTGGCGACTTCAGGACCCTGGATGTTGCAGGCGTTCCGATTATCATCATCCGGGGCGAGGACGGCGATCTGCGCGCCTTTGCCAATTCCTGCCGGCACCGGGGCATGCGCCTTCTGGAGGAGAAGGGCAATTGCCGCGCCATCGCGTGCCCCTTTCATGGCTGGAAATACAAGCTCGACGGCCGACTGCTTGGCGTGCCCCACATGGAACAGGCGGATGGCTTTGACCGCAACGCCTACGGTTTGAAGCCGGTTCGCCTCGAAACGCAGGACGGGTTTGTCTTCGTCTGCCTCGACGAAGATCAGGTGAGCCTGGCGGAATGGCTGGGAGATTTTTCCGAGCGCCACGCGCCATACGGCTTTGAGAAGCTCCGCTGCACCTGGCAGACAACCTATGAGGTGGAGTGCAATTGGAAGCCGTTCGTCGAAGTGTTCATGGAGTACTACCACCTGCAGTGGGTTCATGGCGGCACGTTCGATTCCATAGACTACAAGGCGCCGGTGCCGCATGAGCAGACCTCCGGGCAGTACACTACCGTGTTCGGCTTTCACAACGAAGGCAGTGCGGCGGTCATCGACGAGGCGGCTGCGCCGCTGCCGCCCATCCCCGGGCTGTCCGAAGTTCTGCAACGTGCCACCCGTTACACCATGATCTTCCCGGGGTTCATCATGGCCTCCACAGCCGATTGCATGTGGTACTTCGAATGCCATCCTCTGTCGTCGGGCAAATCCAGATTTATTCTCGGTACCTGCTTTCCGGAAGAAACCATTGCCTTGCCGGACTTTGAAGAGCGGCAGAAATCCTATCAGGAGCGATGGCATGTAGCTGCGATGGAAGACATTGCGGTTTTGGAGCGCCAGCAATTGGGACTGACGTCGCCATTGGCCGAATCAGGTCCTTTGTCCCACCTGGAATACGCGGTCGGCGATCTGGCCAAATTCATCGCTCGCCAAGTCACTTCCTGATTTTCATCTGCGCCATTGGGCCGCCCTTGCGCGGTTGTGAGTCTGGGTGCATTGGCAGGTAATGATCTCAACACCAGAATCTGTCGGCGATAGGCGCTTGTTTCATCTGTCCAGATCACAGATCCGCCGGCTTGCGGCCGCGATCGCCACGATCGTGGCGTTCGATATCGCTATGGGTATCAGCTACCCGCTGCTGGCCTTCCTGATGAAGGCCCAAAACTATGGCGAGACGATCATCGGACTGAACGCCGCCATGGCGCCTATCGGTTTGATCGCCGTCAGCTACTTCATGCCGCCGCTGGTGGCGCGGATCGGATCCAAGATGCTGGTCCGCATCGCGGCGGTCCTGATGGCGTGCACCCTGCTCGGGTTCAAGGTCTTCACTTCCATTGAGGCCTGGTTCGTCCTGCGGTTCCTGCTCGGGGTCGGCGGCGGGATCATGTTCGGACTCTCCGAAGCCTGGGTCGTTCAGGCCGCGGAAGGGCCCGCCCGCGGGCGGATCATGGCTTTCTATGCCGCGGTGCTTTCGGCGGGGTTTGCCATCGGCCCGTTCATGCTGCCCTTCACCGGATACGAAGGCTGGGCACCCTTCGTGATCGCCGCGGTGGTCTGCATTGCAACAATAATCCCGATCTTCTTCGTCGTCGCGGAGGACAGGACGGAGGACGAAGACCGTTCAATGTCCATGCTCGGCTTCATTCCGCTGGCGCCCATGCTGGTGACGGCGGTGCTCGTCTTCTCCTTCATGGATTCCGGCGTCCTTGCGCTCTTTCCCGCCTTCGGCACCGAAAGCGGTCTGAGCAGGGACGTCACCTCCTATGCTCTGGGCGTCCTGATCGCCGGAAACGCCATACTGCAGTTTTTCGTCGGCTGGCTCGCGGACCGCTACTCCAAGTACATCGTTATGGCGTGCTGCGCGCTGGTGACGACCGCGACGTGTCTCGCTACCCCGTATCTTGTCGGTCACGTGCTGATGTGGCCGCTGTTCGTGATCATGGGCACGGCCGGCTTCTCGCTCTATACGGTTTCGCTCGCTATATTCGGCGAGCGCTTCAAGGGCTCCGCACTTATCGCCGGCGCCTCGGCCTTTGCCGCAATGTTCGGGATCGGCGGAATCGTCTCTCCGCCCGTTCTCGGTTCGGCAATGGAAAGCTATGGTCCGAACGCATTGCCCTATATCATTGCGGTTGTTTATGCCTTCATGGCCCTGTTTATCTTCGTAAGGATCGGTCAGGGCCGGAGATAGTTTGAATGGCAGCAGTTCAAGACCTGTACCTGGCCGACAACGAGCGCGCATCGGCGCGCCTGGGCGCCAAGGACATGAGATCCTGGGATCTCACCGACCGGCAGCTCTGCGATCTCGAGTTGCTGATGAACGGCGCGTTTGCCCCGCTCACCGGCTTCCTCGGCAAGGCTGACTACGACAGTGTCTGCGCGGACATGCGCCTGGCCGACGGCACCCTCTGGCCGATGCCGCTCACTCTTGATGTGTCAGAGGACTTCGCCGCCGGAACGGCCGCCGGTGAGACCATCGCGCTGCGCGACAGCGAAGGCGTGCTCATCGCTCTTCTCGATGTGGAGGACCTCTGGGCGCCGGACAGAGCGGCCGAAGCAAGGTCAGTCTACGGCACTGATGACGAGACCCATCCTTCTGTTCACTATCTCAACAATGTGGCGGGAAGCCACCATCTGGGTGGTCGCGTTCATGGGGTCGAGGCGCCAACGCACTATGACTTCGCGCAGCATCGACACACACCCAATGAGCTCCGGACCCTGTTCGCCAAGTGGGGCTGGTACAAGGTCCTCGGTTTCCAGACCCGTGGGCCGATCTTCAATGCGCAGAGGGAACTGATTGCCAGGGCGGCCCGCGGCGCCCAGGCCAATGTGCTCCTTCATCCTGCGGTCGGCATTACGGAGCCTGGCGACATTGATCATTTCACCCGCATGAACTGCTATGCGGCAATGAATGACGCCTTCCCGGACATGACGACTTTTCTCTCCGTGTACCCGCTCGCGATGCGGATGGCCGGACCCCGCGAAGCCCTCTGGCATGCGCTCATCCAGAAGAATTACGGCTGTACCCATTTCCTGGTCGGGGCCGACCATGGTGCGCCCAGGAGCAAGGCCGGCGCGGATGCCTGGTACAAGCCCTATGCCGCGCATGAACTGCTTGAGGCTCATTCCGCTGAGCTGGGCGTGGAGGTCCTGACCTCACGGCGTCTGGTCTACAGCGATCGCAAGGCCCAATACGTCTCCGAGGACCGTCTCGCGTCCTCGGAGACGGCCCAGGATCTCGGGTTCGCCGAGGTCAAGAGGCGGCTTGAAGAGGATCTGGAGTTTCCCGAATGGTTCGCCGATCCGGCCGTGATTGATCAGCTGCGCAAACGCTATCCGCCGCGCCACGAACAGGGTTTCACGGTCTTCTTCACAGGGCTGTCGGGCTCGGGAAAATCTACAGTCGCCAATGCGCTGCGCGTCAAGCTGATGGAGTTGGGCGACCGGCCGGTCACGCTTCTTGACGGAGATGTCGTGCGAAAGAACCTTTCCTCTGAGCTGACCTTCTCAAAGGCGCACCGCGACCTCAATATCCTGCGGCTGGGCTTCGTTGCCGCCGAGATAACCAAGAACGGGGGGATCGCGATTTGTGCGCCGATCGCGCCATATTCGGCCACCCGCCGCAAGGTGCGAGACCAGATCGAGCCTTTGGGAGCATTCGTTGAGGTGCATGTCTCAACGCCGCTCGAAGTCTGCGAGGAGCGCGACAGGAAAGGGCTCTACGCCAAGGCGCGCGCCGGACTGATCAAGGATTTCACTGGCATCGATGACCCTTACGAGGAACCGGAAGAGCCCGAATTGCGGATCGCCACAGTCGAAATCTCGCCCGATGAAGCTGCCCACCAGGTGCTGCTCAAACTCGAAAATCTAGGCTTGATCCGCTAGTCCGGTCCGCGCTGATATGGAAGGCTTTCACGTCGAAACGGCCGTTATCGGAGCAGGGGTGGTCGGCCTGGCCGTTGCCCGCGCCCTGGCGCTCTCCGGCAGAGATGTCGTCGTCCTGGAGCGGGCCGACGCGATCGGCACCGAAACAAGCGCGCGCAACTCCGAAGTGATCCATGCGGGGATCTACTATCCGAACGGTTCGAACAAGGCCCGGTTCTGCGTTGCCGGGCGTCACATGCTGTATGAGTTTTGCAGCAAGCGCGGAATTCCACACACAAAATGCGGCAAGCTCATCGTCGCCTCGAACGATGATGAAATGGCCGCCTTCGAGACGCTACTGCCGAAGGCCGCTGCTAACGGCGTGGAGGATCTCGCACCGCTTGAAGCTGCCGATGTTTCGAGGATCGAGCCTGAGGTCAAATGCTGCGGCGCGCTGCAGTCGCCGTCGACCGGGATCGTGGACAGCCACGGCTTCATGCTCGCGCTCCAGGGCGAAGCTGAAGACCATGGGGCGATGATCGCTTTCAACACGCCTGTGGAAGCCGTCGAGCAGACCAATCAGGGGTTTGCCCTGACGGCGGGTGGGGAGGCACCGCTGCGGCTGACATGCCGTGAGTTCGTCAACGCGGCTGGCCATGGTGCGGTGCGATTGGCGCGGACTCTGGCAGCGCTCCGCACAGAGGAGGTGCCCGAAGCGTTCCAGGCCAAGGGCGTCTATTTCCGGCTGATGGGCAAGAGCCCGTTCAGCCGGCTGATCTATCCCGCCCCCGACAATGCCAGCCTCGGTGTGCACGCCACCGTCGACCTTGGCGACCAGACCCGTTTCGGCCCGGATGTGGAGTGGATCGACCCGCTGTCTCAGGATTCGTTCGACTACGACGTCGATCCGGCAAGAAGCGAAAGCTTCTACGCGGCAATCCGGAAGTACTGGCCCGGACTGAAGGATGGCACGCTGGTGCCTGACTACTCCGGGATCCGGCCGAAAGTCTCCGGTCCCTCCGAACCTGCAGGCGATTTCATCCTTTCGGGCCGGGAGAACCACGGCCTGGATGGTCTCATAAACCTGTTCGGCATCGAAAGTCCGGGGCTGACCAGCGCTCTGGCTATTGCCGACGAGGTCGCAAGCCTCCTAAAACCCTGAAAACCATACGCGGTGTCCGGCTCCCGCAGCACTCTGCAACACGATGACAACAGACATTGAGCATGATCAGTCAGGCCCCTATGCGGGTGCCTTCTTTCTTCACGTTCCGAAAACGGCCGGGTCGTCCATCTGCAACATGTTTGCGTTCACCTTCGATCGCTTTCTGCGGGATGCGCAGTCCCAGCCCGATGAGTGGCGGGCACTGCTCGGCGGGGCGGAGACCTTCTTCGTTGGGGGCCATTTCAGTTTTGCCGAAGCTCAGGACTTCCTCCGTCGCCGGGACATCTTCTCGTTCACGGCGCTTCGTGATCCTTACGAGCAGGTTGTTTCCCATCTGAAATGGGTCAAGGCCTACGGCTATCCGCCTCGGGCCGACAAGCGCGCGGAAATCCACCCCGAACTGGCTGATCTGGCAGTCCGGCTCTGGGAAGTACCCTTGGCGGATGTGGACGAAGTCAAAGCGCAGATTGATGCCCCGCTCCGCCGGCTGTTCTTCGATGTCCAGACGCACTATTTCTGCGCGCCGGACGCCAACAACGTTGCGCTCGCGGTAGCCAATCTGCAGGAGCTGACGTTCTTCTTCACCCTTGATGACATGCATGCCGCCAAGGCCCACATCGAGAGCCGGGTCGGTGAGCTTGAGGAAGAGAAGATTACCAACACCGCCATGATCGAAGAGCAGGTCGAGCTGCAGGATCCGGAAATCCGTGCCGGCTACCGCGAGATGGTGGCTCTTGACCTGGAGTTCTACGAGCAGGCCAGGCAAATCTCGCGAGACCGGTTCGGCATCGGGCCCTAGGCTTTGCTTGCCGCAGCCCGAGGCATCGGAGTAGCTTTCCGGCGAACTATGCAGCGAGGACGGTGATGGCACGGGCATTGAACTATTGCGGCTGGGGTTACGAGGGAGATGGCCTCAACGCCGAAGAGGAACATGAACTGCTGGGATCCTTCTCCGCCCGGTTTGGCGGTGCCCAGTTCGATCGCAGGCCCTTGCTGCCCGTCGAGGAGGTTTCTCTTCCGCGGCAGCGGGTTACCCCTTCGCCGGCTCTGGAAGGGTTTTGCAGCAGTTCCGATTTCGACCGCATAACCCACACCTACGGCCAGTCTTACCCTGACTTCTTGCGCATGTATGATGCGGAATACGCCAATGCGCCGGATTTCGTTGCGTGGCCGGAGACAGAGGACCAGATCGAGGCCGTGCTCGACTGGGCAACCGGCCGGAATGTGGCTGTCATTCCGTATGGCGGAGGTTCGAGCGTGGTCGGCGGCGTCGAGCCGGACGTCGGTAGCGGCTTCGATGGTGCGGTCTCGCTCGACCTGACGAGGCTCAACCAGGTGGTCGAGATCGACCGGCAGAGCCGGGCCGCCCGGATACAGGGCGGCGCGAACGGTCCGCAGAGTGAGGGCGCGCGGAAACAGCACGGTCTGACCATGCGCCATGTTCCGCAAAGCATCGAGATGGCCACCCACGGCGGCATGATCGCCAC
>JBCCEL010000243.1:0-9510 GCA_039030315.1 Pseudomonadota bacterium
CCCGAACAGATTTATGGGTTCACTATCGCTCATGCGCCTCCCTCTTTTCTGGCTGTGTACACTCAGGGTCCCTCACCCGATTTCAGGCCTTGTATCTTGTACAACCGATTTGCCTTTGGCAAGCCCCCGGGAACACCCTGTATTCCACCGGAATGAGCACAAACATTCCGCGCAAGGACCAAACAATACCGTTGGCTTGCCGTAATCAAATCGTTGTTGTGCCTTTTTGTTGCCCGAATGCGGGGGCATCTTGTCATCGTTGCCTCTAGAGGCCCGGTTCGGAAATACGTTGGAATTCTCAGCCCCCCAGCCCCCCAACGTTTTTAGATGCGAACCGGGCCATTTTTCTTTCTAGAGCTTGCTCCCCAGAAAAATCTACGTATTTGAAGCGCTTGAAAACGCACGCGTACTGAACAATATCAGTCGCCGGAATTATTCTCGTCTTAAGTTGATTGAGGGGCAAGGAATGGCAACAGAAATAATGGACAAGCCAGAAGGCCAGGCACACGAATTCCAGGCGGAAGTCGCCAAGCTTCTGCACCTGATGGTGCATTCGGTCTATTCGGAGCGCGAGGTCTTCCTGCGGGAGCTGATCTCCAACGCAGCGGATGCCTGCGACAAGATTCGCTACGAAGCAATTGCGAATTCAGGTCTTCTGGCCGACGATCCGGATCTCGCGATCACGCTCACCCTCGACGCCAAGGCCAAGACACTGACAGTCGCCGACAATGGTATCGGCATGAACCACGATGAGCTGATCGATAATCTCGGCACGATCGCGCGCTCAGGAACCAAGGCCTTCATGGATGCAGTGGCCGAGGGCAAGGACAAGAAGGACAGCGTCAATCTGATCGGCCAGTTCGGTGTCGGTTTCTATTCCGCCTTCATGGTTGCAGACACGGTCGAGGTCCGCTCTCGCCGCGCGGGGGAAAGCCAGGGCTGGCTCTGGACCTCCGATGGCGCAGGCTCCTTCACGATCACCGAGGATGATGACGGTCCCGCCCGCGGCACCGCCATCACGCTCAATGTGAAGAAGGACGCCAAGGAATTCCTCGAAGGTTTCCGGCTTGAGAAGATCATCCGCGACTACTCCGATCACGTGGCCATCCCAATCAAGCTGATCACGATCGAAAAGAAGGAGGCCTCCGAGCCGCGTCAGATCAACGAGGCAAGCGCCATCTGGACGCGGGCCAAGAAGGACATCACCGAAGAGCAGCACAAGGAATTCTATGGCCACGTTTCCGGACTGTTCGGCGACCCTGCCCTGACCATCCACTACCGTGCCGAGGGACGCCACGAGTATCAGGTACTGCTCTATGTGCCGTCGGAGAAGCCTTACGATCTCTATGATGCCGAACGGCGCGGGCGCCAAAAGCTCTACGTGCGCAAGGTTTTCATCACCGATGACGCGGAAATCCTTCCGCCCTGGCTGCGCTTCGTCCGCGGCGTCATCGATTCTGAAGACATGCCGCTGAACATCTCCCGCGAGATGCTGCAGAACAACCCGATCGTCGAGCAGATCCGCAAGGCCGTCACCAAGCGCGTCCTCAACGAATTGAAGAAACTCGCCAAGAAGGACGCAGAGAAATACACCGGAATCTGGAATGCGGTCGGCCCGGTTCTGAAGGAAGGCATCTATGAAGACATGGAACGGCGCGACGATCTTTTCGAGCTCGCCCGTTTCACCTCGACCGCCAGCACTGATGAGGCCCCGAACCGCACCCTTGCCGACTATGTCGAGGGCATGAAGGAGAACCAGACAGCGATCTACTACATCTCCGGCGAGGACGCCGACGCGATTGCCGCTAGTCCTCATCTGGAAGGCTTCAAGGCCCGGGGCGTGGAAGTTCTGCTCCTGTCCGACCCCATCGACAGCTTCTGGACGACCACCGCGCTCGGCTATGAGGGCAAACCCTTCCGCTCCATCACCCAAGGCGCCGCCGATCTGGACGAGATCGCCCCCGCGGAAGACGAGGACAAGAAGGACGATAAGAAGGACAAGAGCGACGACGAGGCCACCGCCGCGCTGATCACCGCCATGAAGAGCGCCCTCAATGACGCGGTTTCCGACGTCCGCGAATCCAAACGCCTCACAGACAGCCCGGTCTGCCTGATCGCCGGCGAGGGCGGTCTCGACCGCAACCTGGAGAAGATGCTGACCCGCCAGCAAGCAGCCGGCGTCACCAAGTCCGCGCCCATCCTGGAGATCAACCCGTCTCACGGTCTGGTCAAGCTGCTGGCCGGCAAGGCCAAGGCCGGCGGTGATGCCCCGCTGATCGACGACGCGTCCCGCCTGCTTCTGGACCAGGCCTACATCATGGACGGCGAGCCCGTGGAGAACCCGATGGATTTCGCCAGGCGGATGACCTCCGTGATGGAAAAGGCACTCGGCAGCTAGGGCGCATCGCGCGTCAGCACATTCAAAGCACCGCGGCGACAGCCGCGGTGACCTTCCTGATGAACCTCAGATTTGAAAGCGACCGCCTGTTCTTCAGACCACTGGAAGAAACCGATCTGGATCTTCTGAGGCAGCAGTGGATGGACCCGGCCGTGGTGGAGTTCACCGGCGGCAGACTGTCCAGCGAACAGGAACTGATCGCGGACATGCCTGTCGTCACGCGCCGGTGCGCCGGCGGCTGCATTGGCAACTGGTGCCTGGTCGAAAGGTCCACCAGGGAAAAGCTCGGAACCGCGAACCTGCTGCCGATGCCGGTGGATCTGGATGACACGGACTGGGACCTGGTTTCGGGCGACAGCATTCCGGAAGGTGACATCGAGATCGGCTACGTGCTCAAGCGAACGGCCTGGGGGCAGGGATATGCCACCGAGGCCTGCGACCGGCTCGTGCGGTTTGCCTTCGAGGAAAGCCCCCTCCAGGAGATCATTGCATCGATTGTCATCGGGAATACGGCCTCGCAAAGAGTGCTGGAGAAGAACGGGTTTTCTGCCATTGGATTGATCCAGTCCTACGGGGAACCTTCGCCGGGCTTTCGCCTCACCAGACAGGAGTGGGAACGCGCGCAGCGCCTGACCGGCCCTGTGCAAATGACAGAAGGTTGATTAGCAGAACCCGCGCCCCGATGCGCCTTATTGGTTGGCCCGGGCTGGCATTCTGCTAGTGTGGCGCCGAATCTGCGACACCTCCGCCGCACAAGCCTTTATCCAGAACAAGGATTTCTTGATGCCATATCGTGCACCGCTGACCCTCGTTGCCGTCATCCTGCTGGCCCTGACCACCATGCCAGATCGCCTCGCGGCTCAATCAGATCAAAAGCTCGAAAGCCCGGAGAGCCGCCTCGGCTACACGCTCGGCATCCAGATGGGAGAGCAGGTCGCCCAGCAGTTTGGTCCGTTCAAGCAGGAAGCCGACCTGGAAGCTTTTCTGTTGGGTTTGCGCGACGCCCTGACCGACACCGACTCGCGAATGTCGCCCGAGCAAATCAGCGAAGTGATCAAGTCTTGGCAGGCCGGTCAGGCTGACCGGACCCGCAAACGGGCAGAAGACGCGACCAAGCGCGGCGATGCCTACCGCGAAGCCAACAAGTCCAAGCCGGGCGTGAAGGTCACCGACAGCGGAATTCAGTACAAGGTGCTGAACAGCGGAGCTGAAGGCGGCGCAAACCCGACAAAGGCTTCCACCGTCGTCGTCCACTATGAAGGCACGCTGATCGACGGAACCGTTTTCGACAGCTCCTACAAGCGCGGCAATCCGGCCACGTTCCCCCTGAACGGCGTCATCCCCGGCTGGACGGAGATCGTTCAGCTCATGAAGCCGGGCGACAAGTGGCAGGTGGTTCTCCCGCCGCAACTGGCCTACGGCGAGCGCGGTACCGGCGGCGCGATCGGTCCGAACGAAACCCTCAGGTTCGACATCGAACTGATCGAAATCAAGAAGTAGCAATCCTGCCGGGCAGGGATCTGCCCGGCACTACCACCTCGAGCCCGCGGCAAGGTCAGTACTGAACGGGAGAGCAGACATTGCTGTCTTCTGCTTTCAGTACCCTGGCCGGGCACAAAAGAAATCCTGCTACGCGCCCCGTCCGCTGAACTGAGCCTGCCAGCGGAGCAGGTAGGCCTGGATGCGCCTGATCATCAGCGCCAGAGCTACGCCCACGATCATCAGGACGAACAGCGCCACCATCATGTCGGCGGTTTCCAGCGTCGCCTCCGCCTCGATGATGATCTTGCCGAGCCCCACCTGCGCCCCGATGAACTCGCCGATGATCACGCCGATCAGGGAAAACGACAGGGCAGGCGTGAGGGTTGCAAAGACCCAGGCGAGGGTTGAAGGGACGACAACCACCCATGTCACCTGCCAGTTGCTCGCACCCATGAGCCGCGCGACATTGATGTGATCGGGATCGACCGAGCGGGCGCCCTCGAAGGTGGAAAAGAACACGATAAAGAAGACGATGACCCACGCGGTCATGATCTTCGATGCATCCCCGAGGCCGAAGATCAGGACGATAAGCGGAACCAGAGCAATCCGCGGCAGGGAGTTGAAGGCGACAATGAATGGTTCGAACACCTTGGCCAGAAAGTCCGAGCGGCCCAGGATGAGCCCGACGATCACCCCGCTGCCAACGCCCACAAGAAAGCCCCAGAACGTGTTGCGCAAAGTGGCGAGCGTGGCCAGCCAGAGGTTGTTCTGGTTGTCGGCCAGGCAGGCCCTGAATCCGCCATTGCCGATCAGCCAGGCCCCGTCGGCATCAGTAAAGCAGCCAAGCTCAAGGAACCGCGCCCAGATCAGGGTCGGCTTGGAAATGAAGAAGGGTTCCAGGATCTGGACCGTCAGCGCCTTGCGCCATGAACGCTCCATGCCCTCCACGAGCCAGGCATTCACTTCAGCGCCCCACTGCCAGATCACCAGGATCAGAGCGAGAAGAGTGATCCGCCAGAAGTTTATCCAGAAAGTCTTGGACATGGATCTACCCCTCCGCGCTCGTGCGGCGGAACTCTTCGCCGAGGGAGTGCCAGATCTCCGAGAACAGCTTGCTGAATTCCGGTGTTTCCCTGAGCGAAACCGCATCGCGCGGCCGCTCGAAGGGCACATCGAAAATCTCCTTCAGGCGGCCCGGACGGGCTGACAACACGATAATCTTGTCCGACAGAGTCAATGCCTCGCCAAGATCATGGGTAACGAAAACCACGGTCTGCCGGTCCTGGTTCCAGATCTCCAGCAGCAGCTTGTGCATCTCAAGCTTGGTGTGGGTATCGAGCGCCCCGAACGGCTCGTCCATCAACAGAATTTCCGGGCGCATGATCAGGGTGCGCATGAGTGAAACGCGCTGCCGCATGCCGCCGGACAGCGTGATCGGGAAAGCGTCCTCGAAGCCGCCCAGGCCGGCCCGCTCCACAAACTCGGCGACCTGCGCCTCGCGCTCCGCCTTCGGCGCACCGGCCAGCTCCAGCCCCAGCCCGATATTCCGCTTCACGGTGCGCCAGGGATAGACCGTGTCGCGCTGGAAGACGTACCCGACTTTCGGCGTCGGCGTGCCGGTCACCACCGGAGTCGCGTCGATCCGGATCGTCCCGTCTGAGATTGGGATGAGGCCGGCCATCATGTTGAGGATGGTGCTCTTGCCGCAGCCGGACGGGCCGATCAGGGCGACGAACTCGCCCTCCCGCACATCGAAACTGACGGCATCGACCGCAGGTACCTCCTGCGCGCCCGTGCCGTAGATCTTGGTGAGGTCCTTGAGGACGATGCGCGAGCGCGCACCGTCCTGCGCGGGCTCCGTGGTCAAGCCGTTTTCGCCTTGTTCAGGAAGCTCATGTCAGCCACGTCTTCATATTCGAGCGGCTTGATCTTCGTCTTCTTGCGGAACCAGACTTTCGCGCCGTTGGCGAAATCCTCCTTGGGGAAGCTCGCATCATACTGCCAAATCTTCTTGTAATAGGCGATCTCGCGCTTCACCAAAGGCTCCTTGAACCGTGGCATGAGGGGACCGACGACACTGTAGATCTCGTCGACATCCGCCTCGCCAAGCCAGCTCATGGCCTTGACCATCGCGTTCACGTATTTCTGCGCAAGCTCCGGCTGATCCTCCAGGGTTTCCTGCAGGACGTACACGACCGATGCCGGGATCTTGCCTCCGAAAACCTTGTCCCACGCCGACTTGTCGGAAATGTCGTAGAGCGGCACGCCATAGCCGTCGTCCTGGGCACGGAACTGCCACGCCGGGACCGCCATGATGGCATCGAACTTGCCAGCTTTCAGACCGCCGAGAATGGTCTTGGAGCCGCCGCCCGCAACCCAGTTGAACTGGTCATTCACACCGAAAGACTCCAGCACGTAAGTGCCGTAAACCCAGGTGCCGGACCCAATACCGGTCGCCGCTACAACGGGTTTCCCGCCGTCGGGCCGCTTGTATTCGGCGAGCTTCTCGATGGTATTGATGCCCTTGTCGGCCAGGTCCTTGCGGATAATGATGTTTGCATAGGAGCAGCGGTTGTCGGATGCCAGAAGGATCTTTGCCGGTTTGCCGCGGTTGGTGAGCTGCAGCGGATGGCTGGAATCGCCCAGCGCATAACCGACTTGCTCAGCCGCGATGAGCTTACGCACCTTGGACCCGCCGAGCGCCTCGGTCAGCTTGAGGTCGATACCTTCGTCCTTGGCGAAACCCTTGGCCACCGCGACCATGTGAGGGGCATAGATCGTCGTGTTCACCGAGTGCGAGGCCTTGACCTCTGCACCGCTCATGCCGTGGCCGGTGATTGACCAGGTAACCATCGAACCCGCGAAGGCCGCAGAGCCTGCGAGAAACTGTCGTTTGTCCATTCTGATTTTTCCTCCCTTTGGTGGGAGGCGGATAATATCAAGTGATCCGGTTCAGGCAACGGCGGAACGCGGCTTTGACAGGATGAAACCTTCATACCCCGCTGCAGCGATCTCATCGCACCTGGCGCGGTATTTATGGGCACCGCCCGTATAGGGCATGAAGATCCTGGGTTTGCCGGGCACATTGGCGCCCATGTACCAGGAGTTCGCCTCCCGGAAGAACGTGCCGTCGGCCACTTCCTGAACGTGTTCGCCCCAGTCTGCTTCAGCCCCTTCGGAGGCCTCGATCAGATCGTGGCCCTGTTTGGCGAGATGCAACAGGCAGTCTGCGATCCAATCCACATGCTGCTCGATGGCCATGAGCACATGGCTCAGCACCGACGGACTGCCTGGACCGGTGATGCAGAACAGGTTGGGAAAGCCGGCAATCATGAGCCCGAGATAGCTGACAGGCCCGTCTGCCCACTTGTCTTTCAGAGGAAGCCCGGCCCTGCCCTCGATATCCATGCGCAGCATGGTCCCGGTCATGGCGTCGAACCCGGTGGCAAAGACCAGGACGTCGAAGTCATGCTCCACCCCCGCCTGGACCAGGCCGCGCTCCGTGATCCGTTCGATGGGGCGGGCCGCGATATCAACAAGGCTCACATTGTTCCGGTTGAAAGCCTCGTAGTACTCGCTGTCGACACACAGGCGTTTCGAGCCGATGGGATGCGTTTTCGGACAGAGAAGCTCGGCAGTTTCAGGGTCCTTCACTGTCTGCCTGATCTTGGAACGGACGAAATCAGCGGCAAGGTCATTGGCCTCCCGGTTGGTCATGAGGTCTGAAAAGACATTCCACATGAGCAGCCCGCCTTGCCGCCAGCCCTTTTCCAGGGTTTCCTGCCGCCCGGCTTCGTCCAGCTTCGCAGCGGCCGGATGGCCACCCTCGTTGTGAAAGCCGGTATGCGTACTTCGCTCGCGGTGACGCCAGTGGTCGTAGTCGGCTTTCCACTCCGACGCCTCCTCAGCGCGAAGCTCGCGATTCCAGGCCGGGACGGAAAAATTGGCGGTGCGCTGGAAGACAGTGAGATGAGCGGCTTCCCGCGCAATGACCGGCGCCGCCTGGACGCCTGAAGCCCCGGTGCCGATCAGGGCAACGCGCTTGCCGGCAAAATCCACCGGATCATGCGGCCAGTCGCCGGTGTGATAACACTCGCCTCTGAAGGCTTCGAAACCGCCGATCTCAGGCGCCTTCGGCGTGGAGAGCGAGCCCGTCGCCATGATGCAGAACCGCGCCGTGAACTGCCTCCCGTCGCCGGTGCCAACATGCCAAACCCCGCCAGCATCATCGAAATGAACGGAAGTCACTTCCGTCTCGAACCTGATGTCCTTCCTGAGGTCAAACCGGTCGGCCACGTGCATGGCGTAATCGAGGATTTCCGGCTGCTCCGCATAGCGCTTGCTCCAGCACCATTCCTGCTGGAGATCCTCATCAAACGAGTAGGAGTAAGACATGCTCTCCACATCGCAGCGCGCGCCGGGATAGCGGTTCCAATACCAGGTTCCGCCCACATCGCCGGCCCGCTCCAGCACAAGCACACGGAAGCCCTCCTTGCGCAACTTGTGCAGGGCATACATGCCAGCAAAACCGGCTCCGATAATGATCACATCAAGCATGCCGCAAGCTAGCCAGCTTTCAAGGTACCGATCAAGGTTTCCCTGCTTGGCATCTGCAGCGGGCCGGGTATGTTGCCAATCACTCCGGATGAGAACGAACGGGACTGTCCATGACATCATTTGAATCGAGCATTCTAGACCCCCTGAAGAAACTAGACGGCTTCCGCGTCGAGATCGACGAAGACCGCGAGCGCGCGGATATCATTCTCGACCGCCCGCCCCTCAACGTGATCAGCATGCCGCAGCGCGATCAGCTGCGCCTGGTGTTTGAGAGCCTCGATCTTGATGAACGGGTGCGCATTATCGTTCTCAGGGCCGAGGGTGAACATTTTTCGTCCGGCGGCAACATCAAGGGCTTCCTCGAAGCCACGCCGGAGACTGTCTCCAAGCTCGCCTGGAACATCGCTGCCCCGACCCGTTGCTCAAAGCCGGTTATCGCAGCCAACCGGGGCTACTGTTTTGGAGTCGGGTTCGAAATCTCGCTTGCCTGTGATTTCCGGATCGCCACCGACACAACACAATACGCGCTTCCAGAACAGCGCCTTGGCCAGATCCCCGGCTCAGGCGGCTCGGCCCGTCTCCAGAAAATGGTCGGCATCACCCGCACCAAGGACATTGTCATGCGGTCACGGCGCATCGGCGGCAATCAGGCCTTTGACTGGGGCCTCGTCACCGAGTGCGTGACGGACAGTGAGCTGGAAGCGGTCACAGACGCCCTCGTCGACGAGCTGCGCACCTTCGCGCCCCTCGCCCAGCGCACTGCCAAGAAGCTCCTCAACGACACCGAGGACGCCCTGCTCTCTCTCGCCATCGAAATGGAAGGTCACTGTTACAGCCGGCTCCGGACGTCTGAAGATTTCAAGGAGGGCGTGGAAGCCTTCCACGAGAAGCGCAAGCCGGTGTTCAAAGGTCTGTAAGGCCCACACCCCACCTCTTGTCGTTCCGGACTGACGGAAGTGAAACTGACTGACTAAAATTCGAACTATCGGCTTCAGCGTCCCTCAACACGATCCGGCTATCTTCCGGCAAGACATGCGATCTGTGGGAGTTGGGGCCAATGTCAGAAATCGTCC
>JBCCEL010000244.1:0-9482 GCA_039030315.1 Pseudomonadota bacterium
CTTTCCGCGTTCATGTCCGGTCACAACGGTGATGCTTCCGACCCCGCTTGCGATAAGGCTTTCGACGCTTCGCCGGACCATGGCTTTGCCATCGATGGCTTTGAGCAGTTTGTTCTCCGGCCCCATGCGCGTGGACCGGCCCGCCGCTAGGACAACGGCTGAGACGTTTGGCGCGATCCTGGTCTGAGGCTCTGCCGGCGTCCTCTCGCGCGGTCGCGGCCTTGACGGGATTTCCTTGAGCAGCCCGCCGACGCCGAGGCCCATGATATCCTGACGCCGGATCGTCAGTCCGGCGAGGACGCGTTGCAGGATCCAGTCAAATCCGTTGAGCTTGGGCGAGCGGGCGCAGGACGGCACGCCGATCACGTCCGCCTTTCCTCGCCTGCCGTACATCAGCAGGTTACCCGGATCGACTGGCATGCCCAGATGGACAACGTCACCGCCCGCCGCCTCCAGCCCTGCCGGAATGACATCGTCACGGTCAACGATCGCCGATGCGCCAAACACCAGCACAGGATCGGTGTCTTCTGCGGGAATTGCCGAGATCGCAGCCGCAACATCGTCAACCGTGTGCCCGCAGACAACATGCCCTCCCAGAGCAGCACCGCACTCCTCCAGCCGCCCGCGGATGACATCGACTGTCTTGGTGATGACCGTGGGCTTGGTCTGTGGGAGGCGGGAGATAATGAGATGAGCGCGTTTGCGGACGAACGGTGCGACTGACACCGCCTGGCCCCGACGCGCGATACTGAGTGCCTTTGCCAGGGTTTCTCGGGACAGTGCAAACGGGATGATCTTGACGGTCGCCAGCATCTGCCGGGCGCCGACGGCCTCAAACGGCGGGACGGTGGCAATGGTCAGCGCCTCATCCAACCGGTTGATCTCATTGATGCTGAACTCGTCTATCAGCGCCAGCCCAGGTTCGGTGCTGTAGATGTTCGCCCGGCCCGTGAAGGCTTCCGCGACGGTTGCATGGGGGCCTGCGATGGCCGCGGCGACCTCGGCGGCGGCCTCGTCTTCGTGTACGTCATCAGCACCGAGACGCGCCGCGATCACCTCGTCAATGCCGGCTTCGGCAAGAATCTCCAGGTCGCCAGCCGACAGGGTTCTGCCCTTCTTGAAGGTCTTCTTCCCGGCCCGCACGGAGTGCGCCAGAATCGCACCTTCAGCCCTGGAGGCGGATATCGGCCCGAACTCCATCAGGCGCCGTCCCCCAACCGAAGCTGTTCGATCACCTTCGCCATGACGGCAACGGCGATTTCCGCCTGGCCCTTGGCGCCAATGTGCAGGCCGATCGGGCCGTTGATCCGCGCCAGCTGTTCGCCATCCAGACCATTGCCGCCAAGGCGCTCCAGGCGGCTCGCATGGGTGCGCTTTGAGCCGAGGGCGCCGATGTAGAAGGCGTCCGACTTCAGCGCCATGGTCAGCGCCGGATCATCGATCTTCGGGTCGTGGGTCAAGGCGATGACCGCGGTGCGGGTATCAATGCCGATGTCATCAAGTACCTCGTCCGGCCACTCATCATGCAGTTCCACGCCCGGAAAGCGCGCTTCAGTGGCAAAGGCCCCGCGCGGATCAATCACGATGACGTGGAAGCCGGTCGCCTGGGCAATCGGGATCAGCGCCTGGGCGATATGGACAGCGCCGACGACGACCATCTTCAGCGGCGGATTGTGGATGTCGAGGAAATACTCATCGCCGTGATGCTCTGCGACCTGGGATTTGTCGAAGCGGAACGCCGTCTCCAGAGCTTCGGCAAACGGGTCCCCCTCCAGCGCGTCGCGCAGGACGATCCTCTGCTCCCCGTCGGCCAGACGCGTGATCACCGCCAGGGCTTGCCGGCTTTGCCGGGCCTTCAGGACGCGCTGCAGGATCTCGCTCTTCATCGCCGGTCAGTTGCCTAGCGGCTCGACATAGACGCGAATGCGGCCGCCGCAGGCGAGCCCCACTTCCCACGCCGTTTCATCGGAAACCCCGAACTCCAGCACCCTGGGCCGACCGCTGTCGATAATGTCCATGGCCTCGGTCACCACTGCCCCCTCGACGCAGCCGCCGGAAACGGAACCCAGAAAGTTCCCATCCCCATCAATCACAAGCTGAGAGCCGGTAGGTTGCGGCGCCGAACCCCAGGTTTCGATCACTGTGGCCAGCGCAAGACTGCGGCCATCATCAAGCCAGGCCTTGGCATCTTCCAGGATTGTTGCGTCGGGAGAACTCATGGGATTGCCCCTTCAGATCATGCGGCAGTCCGCAGCCATTTGTGCGGTTTGTGCGCCGCCTTGCCGGAATATGTGAGCGATTTGGCCAGATCTTCAAGGCATGCCAGGGAATGCACGGGTCTGAACTCGTCCACATGGCGCAGAATTGTCCGGATTCCCTCCGAACGCGCCTCGAACCCGTCATAGCGCAACAGCGGGTTCAACCAAACCAGCCGCTTGGCAGCCCGTCCGAGATGGGCGATCTCATGCTCCAGCAAGGCACTGTCGTCCCGGTCAAGGCCGTCCGATATGAGCAGAACGTGCGCGCCCTGGGACAGCACGCGGCGCGACCAGACATAGTTGAATTCCCTGAGGCACGGGCCGATGCGGGTGCCGCCGGACCAGTCCTTCGCCTGCTTCGCCACCTCGTCGACGGCGTCATCCACATCCTTCAGTTTCAGGGCCCGCGTTATGTTGGTGAGGCGCGTGCCGAAAAGAAAGACATGAACGCGGCTGCGGTCGGTTGTCAGGGCGTGCAGGAAATGCAGGAACATCCTGGTGTAGCCCGACATTGAGCCTGAGATGTCGCAAAGAATGACGAGCGGCGGCTCCCTGCTGGCCCGATCGCGCCGTTTCAGGTCCGTCAGCCCTGAGCCGGAGCGCGCTGCCGCCTTCAGGGTCCGGCGCATGTCCACCGCGCCCCTGGAGGACGGACGGAACCTGCGGGTCGCCACCTCGATCCTTATGTTGCGCAAGGCGGCGATAGCCCGCTTGGCATCTGCCTGCTCGGCGGCGCTCATCTGCTCAAAATCCTTGTCGCGCAGCACCTCGCGGGCGCTGAACGTCTGGCTGGCGTCGACCTCAACGACATTGGGCGGTTCGGTCCGCCGGTTCTGCATCTCCGGCTCATCGAACATGGCGCTGGCCAGGCGCCGGTGCCCGGCCTTCTTCTTTTCGTTCCCGGTGGGGCGCTGCACCTCCTGAAAGAACATCTGCAGCATCTGTTCGAGCATCTTGGGCTTGCGCCAGAAAGCCTGGAAGGCCTGGTCGAAAATGGCGAGATGCTCGCGGCGCTTCACGAACACCGAATGCAGCATCCAGTAGAAATCCATACGCGATTGCAGACATCCCGCCTGCGCCGCCTCAAGCGCGACCAGCACCTGGCCGGGGCCGACAGGCAGGCCCGCTTTCCGGAGCACACGGGCGAAGTGGGCAATGTTTTCGGCGAGCTTGCCGCTGCCGGCGATGGAGACCGCCGAGCCGTTGGCGCCGTTTTTCTTCGCATCGCCGCGCAAGGTTACATCGCCCGCAATTCGGCCTGGATCTCGCTGAGCAGGCGCTTGGCTTCGGAGCCCTCGAGCTTCTCGATATCGTCCTGATACTTCAGCAGGACGCCAAGGGTATCGTTCACGACTGAGGGATCGAGTGCGATCTGGTCGAGCTCGTGCAGCGCTGTCACCCAATCCAGGGTCTCGGCGACGCCGGGCTGTTTGAACAGATCCTCGCCTCTGAGTTTCTGCACGAAAGCCACGACCTGCGCCGCAAGTTCCTCGCCCGCATGGGGCGCGCGAGCCCTGACAATGTCGAGTTCACGCCGGGCGTCCGGGTAGCCGACCCAGTGGTACAGGCAGCGGCGCTTCAGGGCATCGTGGATCTCGCGCGTCCTGTTGGAGGTGATCACGACGATAGGCCGTTCGGCCGCCTTGATGACGCCGAGTTCGGGGATGGTGATCTGAAAGTCCGCCAGCACTTCCAGCAGGAAGGCCTCGAAGGCCTCGTCCGTCCGGTCCAGTTCGTCGATCAGGAGAACCGGCGCACCGGCCTCTCCGCTCTCCAGCGCCTGAAGCAGCGGCCGCTTGATCAGGAACTTTTCGGAAAAGATGTCGGCTGCGGCCTGGTCGCGGTCCAGTCCCCCCGCTGCCTCGGCGAGCCGGATCTCCACCATCTGCGCAGAGTAGTTCCATTCATACACCGCGGAGCTCACGTCCAGGCCTTCGTAGCACTGCAGCCGGATCAGCGGACGGTCCAGCGCCTCGGCAAGCACCTTGGCAACCTCCGTCTTTCCGACACCGGCCTCCCCTTCCAGGAACAGCGGGCGTCCCAGCTTCATGCTGAGATAGATCACGGTCGCCAGGGCGCGGTCGGCCACGTAGTCCGCGGAGGTCAGCAACTGATGGGTGTCATCAATCGATGCCGGAAGGTTTTTCATGATCGTCCTCGGCGCGTCGGTAGGCGGTGGTCTTAACATACGCAAGAGCGCCGTCCACGGCTTTCCGTCTTGGACCTTTGTACGGGCCTCTCTTATTAAGGGTATTACAACCGCACACACTTTTGTGGGTTGCCACCAATTGGTGTGGCTGTTAACGTGGCGTCATGGGCTAGCGTCTGGTGGGGATCATCCAGACATCATTTTCAAGGAGTTTTGTCAGGGCTCGGCCTGCCCATTGGGCCGCGCATGTACCAAGTCGCCGAACCGGGGAGGCGCAACAGTGAAAGTCTTGGTGTTAGGAGGCGACGGCTTCTGTGGCTGGCCGACCGCGCTCCATTTGTCGAGCAAAGGCCACGAAATCGTCATTGCGGACAACTTTTCCAGGCGCAGGATCGATCAGGATCTCGGCGTTCAGTCACTCACGCCGATCAGAAGCCTGCGCAGGCGCATCTCGCGCTGGCACAGCCTGACCGGCCGGGAAATCGCCTTTCATCATCTCGATGTCGCGGAAGAGTACGACAAGCTGCTCGCGCTCCTGCGCGCTGAAAAGCCGGATGCGGTCATCCACTTCGCCGAGCAGCGGGCAGCGCCGTTCTCCATGAAGTCCGCCCGACACAAGAGCTACACCATGCGCAACAATGTGTGCGGCACGGAGCACATTCTGAGTGCGATCGTCGAAACGGGCGCCGATATCCACCTCGTGCATCTCGGCACCATGGGTGTCTACGGCTACGGCGGCACGGACGCTGCCCTTCCGGACGGCTATCTTCCGGTCTTCGTTCCGACCGCCGGCGGTGATCTGAAGCGACAGGAGATTGTGTTTCCCGCTGATCCCGGCTCGGTCTACCACCTCACGAAGGTTCTCGATCACTGCACGTTCCAGTACTACGCCAAGAATGACCGGATCAGGATCACCGATCTGCACCAGGGCATCGTCTGGGGCACGCAGACGCCCGAAACGGGGCTTCACCCGGATCTCATCAACCGGTTCGACTATGACGGTGACTACGGGACCGTTCTGAACCGATTCCTCGTGCAGTCGGCAATCGGCTATCCGCTCACGGTGCACGGTACCGGCGGGCAGACCCGGGCCTTCATCCATATCAGCGATACGGTCCGCTGCATCGAGCTTGCACTGGACAACCCGCCAGAACGTGGCGACAGGGTCAGGGTCGCCAACCAGATAGCGGAAACACGCCAGGTGCGCGAACTGGCGATGATGATTGCCGAACGCACCGGCTGCGATATCGCGTATGTCGACAATCCCAGAAACGAGGCCGCGGAGAATGCGCTGTGCGTGCGCAATGACGTGCTCAGAGGCTTTGGCTGGGATCCGGTGACCCTGGAAGACGGACTCCTGGCTGAAGTGGAGGAGATCGCCCTCATCCACCGGGGCCGGTGCGATGTGAACAAGATTCCGGCCATGTCCACCTGGACCACCGCGCAATCGCCGGGCCTGCCGGCATTTCTGTCCGAGGCCGCTGAATAGGCGTGGGCGACCTTAACCTGGCATCGGCACCATTCGGGAGACTGCTGATCACGGGAGGGGCCGGATTTATCGGCACCAACCTCATCTGCCGTCTCCGCGAGCGCGGCTTCCGGGGCGCGATCCGCGTCCTGGACAATGAGTGTGCCGGGAACCGGCTCGCTCTCGCAGGTCTGGAGGCCGAGTTCCATCTGGGCGACGTTCGGGACCGTCAGAGCATCAGGCAGGCCATGTCCGGAACTGATCAGGTAATCCATCTTGCTGCGGACACGACTGTCGTCGGCTCAATCGACGACCCGGTACGGAATTACGAGAACAATGTTCTGGGCACGCTCAACGTCCTGGAGGTCATGCGCGAGTTCGGTGTCAGCACGATCATGAACGCCTCCACGGGCGGCGCGATCGTCGGCGACGCGCCGCCGCCTGTCCACGAGGCCGTGCCACCGGGGCCCCTGTCGCCCTATGGAGCCTCGAAGCTGGCGGCAGAGGGCTACTGTTCGGCCTACGCCGGGTCCTACGGTTTCCGCGCGGTCTCGCTGCGGTTCTCAAATGTCTACGGGCCCGGATCACTCAACAAGGGCAGTGTCGTCGCGACTTTCATGAAGGCTTTGCTGTCCGGCCGGCCGCTCCGGATCTTCGGTGACGGGACCCAGACACGCGACTACATTTTTGTGGGCGACCTTGCCGATGGCATCATTTCGGCCCTGGCACGCGGGCAGAGCGGTGTGTACCAGTTGGCGAGCGGCACCCCCAGCGACCTCATGCGCATCGTCAGAACCCTTGCAGACGTAAGTGGCCGCGTGATCTCACCGGAGTTTGAGCATTTTCGCAAAGGCGAGGTCCGCCACACCTATTGCGATATCTCCAAGGCGGCGCGGGAACTCGGGTTCGCCTGCACAACATCCCTGGAAGACGGCGTCGCCCTCACCTGGAACTGGTTCGTCCGCAATGCCGCTCAGTGATTGTCTCTCGGCACCAAGTCAGTAATCGAGCTGTACTGGTAGGCAAAGTCGAGGCAGGCCCCGTCCTTGAGCGACTCCACATGCTGACTGAAGAGTTCCTGCCACGGTGTCTGGTAGGCAGGGCGCGTGGCCTTCGCGGTCGTGCGCCGCTCCGCCATCTCCGCTTCTTCCATCAACAGATCGCAGCGGAATGCCTTCAGATCGATCCGCAGAATGTCGCCGTCCTGGAGAAGAGCCAGCCCCTCTCCCAATGCGGCCTCCGGCGTTACATGCAGGATTGAAGGACAGTCCGCCGTGCCGGACTGGCGGCCGTCGCTCAAGGTCGGCAGGAAGCGGACCCCCCTTGCGAGCATCTCGTCCGGCGGCTGCACATTGGCGACCTCCGCCGAACCCGGCCAGCCGATCGAGCCGGCGCCGCGCATCACCAGGATGCAATTCTCGTCGATGTTCAGGTCCGGATCATTGATGCGCTCGTGATAGTCCTCCACCCCATCGAACACGACTACACGGGCCTCGAATGAGCCTTCCCTTCCAGGCTGCTCCAGATAACTTTCGGCGAATTCTTTGGAGATCACGCTGGTTTTCATGATCGCGAAGTCGAAGAAGTTGGAGTTGAGGACGGCAAAGCCGGCATTCTCCTTCACCGGCTGCGAGAAGGGCTTGATGACATCCTCATTGGAGGCCGTAACGGCGCCGATGTTCTCGCCCATGGACTTGCCGGTGACGGTCAGAGCATCACTGTTTAGGAGCCCTGCCCGTTCAAGCTCACCCATTACCGCGGGCAAACCTCCGGCCTTGAAGAAGTCCTCGCCAAGGTACTCGCCCGCCGGCTGCAGATTGACCAGCAGCGGCACCTCGTATCCCTTGCGCATCCAGATATCTTCCGGGAGCTGAATGCCGGCGTGGCGGGCCATGGCTGTGAGGTGCTGCTGGGCATTGGTTGACCCGCCTATGGCCGAAAGGGCGACAACCGCATTCTCGAAGGCCTCGAGGGTCAGAATATCGGTGGGTTTTACGTCCTGCTCCACCAGTTCGACGATGCGCCGGCCTGTCTGGTAGGCATTCTCCATGCGCTCTGGATAGGGCGCGGGAATCGCGGCACTGCCCGGCAGGCTGAGGCCCAGGGCCTCCGACATCGAGTTCATGGTGAGCGCAGTGCCCATGGTGTTGCAGTGGCCGAGCGACGGCGCGGAGGCGGCGATGGAATCGAAGAACTGCTCCTCCGTCCACTCCCCTGCCCCGACCCGGCGTCGCGCCTCCCACACGGCCATGCCCGAGCCGCTGCGCTTGCCTTCGAAATAGCCGTTCAGCATCGGCCCGCCGGAGAGCACGATCGCCGGCAGGTTGGCCGTCGCCGCCCCCATGACACTGGCCGGCGTGGTCTTGTCGCAGGCCGTGGTCAGCACGACACCGTCGAGCGGATAGCCGTGCAGGATCTCGATCAGGGCCATCGCCGCGAGATTGCGGTCCAGATGAGCCGTCGGCCTGCGGGCATTTTCCTGGATGGGATGCAGCGGGAAGATGAAACCCACGCCGCCCGCATCCTCAATCCCGCGCTTGGCCTCCTCGGCCGTCTGGCGGTGGATCTTGTTGCAGGGGGTCAGGTCGGAGCCGGACTGGGAGATGCCGATGATCGGCTTGCCGGACTGCAGCTCCTCGCGAGGTGTGCCGTCATTGAGATACCAGGCCACGTAATTGGCCGTCATGTGCAGGTTGTCCGGGTTCGAGAACCAGAGCTGGGAGCGATATTTCCGTTTTGTCATGGGTCTTGATGCCTCCTCCTGGCAAGGGGTGTCCGGCCCTCGGTTGATACTGGCGATCACGCTAATGGCTTTGAGATGACCGGACAACCGGACGCTGCCCGCCATGCAGAATAGTTTCCGCCTCAGAAATCGCGGAGCACTTCGGGGAGAAGATCGGGCAGGTCTTCGGCAATCAGGCCTGCACCGAAGCGGTTCGCCGCTTCCCCGTGGAGCCAGACGGCGGCACAGGCGGCTTCATATCCTGGCATGCTCTGGGCCAGAAGGCCGGCGCAAATCCCGGCCAGCACATCGCCGGAGCCGGCGGTTGCCAGAAAGGGCGGCGCATTGGTGTTGACGGCGGCCCTTCCATCCGGCGCCGCGATAACGGTGTCAGGCCCCTTGTAGATGACCACTGCGCCGGACGCAGCCGCAGCTCCTCGCGCGCGCTCCAGCTTCGATGGGCTATCGAGGCCCGGAAACAACCGGGCAAATTCTCCCTGGTGAGGTGTCAGAACGACGGGCGCGCCATCTCTCTTCCGTATAGCTGCGAAGAGAACATCCGGCGCCTCTTCAAACGAGGTCAATCCGTCCGCATCAATGACTGTCGCAGGGCCTGCCTCAAGCACCGCCAGAACCTTGTTCCTGGTCGCTTCCATGACCCCGAGCGCGGGCCCGAGCACCACTGCGTTGAAGCGGGCATCTTCCAGAAGGCCGGCCAGGCCCTCAGCCCCATCTACCTTTGCCAGCATGATTGCCGTCAGGTGGGCGGCGTTGATGATCAGCGCGTCGGGAGGGCTGGCAAGGGTTACGAGGCCTGACCCCGCCCGCAGCGCTGCCATGGCGGCGAGCCGGGCTGCGCCCGTCCTGTGCATCGGGCCAGACACC
>JBCCEL010000245.1:0-9416 GCA_039030315.1 Pseudomonadota bacterium
CGCACCTTTTGTAGTAATATCAGACGCTAGCAATATTGCTGTAGGGGGAGTAGTGTCTCAAGTGCAGGGCGGGTGGGAAATACCAGTTGCCTACTATTCCCGCAAGCTTACCCCGACTGAACGCAACTACAGCGCAACCAACCGCGAACTTCTTGCGTTGATACTTGCTGCAAGAAAGTAGCGTCCATACCTGTATGGGTCACATGCAATTGTTCGCAATGACCAACAGCCACTATTTAAGCTGCACCTCGTGCCTGGGTTGAGCGTTCAGCCGGTGACGCGGTCCGCCCTCCCCTCGCGCCATCACCTCGTCGAAGGAGAAGGTGCCGGGAACCGCCTCCGCCCCAAGCTGGATTACCGTGCGCAGCGCAGGCAGGCGTTCCAACTGCAGACGGCCGGGCACGGCGCCGTCGAGTTCGGGCGCGATACTTCGCAGGATTTCCACATAGTCGGACGACTTGAACTGCCGCGCCGTGATCAGCGCCTTGGCTCCGACCTTGTTCAGAGCATATTCGAGCTCGGCGCTGCGGTAGGCCGGGTTGATGTTTACCAGGATCAGACCGATGCGGGCGGTGGCTAACTGCGCCAGGAGCCATTCCGGCCGGTTGGGCGACCAGATGCCGATCCGGTCACCCTTGTAGAGACCAAGGCTCAGCAGTCCGGCAGCAAGGCGGTCGACCCGGCGCAGCAGCTGGTCATAGGTCCAGCGGATGCCCGGCTGGCAGAACACGGCCGCCTCGTGCCCGGGATGCTTGCGCGCGGTCCGATAGAGGAATTCCGGAATGGTGATGCCGAGCAACGGCCGGTCGATCGGACCTGCCACATGGGACAATCCATCGGAAGGTATCGTCCCTCGCGCCGCCATGGCTTGCCTACATCGCCTTCCAGTCGCCGATCCCCTCGAACGCCGCGGCAGCCTGGTAGATGGTTGATTCCTGATAGTGCCGCCCAACCAGCATCATGCCGACGGGCAGCCCGTCGCTCATGCCGCAGGGGATACTCATGGCCGGATGCCCGGTCACATCGAACGGGCTGGTATTCGGCAGCATCTCGAACGCCCGCTGGCAATAGAGTGCCAGAGACGCATCCGGCGGCGGCAGGGGTGTGGCCTTCATCGGCGTCGTCGGCATCAGCAGGAGGTCATAGGCGTTCAGCATCTTGTCATAGGTCTCCCGCAGCTGTCGCCCGAGGTTCTGCGACTTGGCGTAATAGTGGCCGCGGTGATGCTTGAGGAAGTATTCGCCGAGGAACATGCAGACCTTCAGCGTGTCGGAGAGTTCGTCGGCCCGGCTGCGCCAGTTCGCATGGAAGTCGAGCAGGCTCGTGGTGTACATGCCCTTCCAGCCTGTACCCATTCCGTTGCCGTGCATCATCTGGTTCTGAAGGCCTTCAACCGCGATCGGGGTCCAGATGGCGGGCCCGGTGAGATGGGCGGGTATGGAGACTTCGTCGACCGTTGCCCCCAGCCGCTTGTACTGCTCGGCCGCCGCCCGGACCTTGCCGTCCACATCGGCCTCGGAATTGGTGTGCCCGAAGCCTTCCTTCACCACGCCGATGCGCAGGCCGCTCACGGTGCGCCCGATGACGGAGGAGTACTTGTCCGTCTGAACATCGTACTGCCGCGGATCGAGACCGTCCGCACCGGCAATCGCCTCCAGGAACAGGGCGTTATCGAGCACGTTCTGGGTCATGGGCCCGGTGTGATCGATTGTGGCTTCGATCGGCATCACCCCGGTGTAGGGAACGAGACCGTGGGTCGGCTTCATGCCGTAGCAGCCGCAATAGGAGGCCGGCATGCGGATCGATCCGCCCTGGTCTCCGCCGATCGCCATGTCGACGATCCCTCCGCCCACGAGCGCGCCGGACCCGCTGGAGGAGCCGCCGGCGGAATAGCCCATCCTGTGCGGATTGTGGCAGTGGCCGGTGGCGTTGGTGTGGCTGCCGCCGGACAGGCAGAAATACTCGCAATGGGCCTTGCCGACGATGGTTCCGCCGGCATCCAGAATGCGGGTGACGATGGTCGCATCGACGTCCGGCGTGTAGCCCTTCAGCGTGGACGCGCCGTTCATCATGGGCACGCCCGCAAGGCACACATTGTCCTTCAGGGCGATGGTCTTGCCGGCAAGCGGGCCGCGGGGCGCTCCCTTGACCTCGGTCTTCACGTACCAGGCATTGAGCGGGTTCTCCTCCGCGCTCGGCCGGTGCCCTGCCGTGCGGGGATAGTCCACCGGCGGCAGATAGTCGGGCATGGCATCGACCACGTCATAGGCATCGGTCAGGCCGTCCATGACCTGAAGGAACTCGCCAACCCGCTCATCCGACATGTGCATGCCGAGATTCTGGACGATGTCCTTCAGCTGGCTGTGGGTGGGGCGTCTGACGGACATGTATTTCAGTCCCTCTCTTCTTTGAGGCTCTGCAGCACGCTGGGATGGTTGCGGGCGCGGAGCCGTCTGATGGGGTGGCGGCGGCGGGGCCGAAGTCCTGGGCTGGGATGGAGTGGGCGGCGGGGCCGCAGGCCGAGGCGGGGCCGACCCGTTACCGGCGCCGAAGCCGGTGAATTCCTGGATAAGTTCGGGGCTGGCCGAGTCGATGTGATCCACCTCCCCGGTCACGCGGCCTTTCTGGAGCATGACGATCCGGCGCGAGAGCCCGGTGATGAACTCCAGGTTCTGCTCCACCAGGACGATTGCGATGCCGCGCCTCGAACTCAGCTCTTCCAGCTTTTCCGCGATGTCATCCACGATCGAGGGCTGAATGCCTTCGGTAGGTTCGTCGAGAAGAAGAAGCTGCGGCTCGGAAATCAGGCAGCGGGCGATGGCGAGGATCTGCTGCTCGCCGCCGCTGAGCGCACCGCCTTCACGCTCAAGCAGGCGTTCCAGGCGCGGAAACTCGTCGATCACCGCGCGGATCGCCTCTTCTTCCTCGTCCTGATGGGCCGCAATCCCCATGCGGATATTGTCGTAGACGGTGAGGGTCGGAAAGATACCGCGCCCTTGGGGCACATAACCGATGCCCATCTGGCTGCGTTCGTGCGCTGGCTCATGCGTGATGTCGATGCCTTCGTAGACAATGCTGCCACCGCTGGCGGGAACGAGCCCCATGAGGGTCTTGAGCAGGGTCGTCTTGCCCATGCCGTTGTGGCCGAGCACGCCGACGATCTCGCCGTCGCCAACAGCCATGTCGATGCCGTGCAGCACCGGCACGCGGCCATAGCCGGAGCGCAAGCCCTTGACCTCCAGGATGGTGCCCGCGCTCATTGCTGCTTGTGCCCCAGGTAAACTTCGCGCACCTGCTCGTCCGCCGAGATCACGTCCATCGTGTCCTCGATCAGGATCCGTCCTTCGTGGAACACGGTGACCTTTTCGGAGATCATGCGGATGAACTGCATGTCGTGCTCCACCACGATCATGGTCGCGCTGCGGTTGACCTCCCTGATCAGGGCGGCCGTCTGCTCCACCTCCTCATGGGTCATCCCGGCCGCCGGTTCATCCAGCAGAACCAGCCAGGGTTCCGCGGCCACCACCATGCCGAGTTCGACCCACTGGCGCTGGCCGTGCGCGAGGGTGCCGACCATGGATGAGCGGATCTCGGTGAGCCGCAGACGCTCCAGCGTTTCCTGGGTGAGGACCCTGGCACGTTGCGCCCTGTGCCAGCGCCGGGCCGACAGCCAGATGTTCTCCTGAACACTCAGGCCGTCAAACACGTTCGGGACCTGCGTCTTGATCCCAACCCCCAAACGGGCAATCTGGTGCGGTTCCCGGCCGGCCACATGCACGTCCCGGATCACCACGTCGCCCCCGGTCGGCACGTGCTGGCCGGTCAGGCACTTAAAGAACGTGCTCTTGCCCGCACCGTTGGGCCCGATCAGGCAGCGCAGCTCGTTTTCCCAGAGCGCGAAGTTCACCTGGTCGACCGCATGCACTCCGCCGAAATGCATGGAGAGGTTCCGGGTTTCCAGCACGATCTCACTGCGCATCGGCCGCCTCCCCGTTTGCACCCAGACGCGAACGGCGCCGGCGCATGCGCATCTCCTTGCGGCGCGATGTGCGCAGGGCCCGGCGGTTGTCCCACCAACCGACCACGGTGGGCACGATCCCCTTGGGCACCACCAGAACGAAGACGATAAGGATGATGCCGAGGACGAGATTGTTGTTGAGCACGGCCTGGGTGCCGAGGCTGGAGGTCAGGTAGAACAGGGCGAAAGCCCCGAGCACCGGGCCGATCAGCGTTCCCCTGCCGCCGACGATAACCCAGATGATGGTCAGGGCCTTGTTGTAGAGATTGAAGACATCGGGCGTGACCCGGCCGACACCGTTGCAGAAGACAATACCGCCGACAGCGGCAATACCGCCTCCAACGGTGAAGAGGGCCAGCTTGTAGAAACGGATGTCATAGCCGAGGAGTTCGGAGCGCAGCTCGTTCTCACGGATGGCGACGGACACCCGCCCGAAATGGGTCTGGATCAGCCAGGCTGACCCGGCATAGGCCAGGATGAGCGCGGCCATGGCTACATAGAACACATGCTCTGGAAAAAGGATCTGGCTGGAATCCCACGGCATGTTCAGTGGCGGCGAGGTGATGCCGTTGAAGCCGCCAAGCAGGGATTTTCCGATCTTGTATTCCGGGCCCGAAGTGCGCCGCATCAGGCTGTAGAGGATGAGTGTGACCGTCAGCGTGATGACGGCGAGATAGACGTCGCTCACCCGGCCATAGAACACGAAGTAGCCCAGCACCGCGGCAACCAGCATGGCGACCAGGATCGCCACCAGTATGGCCCAGGTCGAGCCCCCGAAATTGATGGCGGCAATGGTGTAGGCATAGGCCCCAAGCCCGAAGAACGCAGTCTGGCCGAAGCACAGGATGCCGCCATACCCCCAGATCAGCCCGAGGCTGAGCGCCAGGATCGCGAAGGCGATCGCGGTCGTCATGTTGATGATGGTGAAGAGCTGCAGCACGTTGGGCGCGGCGAACAGGAATATGACGCCGATCAGCACGATCGCGGCTCGCCACTTATTTTCGCGGCTCCAGATCACAGGTTCTTCCGGAAGAAGCGGCCGGTGATGCCCCGCGGCATGAGGCGGAGGAGGACAATTGCGGCAACGAGGAGCGCGACCTCCCCGATCGTCGGACCGGTGACGAACGCCATGATGCCGTTGATGCCGCCAAGCAGGATGGACGCCGATGTGGTGCCTGCCAGGATCGCCGCGCCGCCGCTGATCACGGTGATGAACGCCTTGGCGATATAGGTCGCGCCAATTGTCGGCAATACGCCTGTAATGGGTGCCAGCAGCGCACCGGCAAAACCCGACACCGCGGCGCCGAGCCCGAAGGTGATCATGTAGATCCTGGAGGTCGAGACCCCGAGTGCTGCAGCCATGTCGGCACTCTGCATGGTTCCTCGGGCCACCAGCCCGAGCTTGGTCAGCTTGAGCACGAGATAGATCGCCAGGGACAGGACGATGGCGACGCAGATCAGGAAAAGCTCATAACCGCTGGAGGTGTACTCGCCGATCTGGATCGGCCCGAACGGCGCCGAGATGGTTGTGGAGGTCTGCGCACCGAAGATGGTGGTCACCAGCCCGATCAGCAAGAGGCTGAGCCCCCATGTGGCGAGCAGGGTGTCCACCATTCGCCCGTATAGGAAGCGGATCAGACATCGCTCCACGATGACGCCGATGACTCCCACCACCAGCGGCGCGAGGATGAACATGGCGATCCACAGGTTGACCCCGTTATTGGTGGCCACCACGACCGTGTAGCCGCCCAGCATCAGGAACTCGCCATGGGCGAGATTGATCACCCGCATCATGCCAAAGATGATCGCCAGGCCGAGGCTGATCAGCACCAGATTGGCGATGCCGTAGATGACCTGCAGGGCAAGAGCGACGAAGAGGTCCATGTCCGGTTCACCAGCCGCCGAGTTTCTCGCTCGTCGCGAGCGGAGCATGACTCCTTCGGGCCTGGCCCGAGGGTCCAGGGCCGCACGCTTCGATCCCGTTGCCCCGGGTCCCCGGGTCAAGCCCGAGGACGGCAGAATTTGGGGCACTTACCGTGCTGCACATGACCTGACGCCCAGTTTCGGCGATGCCTTACTTGATGCCCGCAGCTTCGAGCCCGTTCTCAAAGTAGAACTTGGCCTGGTTCGGGTCCTTCTGGAGATCGCACACCAGCAGGGTATCCGTCGGGGGCTGTTGCTCGTAGCTCTCCAGGATCGTGTATTTCTGGTCCTTGAGTTCGGCCAGGAACACGTTCTGGATGGCATGGTGGGTCTTCGGCTCGATCGAGATGTTGCCGCTCGGTCCGGCAAAGCTGACCCCGCCTTCCAGCGCCTCGATGACCGGCATCTGGTCCGTTGATCCCGCCTTCTTGACCCCTTCCGCCCAGAGATAGGCCGCTTCATAGCTGCGGGCGGCCAGCTCGTTCAGATAGGGCGCATTGGCGCCGAACTTGTCCTGAAAGCGTTTCACGAAGGCTTTGTTGGCGTCGCTCTCGATCTCCTGCAGGTAGCTGTAGGCGACGATCATGCCGTCACCCTCTTCGGCCGAGATCAGCGTGTGCTCGTTGCCGACGCCGAAGGTGGTCGAAGCGATCGGCACGTTCTTGTTCATGCCGGCCGCAGCGTACTGCCGGTAGAACGAGACATGCGCCCCGCCCACGAGCGCCGACATGACCATGTCCGGCTTGGCCGCCTGGATCTTCTTGATGGTCGGACCGAAATTCGTGACATCCAGCGGAAAGAACTCGATCTCCACCGCCTCGCCGCCATTGTCGGTCACGTATTTCTTCACCCACTGGGCGGTGATGTGGCCGTAGTTGTAGTCCGCCGCCACGATGTAGACCTTCTTGCCCCACTTGTTCATGGTGTAGGGGACGAGCTTCTCGACAGTCTGCGCCGGCGTTGAGCCTGTGCAGAAGGTGTTCCGGTCGCAGACGCCGCCCTCATAGAGCGTGTTGTAGAAATAGAGGGTGCGGAACCGGCCGAGCGTCGGCCGGATGGCTTCGCGCGAGGCGCTCGTGATGCCCGCATGGACAACATGGGCCCGGTCGCCGGCCGCCGCCTGGGTGGCATACTGGGTGTAGAACTGGATGGTCGACTGCGGGTCATACATCTTCAGCTCGACCTGCTTGCCGAGCAGGCCGCCGGCGGCATTGATCTCATCCACCGCCATCTTGGTGGCGTCCACCATAGGCTTGCCGTAGATGTCGAGACCGCCCGACTGGTCCAGGATGCCGACCATCTTGATGACATCGGCGCCTTGCGCCCGGCCAATAATGCCAGGGGCCGCCAGGGCCACCGATGTTGCTGCGGCACCTTTCAGAATGCTTCTGCGGTTTACAAACATGACGTCCTCCTTCGTGTTCGGCCTGGGGGTCAGGCCTCCTTGTTCTCGTCTTCTGCCGGAGCGAGTCCGGCTGCCGGGGTCTCGGGGCTGTCATCGACCGAATCCGACAGGCCGCTCACGCCACTGGCGATATTGAGGCCGACCTCCTCGCCCAGCTTCTTCACGGCAGGCATCTGCAGCGCCATGCCCAGAACCCCGTCGACTACCTGGTTGACCACGGCCTTGTCATCGCCGCCGCCTCCACCGGAACTGCCGCCATTGCCGAAACCGGTAATGTGGTTGATGCGGATGGACTCGATCTTTTCAGCCGGTTTCAGCATCTTGCCGACCAGGTCCGGCAGGGTTTCGAGCCGCGCCATATCGAGCTTCATGCGGATCAGTTCTTCGCTCTGCGCATTCTCCGCCTGGATGACCGCGGCCTTGCCTTCGGCTTCGGCCAGGAGTTCGTCTTTCTGGGCCTTGGCCCGTTCGACCACCGCCCGCGCCTCAGCCTGGGCCATAGCGCGGATCGTTCCGCTTTCGCTGGCAACCCGGGTATCATCGACCTCTGCCTGCTCGCGGGCGCGGATCAGAGCCAGTTCCTTTTCCCGGTCGGCAACAGCCTTCTGCCGTTCGGTCTCCACCCCCTCCTGGGCGGCGATCTCTTCGGCCAGTGCGGCTTGTGTCTTTGTCTTCGCCTTGGCTTCATCGATGCGCTTTGCCGCGAGCTGGATCGCCTTGTCGATCTGCGCTGTCTCGGTCTTCAGCGAAGACTCCGTCTCCAGCGCCCTGATCGACCTGTCCCGCTCGATCTCGCCGGAGCGCACGTCCCGCTCGCGGTCAATCCGGGCATTCTCGCGCCTGAGTTCCGCCGCTGCCTGCTGCTCTGCCACATCGGCATGGCTGGCAGCCCGGGAAGTTTCGATCTCCCGCTGCTGCGCGATCATGGCCTGCTCTTCCTCCTGCTCGATCAGGAGCTTGCGCTTGGTTGCATCGAGATAGCTCTGGCGCACGGAGACATCGGCGTCGGATTCGATCTCTGCGCGTTCCTTCTGGTTGACGGCGATGATCTCGGCCAGCCGGCGCATCCCCAGCGCATTGAACGCATTGTTTTCATCCAGCGCGTGAAACGGCGTCTGATCAAGACGGGTGAGGGAAACCGATTCCAGCACGAGACCGTTCTGGGCGAGGTTTTCCTGAAGCGCATCGGAGACTTCTGCGACATACCTGCCCCGCTCGTCCTGCAGGCTGTCCATGGTGTAGCCCGCCGCGACGGACAGCATGGCGTCGACAAGCTTGCCCTCGAGCGTCTCGGCGAGTTCAGAAGCGCGGAACGATTTGCCGGCCAGAGCCTGCGCGGCAGTGGCCACACCTTCTTCGGTCGGCTTCACGCGCACATAGAACTCAACGGCCGCATCGACGCGCAGCCTGTCCTTGGTGATCATGGATTTCGGACCGAGCCGCTCGATCTCCAGCTGCGTGGTCTTCATGTTGACCTCGGAGACCTTGTGCAGGAACGGAAGGGCGAGACAGCCGCCGTCGAGGACGACCTGCTGGCCTCCCGCACCGGTTCTCACAAGCGCGACTTCTCTGGTTGATTTGCGGTAAAACCGGTTCAAGAAGATGATCGCCAGAACGATGGCGATAGTCAGGATGATCAAGCCGACCAGCCAGGCCACAATCACGTCCTCCCACTACAGACGCGCGCAGATCCGTCGTCTCGTGCGCACCAATCCCCGCCGGGCTCCCCGCGTTTCCGCGCCGCCCAAGCGTCAAAGGCTAGAACGCAACACGGCCCGAGGTCAAATGGTTAACAAAATCCTGCTCGGCCGCCCCCTCGTCCCACGGCTGCCGCATCATCAGCGCGGGCTTGTACTGGCGCGTGGAATTTACAAGCTCCCGGTTCCGCCGCGCTGCTTAGAGAGAGCCGGTGAGAGACGGCAGCACACCTGGGTGCCGCCCTCGGGCTTGACCCGAGGGCCCAGAGCCGCAATCGAGGTCAGGAGTTTCTATCTCCTAACCCGCTGGAATATCGTGCGAAAATGCAGCATTGCTGCCGCTGCCCTGGGTCCTCGGGTCAAGCCCGAGGAC
>JBCCEL010000246.1:0-9297 GCA_039030315.1 Pseudomonadota bacterium
CAACCAGCCAATACGAAATGGGGTCTGACAACATCAGACCCTTCGGGCTGGACATTCATAATCCGGTTTTCGCGATATCGGCTGGTATCATCATTCTGTTCGTCGTTCTGGCGCTTTCGTTCCAGAAGGAATCGGCGGAGTTCTTCGGCTGGCTGCGGCCGTTCCTGACAAAGGAGTTCGACTGGTTCCTCGTCATTGCCGTGGACATCATGCTGGTCTTCTGCCTGGTGCTGATCTTCCTGCCCGTCGGGTCGGTGCGGATCGGCGGCAAGGACGCCAAGCCGGACTATTCCTATGCCGGCTGGATCGCGATGCTGTTTGCCGCGGGCATCGGCATCGGCCTGCTGTTTTTCGGCGTGCTTGAACCGGTTTACTACAACTTTGCCGAAAACGGCGCTGCACGGCCGCTCGGCATCGACGCGACGCAACCTGGCAATGAGTATATCGGCATTGTCGGCACCGTTCACCACTGGGGCCTCGGCGGCTGGGCCGTCTATGCCGTGGTGGGCCTGAGCCTTGCCGTGTTTTGCTACAACAAAGGCCTCCCGCTCACCCTGCGTTCGGCCTTCTACCCGATCCTCGGCGAGAAGGTCTGGGGCTGGCCCGGCCACGTGATCGATACATTGGCCGTGTTCGCCACGCTGTTCGGCCTGACGACATCTCTTGGTCTTGGCGCCAAGCAGATTGCCGCCGGTCTGCAGGACGTGTTCGGGATCGCGCAGGGCGACGGACTTGTGGTCTTCCTGATTATCGGCATCACGATCATCGCTCTCGGCTCGGTCATGATGGGCATGGACAAGGGCGTCAAGCGCCTGTCGGAGATCAACATGGTCATGGCGATCCTGTTGTTCTTCTTCGTCTTCTTCCTGAGCGGCGCCGGTGCGGCCATCTCGCGCTACTTCGGCGTCATGGTCGATTACGTGATCTACCTCGTGCCGTTGTCCAATCCGGTCGGGCGAACGGACACCAGCTACTATCACGGCTGGACGACCTTCTACTGGGCCTGGTGGATCGCCTGGTCGCCCTTCGTCGGCATGTTCATTGCCCGCATCTCCAAGGGCCGGACCGTGCGCGAATTCGTGGTCTGCGTGCTGATCGCGCCGACGCTGGTCTGCGCCCTGTGGATGTCCACGTTCGGTGGCGCGGCGATCGACATGATCAATGCCGGCACCGGACAGGGCATCAGCGGCGTTGTCGTCGATGCCTACAAGCCCGAGCTGGCTCTGTTCCGCCTGCTGGACCAGTTCCCGCTCTACAACATCATCGCGCCGATCTCGCTGGTGCTGATCGTGATCTTCTTCGTCACCTCGTCCGACTCGGGCTCCCTGGTGATCGATACCATCACGGCCGGCGGCAAGATGGATGCACCGGTGGTGCAGCGGGTGTTCTGGTGCACGCTGGAAGGCCTGGTGGCCATCGCCCTTCTCCTGGGCGGCGGGCTGGCTGCCCTCCAGGGGGCCGCGGTCTCCACGGGCATCCCGTTCACACTGGTGGTGCTGGCCATGTGCTACACGGTCTACAAGGCGCTCTCGACTGAAGAACGCTAAGGCCTGAGGGCATTCGACAATCAGGGGCGCCCCGCCGCAAGCGGGGCGCCTTTTCTTTGTGCGTCCTGCGCAAAACCTCCGAAGTTTCAGGCCCGTCACCATCCGGCACAGCCGATCTTGTCGTCCTCGGGCTTGACATGGGGACCCAGGGCAGCTTGCACGATGACGGCTGACCAAGCGGAACGAGCTGATTTCGCCAGATGAATTTACTTCGTGCTCTGCCGCTCTGGATTGCAGGGTCAAGCCCGGCAATGACGATGAGGGGCATTTTCAGACTAACCTGACCGTATTGCCTCAAGGCCGAGGGCGACACTCTGGAGGCGGCTTCACCCGCCCTTCGGCGGCTGGGGGTTGTTGACGGGGTTGGTGTCGTAGACTTTCAGATCCGCGATCACGTCGCCGCTGACAAGCGGTTTGAGCGCCTCCGCAAGAGGGTCTGTCTCCTCTTTGGAATACACCTCCTGCTCCGCCACATACACCGTGAAGGAGTTGAGATACTTCTCCTTCTTTGCCGGATCCTCGATCGTCGCCTTGGTCCAGGCGTGAAGCGGATAGTTCTCCACGCCCTCAGCCTCAGCTTCGGCCACATAGTCGGCAAACGCATCGTACTGGCACTTCAGCCGCGCCCGGTGCTCCTCCAGGATCTTGTTCAGCCCCGAAAGCCGTTCATCTTCAACGCCCTGGCGCGCAAGGCCGGAAAAGGGCGGATGGATCGTCAGCCTGATCTGGTACTGCCATTCTTCAGACATATCCGCCCTCTCCGCCGCCGTCAGCAGGTGTAGTTCAGGCCGAGCCGGCCGCCATCGGCGTAGATCGTTTCGCCGGTGATGTAGCTCGCCTTGTTGCTCGCCAGGAAGGCAACCACATCGGCGATTTCACGCGGCTCGCCGATGCGTTGCATGGGGGTCCGCGACATGACGGTCTTCATGGCCTCGGGGTTCGAATTGATTCCCGCCAGCATGGCCGTGTCGATGGAGCCCGGACCGACCGCGTTGACCCGGATGTTGTGCGGCGCCAGCGCCAGGGCCGCCGACTTGGTGAGCTGCGCAACACCGCCCTTGGAGGCGCAATAGGCCGGGATCTGCGGGATCGCCACAATGGCGTTGATCGACGACATGTTGATGATCGAGCCCTCGATACCGTGCTCCACCATGCCCTTGGCGGCCCGTTGCAGGGCGACGAAACTGCCGGTCAGGTTGATGTCGATGACCTTCTGAAAATCCTCGATGGTGGTGTCCAGGAAGTCCTTCGGGATCGCGACGCCGGCGCAGTTGACCAGGATCGACACCGGTCCACGCTCCGCCTCGATCTGGTCGAACATGGCGAGAATCGCATCGGGATCGCCGCAGTCGCAGGTCACGGCGAGCGCATCCCCGCCGAGCTTCTCCGCCGCTTCCCGGGCGCCGTCGCCATTGATATCGGCCAGAACCAGACTGGCGCCGTCTTCCGCCAGAGCCTCTGCGCAGGCATAGCCAATTCCTTGAGCAGCGCCGGTCACCAGCGCAATTGGATTCGATGTCATGTAGTTTCTCTCGCCATCAGTGTGTTGGTCTGAAACGGCCCCTCCGCCGCGGCGCCACAGATACAGAACCGGAGGGCTTCTGGCCACAATCTTTCAGCGGAGCGGCGAACAACGGAATAAGACACAAACGGTGGCGTGACATTAAGGGCACAGGCCCCGCAATATTAGGATTTTCTTAACTTTTCACTTGGGTCGCCGCCCAGAATTGGCCATACTTTCGCCCGGAGAGGGTCGATTCTGCGTTGGGGTTCAGCGCGCGGATCACTCCACCGTTTAGAAGATCGTTGCCCTTGGGAACGCTCCGTCTCCGCGAAGGGACGAGAAGAGCAGCGATCAGGACCACGCAAAGAAGCCTCCGGCAGGTTGCCGGTATGGCTCGGGGTATGCAGGGAAGGACGACGGGGATGAACCGGTTTTTCGCACTGGTCGCACTGGTATTCGGTCTGGCGTTCGCCAACGCTTCGGCTCTGGCCCAGCCGAGTTTCTCCAAGCAGTTCACAGCAAACACCGTCGGACCGGGCGGCTCCTCCACCCTGACCTTCACCATCGATAACACCGGCGGCGGGCCTGCGACCGCCCTTGCGTTCACTGACACCCTTCCGGCCGCCCCCGCGGCGATGACGATCGCAAATTCGCCGAATGCGTCCACCACCTGCGACATCCTCACCGACGGCGGCACGCTGTCAGCCCCAGCCGGCGGCTCAACAATCTCGCTCTCGGGCGGCCGGGTCGCCGCAGGCGCCATCTGCACGGTCAGCGTGAACGTTACGGCGGGCACCGCAACGGGCGTCTACTCCAATGCTTCGGGCGATCTCACGTCTTCGGCCGGCAACAGCGGCACGGCGATAGCCGACCTGACCGTTGTCAGCACCCTGCCCTCGTTCAGCAAGGCGTTCTCGCCGAATTCGATCAGCTTCAACCAGATTACCACGCTAACCTTCACGATCGACAACACTCTGAACGCCTCGCGGATCGGCAGCCTGGACTTCACGGACAACCTGCCGGGCGGTCTGACCGTCGCGCCTTCGCCCAACGCCACAACGAACTGCGTGGCTGCGAGCGCCCCGGACACGACGATCACGGCGGTGCCCGGCTCCACATCCATCACGCTTGATGCCGATGGCAGCACTATCTTTGCAGGCTTCGAGGTGTTGCCAATCGGTGCAACCTTCACCGTGAGTGTCGACGTGATCGGCAGCGCGTCCGGCACTTTTGAAAACGTGACCACCGATTTGCTCGCAGATTTCACCGCGGCCGGCAAGGCAACCGCAATGCTGACGGTGACGCCATTGTCCACGACCGAACCGACAATCTCCAAGCTGTTCACCGCCGAGCCCGCCAGCGCAGGCGCCAACACCCCGCTGCGCTTCGAGATCTTCAACCCGGACCGGAACTTCCCCGCGACGGACGTTGCCTTCACGGACGATCTGACCGCGGTGACGCCCACGCTGGCCGGATTGAGCCTTAACAGCGTCGTCAGCAACACCTGCGGCGGCACGGTCTCCGGCTCGACGACGATCGCCCTGAGCGGCGGCACGATTCCGGCCTCCAGCTCCTGCGTGATCGAAGTCCTGCTCGCGGTTCCAGCCGGTGCTGCTGGCGGTGATTATGTGAACACCACAACAACCGTGACCGCGACGATCAACGGCTCGGCGGTGGCCAGCGCTTCCGGCGCCACGGATACGCTGACGGTTTCCAACGAGCCGGAGCCGACCTTTGTCAAGGAATTCACCGACGATCCCGTCCTGGCCGGAAATGACGTGACGCTGCGCTTCACGATCACCAATAACAGCACGACCAGTATGGCGACCGATCTGGCTTTTGTTGACGAGATCGTTCCGTTCCTGCCGTTCCCGGCCAGCGTCGTGACGCCCGGGGCTGACCCGTGCGGAACCGGCTCCTCCGTTGCACTGGTCAGCACGGATATTGATAAACAGGGGATTCGGCTGACGGGCGGTAACATCGCCATGTCGGACAGTTGCACGTTCGATGTCACGATCACCGTTCCTGCCGGCTTCCCGTCCGGTACCTACACCAACACGTCCGGCGACCTGACCGGCACTGTTGGCGGCACCACCTTCGATGTTGCCGGCGCGAGCGACGATCTCGTCGTGGCGGCGAATGTGCCGCTGCAACTCTCCAAGGAGTTCTCACCCGCGAATGTCGGCCCTGGCGACACGACGACCCTGACGTTCGTTCTGACCAATCCGACGGACACGACCACGGTCACCGGCGTCAGCTTCACCGATGACCTGACGGCTATGACCCCCGCGCTGTCCGGTGTAACGGTGACCGGCCCGCCGGCTGCAGGCTTCTGCGGCGCCGGTTCCACGGCCTCGACACCAGGCGGCAATACTTTGAGCTTTGCCGACATCAGCCTCGCTCCGCAAACAAGCTGCACGTTCTCGGCAACCGTCAACGTCCCGGCGGGGGCGACCGCGAACACCCATACCAACACCACCAGCGATCTGACCGGCCCAGGCGGCCCGGAGGCCGGAACGGCAGCCTCCGCCAATTTGACAGTGTCCACGGCAACGCCGCCGACCTTCAGCAAGACCTTCGTGCCGTCGACCGCAGGACCGGGCGATCAGACCGTTCTGCGGTTCACGATCGACAACACGGCCGCAAACTCCGGTGCCCTGACGGGCATGTTCTTCACGGACAACCTTCAGCTTGAACTCCCCGGCCTGGCCGCGAATGCGGGCGGTTTGCCGACCGATCCCTGCGGGACCGGGTCGAGTATCACCGGCACGACCTTCCTCATATTCGTCGGCGGCAATCTGCCGGCTGGAGGGAGCTGCACGTTCGACGTGACCGTTGATGTGCCGCCAGGGGCCGCATTAGGCACCTTTGCCAACATCACGAGCTCCCTCACAGCAACCATCGACGGCGTTGCGAGCGTCATCAATCCGACCACGGCAAACCTGACCGTCGCCGGTTCCATCATTGATGTTTCCCCGGCGACCGGGCTGACGGCAACCGGCCCGGTGGGCGGTCCGTTCTCCCCGACCTCCATCGATTACACCGTGTCCAATGTGGGCACGCAGGATCTGGACTATTCGGTCGTCCCTGTTGAGAACTTCTTCGAGGTCACCTCCGGCAACGCCACCGGCACGATCATGCCCGGCAACAGTGTCATTGTCACCGTGGCGTTCGACGGGGTCAACGCTCCAGCCCTGGCGGCTGGTGTCCATACCGGCACGATCAACTTCAACAACACCACGGCCGGTGCATCTCTCGGCAACGGGAACACGACCCGGCCCGTGTCCCTCACGGTAACAGGCGCCCTTCCGACCTTCGCCAAGCAGTTCCTGACCGATCCGGTTGCCCAGGGCGGCACCACAACGCTGCGCTTCACCATCGACAACACGACCACGGGCGGTGCGGCGATTTCCGGTGTGAACTTTACCGATGATCTGAATGCAGCGCTCGCCGGCCTTACCGCGACAGGATTGCCGCAGACGGACGTGTGCGGCACAGGCTCCTCCATCAGCGGCACAAGCACGATTTCGCTTACAGGTGGCAATCTGGCAGGCGGTGCGAGCTGTACGATCGATGTGACCGTTCAGGTGCCCGGCGCAGCGGCGACCGGGGCCCATGTCAATACCACCAGCGATCTGCGCGACGGCACCGGCGGCATCCTGGCCAGCCCGGCGACGGCAACCCTCAACGTGGTGGCTCCGGCCAACATGACGGTGGCGCCGACCACCGGCCTCACCTCGAGCGGCGTCCAGGGCTCCACCACGTTCACGCCGGAATTCGTCGATTACACCGTCAGCAATACCGGCGGCGTGGATCTTGCCTACACGGTTGCGCTGGCGGGCGGCGGCACGGCTCCGGTGACAATCACCAATCCGAGCGGCACGATCACGCCCGGCAACGATGTCACTGTCCGCGTCGGCATCAACACGGCCGCGGCAAGCGCACTGGCGGCGGGCAATTTCGCCAGCACGATCAATTTCACCAACACGACCAACGGCGTCGGCGATGTCAACCGCGCCGTGGACCTTACCGTGCTGAGCCAGGCCAACCTGACCGTGACCGCCGGCGACTACAGCGCCTCCGGCGTTGAGGGCAGCGGCACCTACACGCCAGCGTCCATCAACTACACGCTGGAGAACACCGGCCAGCAGGCCATGACCTACTCGATCACGGGTGCACCCGGGTACATCACCGTGACCGATCCGGGCGGCGGCAACCTTGCTGCCGGAGCCACGACCGTCGTGACCCTGTCCATCAACACTGGCGTCGCGGACGGTTTCACGGTCGCAGCCAGCCCGATTACCGGTACGGTCAACTTCAACAACACCACCAATGGCAGCGGCAGCACGTCCAGGAACACGACGCTGACCATCCTGGCGCCGGCGTCCCTGACCGTGTCGGCGGGCGATCTGACCTCGTCCGGTAACCAGGGCGGCATGTTCACGCCGAACTCGATCGTCTACACCCTGACGAACACCGGGGCGGAAGACCTCGACTTCACGGTGACGCCCACGGGCGCGCCGCTGTTCACCCAGACGTCGGCGGCGAGCGGGACCATTGGCCCGGGTGGCAACACCACGGTGACCATTTCGCTCAACCCGGCCGTGGTGGGCACCCTCACGCCAGCGGTGTATGCCAATGTCATCAACTTCGCCAACGTCACCACCGGGCCGGGTAACGGCCAGGGCGACACCACGCGAAACGCGAATCTGACGGTCATCAACCCGCCGGGCTTCGTGACCATCACGCAGAACACCGATGCCGACGGCACCTTCGCCTATGCCTCCGCCGAACCGCTGCTGACCTTCAACCTGGTCACCACGGGCGGCACGGGCACTCAAGGCCCCGTCACCCTGCCACCGGCCACCTATGTGGTCACGGTGACCCCGCCGGCAGGCTTCTCCACCTCGGCTATCGCCTGTAACGACGCCGACAGTACGGGTGTGGCGGGAACCGGCGTGATCACCATCGTGCTCGCCTCGGCGGAGAACGTGACCTGTACTGTGACCAGCTCGGAAACGGTGAACCGGACCCGGCGCATCATCGCCAACTTCATCCAGCGCCGGAACGATGCGCTGCTGGCCAATGAGCCGGACGGCAGCCGCTTCATCTACCGGCACAAGGGCGGCTTCAGCGGCTCCAACGGGTTCGGTGGCGCCGGCGGCTTCAACGGCTCTGCGCCTGATGCGGCCTTCGCATTCTCCGTCAATCCGACGGGCGCCGGCGAATACGCCTTCTCCACGTCTCTGGCCCGCGTCATCCACGCCGACCAGCAGGTCTACAAGACCAAGATGAGCGAGATCGGCATCACGCCGACCGCGGCCGAAGGCCTGCCCCAGCACCAGACCTTCGATATGTGGATCGAGGGCAAGTTCACCTATTACGATGACGGCAATAACGGCGACGGCTATGTCGGCGTCGGTTATCTCGGCTTCGACTACCTGGTGACGCCGGATCTGCTGCTCGGCATCCTGGGCTCGGTCGATGTCGCACGCCAGGATGGCGCCGCCGCGAACTCGCGGGTTGACGGTGTCGGCTGGCTGATCGGCCCCTACCTGTCGTTCCGGATGACGGAGAACCTGTTCTTCTACACCCGCGCAGCCTGGGGCGAGAGTTCCAACGACATCAGCCCGTTCGGCACCTATGTGGACAACTTCAAGACCCAGCGCTGGCTGGTCCGCGGACGGCTGTCGGGCAGCTGGAACTGGGACAACTGGAGCTTCACGCCGTCGGTGTCGGCCGCCTATATCGAGGACAAGGCCAAGTCCTATGTCGACAGCAACAACCTCGTGATCCCGGGCCAGACCATCGCACTCGGCCAATTGAAGTTCGATCCGCGCGTCGGCTACACCTACCGCACATCGGACGGGACCTACATCAAGACCGGCATTTCCCTGCAGGCCTTGTGGAACTTCACCCAGAAGAACGGCGCGGTGGCCGCAGGCAATATCGCGGGCGGAAATGATGTCCGCGGCCGGGCGAAGGTGGATCTCAATGTCCGCACCCGCAACGGCGTGACCGTCGGGCTGGAAGGCACCTATGACGGCATCGGCGCCAAGAACTTCGATGCGGTCGGCGGCTCGGTGAAGGTGCGCGTGCCGCTGAACTAGAGCAGAATCCGCTCAAGCTGTATCGGATTGATAGCCACATGCGTGGAAGTAATTTTTAGCATTTTGGGGTGTGACGAGGTCGATGGCTTTGGCGATTGCGTCATGGAGATCTTCCTTGGTTCTGGCAGCGGTTTTC
>JBCCEL010000247.1:0-9215 GCA_039030315.1 Pseudomonadota bacterium
CGGGCGTTCCGGCACCCTCGGATACGAAGCCGCCTCTCAGATGAAAGAGCTGGGCCTGGGCGTTTCCACCAGTGTCGGCATTGGCGGCGACCCGATCAACGGCAGTTCGTTCAAGGATATTCTCGAGTTGTTCGAAAAGGACCCGGGGACGCGGGCCGTTGTGATGATCGGCGAGATCGGCGGCCCCCAGGAGGCAGAGGCGTCGGAGTTCATTCGCGATCACATGACCAAGCCGGTGGTCGCCTATGTGGCGGGCCTGAGTGCACCCAAGGGGCGCCGGATGGGGCATGCCGGGGCAATCATCTCGGCCTTCGGCGAAAGCGCATCCGAGAAGGTCGAGATCCTGCGTGATGTCGGTGTCTCAATCGCGCCGAACCCCTCATCGATCGGCACAACGCTCGCTGAAACCCTCCGGACTGCAGCTTAGGAGCTCAGACAATGAACGACATCTCCACCCTGTCCGCCCTGCATGCCGAGGACGATCCGGCCGAACTTACCCTGTCTCTCCTCATCGCCCTCTCGTCGCATACGCTGGGAGCGTCGCCGCTGGCCGGCAAGATGCTGGGTTTGGTGAATCTGGGCGGCGCGGCCGCCGAGGTCGCCCGCCGCGCCGCTGCTGCCCTCGAAATGACCGCTCAAAGCTTCGATGCGGAACCTGGCGCGGGCGTGCAAGGAGCCGTCCGCCAGGTTGCCTGGGCCGATCTGCTGGAGACGTCGGATTATCTCGTCGTCGGAGGAGAGGCGAAGGCGGACCTGTCGCCGATGATTTCGGCAGGCGACTTCAACCGGATGAAGCCGGGCGCGTGTCTCATTACGATCGGTGAGCCGGAGAATGTGGATCAGCTCGCACTGATCAACGCGCTCTGGTTCGAAACCATCGGGGGGGCGGCTCTTGCCCTGAAGAGCATCCCCCTTGTGCTGCGCACGCAGTTTGGGGAATGTCCCAATGCTGTGATCTGGCCGGGACTGCCGGTTAATGATATCTCCGTCTGGTATGGGCAAGACACACAGACGGGCACGGCCCGGCCACGGCTCGTGGCCTGATGGATGCGCCGGCCGAAACTGGCCCGGCGCAATTGCTTGACGAGATGGCGGACGCAGAGCGTGGCGCCGACTATGGTCAGGAACTCAGGGATCTGATCTCCGGGCTGCTGCGCAAGGTCGTCCTGAAGCGCGCGCCGGATGCTGTCGGACTGCTGGACGGGAAGTCCGCGGACCAGCACCTTTCCGGAGAGGGGATCATCTCGGGCCTGCAGGTCGTCGGGATCTGGTTCCAACTCGTTGCAATCGCTGAAGAGAACGCTGCCATGCGCGCGCGCCGCCGCCTGGAGATTCTGGGCGGCCCGGATGCGGTGACAGGCTCGTTCTCCAATGTGCTTGGCACCGCGGCCGGAATGGGCATCGGGGCAGACGAGGTCAGGCGGGTTCTCGGAAGGCTGGAAGTCGGGCCAACGCTTACCGCCCATCCGACCGAAGCCAAGCGTGTCACAGTGCTTGAGATCCACCGCCGCATCTACCGCCTCTTGTTCGAGCTGGAGGACACACGCTGGACGCCGCGCGAGCGCGACAGACTGATCGGGCGCCTGCAGGACGAAATCGAGCTGCTTTGGCTGACGGGCGAGCTCCGCCTGGAGCGCCCTACCGTTCATGACGAAATTGGCTGGGGTCTGCACTTCTTCAATGAGACCCTGTTCGAAGGCGCGACGCATGCCTACCGCGAACTGGAGCATGGGCTCTTCCGTCACTACGGTGAAGATGGTCTGACGGGAAAACCATTCCTTAGGTTCTCGTCCTGGATCGGCGGGGACCGGGACGGCAATCCGTCCGTTTCAGCGGAGGTGACCCGGACGGCTCTCAATGCACACCGAAGCACTGCGCTTTCGCATCTCAGAGCTAAGGCTGCCGAACTGATGGAGCGCCTCAGCGTCGGCGACAAGGCAACAGGCTTTCCGGCCGGATTGGAGGTCAGGGTTCGGGACGCGCTTGCCAAGACAGCCGATCCAACCGGCCTGGCAAGGCGGAATCCGAAGGAGCAGCTGCGCCAGTTCTTTGCAGCCATCGGTGAGCGTCTTGGTGCGACGGCCGGTGAAAGTAACGGAGCGACACCCTATCAAGGGCCCGCAGAACTGCTGGACGACCTGACGGCTGCAGAGCAGGCGCTGCGGGAGATGAACGCACCCGGCCTCGCGGCGACCTTTGTTCGTCCCATGAGTTGGCAGGTGCTGACATTCGGCTTTCGCACCGTGTCTTTGGATCTTCGGCAAAACTCCACGGTGATCAACCGGGTGCTTGCAGACATCTGGTCCGGGACGGACGCGGCTCCGGCAGAAGGAACCGCTGCCTGGAGCGCCCGGCTGCGCCGGGAACTTGATGCACAAACTGCGGTTTCTCTGCCGGACAGGGAGTACGCAGAGGAAACGGAAGAAACGCTCGATCTTTTCCGTCTCGTCCGTGAGATTCGCAGGAGCACTGACCCGGAGGCTGTCGGCAGTTTCATTCTCAGCATGACAACCTGTGCCGACGACGTGCTCGCCGTTCAATTGTTGGCGAAGTATTGCGGGCAGGATGCAGCGGACAGAACGGCAAGGCCTGTTGTGCCTCTGTTCGAGACCATTGAGGATCTGCGTGCCGGACCGGAGATCGTGCGCGAGGTCGCCACCGTGCCGGAAATGCGGCGGATCATTGCCGACAACGGCGATGTCATCGAGGTGATGCTCGGTTACTCCGATTCCAGCAAGGATGGCGGTTTTCTCTGCTCGACGTGGGAACTGGCCAAGGCACAGAAGGCCATCTGCAGGGTGGCTGACGAGCTCGGTATCGAAGTGGTCTTCTTTCACGGCCGTGGCGGTTCGGTGAGCCGCGGCGGCGCGCCGACCGGCCGCGCCATTGCCGCGCAGCCCATCGACACCGTGGCCGGACGGCTGCGGCTGACCGAGCAGGGCGAAGTGGTCTCCGCCAAGTACGCCAACCAGGGGACGGCCAACTATCAGCTGGAGATACTCTCTGCCAGTGTTCTGGCGCATACCCTGATGTCGCCCTACGAGCACGGCAAGCGAAGCAATCCCGGTTTTGACGAGGCCCTGGAGGAATTGTCCGTTCGCTCGCGCAAGGCCTATCGCGATCTGCTGGAGCAGCCGGGCTTCCTTGCCTATTTCTCCCAGAGCAGTCCGGTCGAAGAGCTTGGTCTTCTCAATATCGGATCGCGGCCCGCCAGAAGGTTCGGGGCGGCGACCCTTGCCGATCTGCGCGCCATTCCCTGGGTGTTTGCCTGGAGCCAGAACCGGCATCTGATCACGGGCTGGTACGGTTTCGGCCGCGCTGTTGCAGACTTTCTCGGGACGCGGGGAAAGGATGGCGAAAACCTGCTTGTGGCTATGTTTGAACGTTCCCGTGTCTTCCGGCTCATGGTCGACGAAGTGGAAAAGTCCATCTGCTATACGGACATGGAGATCGCGGCCGAGTATGCGGGCCTGGTGGACGGGGCAGAGGTGCGCGAGGCGATCTTTTCCCGGATCAGGTCCGAATTTGAGTTGGCCAAAGAGGGTCTGGCTCTAATCAATGGCGGCCTTGCCCCGGGAGAACGGTTCCCTGCCCTGCAACGGCGCCTTGGCGCCGTGCTTCGCGAAGTTGACCAGGCTAACCGCTGGCAGATCGACCTGCTCAAACAACAGCGGCAGGGTGGGGAAAACGGCGATATGACCGCTCTGCTGCTGTCGATGAACTGCATCTCCTCGGGGCTTGGCTGGGTAGGGTAGATCTTCCCTTTCGCCGCGCGGGGTCTGACCGCTCGCGGATAATTGACGCTGACGGGAACACAGGCCGGTGCTATAGGGCAAGCTTGCCTTTCCTCCTCCGGAACTTTCCAACATGCTCTCCAACCGCGGCCGTCATTTTCTCGCCATCCCCGGGCCGACTGTCATTCCCGATGAAGTGTTGCGTGCCATGCACCGGCCTGCCGTGGATGTCTACAAGGGGCCGCTGCTGGATCTCACCTACTCTATCTACCCTGATCTGAAACGCATCGTGGGGACGGCGGGTGAGGCCTTCATCTATATCTCCAACGGCCACGGGGCCTGGGAAGCGGCGCTATCCAACCTGTTTTCCGGCGGCGAGAACGTGCTCGTGCTGGAGTCCGGCTGGTTTGCCCCGGGCTGGGGGGAGATTGCCCGGCGGATGGGCGTGGGGGTTGAGATCCTCAACGCCCCCAAGCGATGCGGCGTGGATCCGGCGGCTGTGGAAGCGCGGCTGAAGGCCGACACGGCACACGCGATTGATGCCGTTCTCGTCGTGCAGATCGACACATCCTCAGGCGTCTGGAACGATATCGCCGCGATCCGCAAGGCCATGGATGCGGCAGGTCATCCGGCTCTGCTGATGGTCGACTGCATCGCCTCGACCGGTTGCGTGCCCTACGAGATGGATGCATGGGGTGTCGATGTCACCGTGTCCGCCTGTCAGAAAGGGCTGATGACGCCCCCGGGACTGGGCTTCGTGTTCGCGGGCGAGAAGGCCATGGCACGGCATGAGAAGAACGGCTGCCGCGGTCTCTACTGGGACTGGACGCCGCGCGCCAACCCGAGCGCCTACTATCAGCTCTTTGCCGGGACCGCCCCCGTGCAGCATCTCTACGGCCTGCGGCAGGCTCTTGACATGATCAATGACGAGGGACTGGACGCGGTTTACCGCCGCCACCGCATGCTTGCCCGGGGCGTTCGCGCAGCTGTTGAGCATTGGGGTAAGGGCGGGCCGATCGAGCTGAACATCCTCGATCCCAAGGCCTATTCGGATTCAGTGACGTCGATCCTCACCGGCGATGTTGATGCGGACGGGATGCGCGAGATCTGTGACGGCGAACTCGATCTCACCCTTGGCGTCGGTTTGGGGCAGACGGTCAATGCGTTCCGCATAGGACACATGGGCCATGTCAACGCGCCGATGGTGCTCGGTACGCTCGGATGTGTGGAGCTGGCCCTGACGCGAATGTCCGCGAACTTCACACCTGGCGGTGTCGAGGCGGCGACAGCGGCAATGGCGGAGGTGCGCTAAACGGCCTACGGCGCGATCATGTAGAACTTCCGCAGGGTCTCGGTAATGTGCCAGATGCACGGTGCCCCCTTGGGAATGAAGAAGGTATCGCCCGTGTTGAAGGTCTCTGCGGTTCCGTCTGGCGCAGTCAGGGTGACCGAGCCTGCCAGCACGTGCATCATTTCGTTGCAGGGATAGGCGTCAATCTCCTCCCGGCATGGTGCACACTCCCAGACGCCGACCGTAAGTTCGCCATCCTGCGAACCGTGGAACTCATGGATGAGTTCCGATGTGTCCGGAGTAGTGAATGCGCCCTTCTCGACGAGGTCGGAGGGACCAAAACCCTTTTCCGGGTGGCCGTCTTTCAACAGGCGAACAAAGGTGGCGGACATGCGTGAGGACTCCAAATCTCTGTGTTGAACAGCTACCTTAGACCGCAAACCGAGATTTCGGGAGAGCAATTTGGATGGCCATCTGGGCGATTGTGCTTTGTGTGGCGTTGGCTTTTGCAGTTTGGTTCCTGCGGTCAATGCAGGACTCGGGCCTGAGGCCTGGGCGCAGGCAGTTCGTTGAACTGTGCGAGTGGCCCGCAGAGGCGGCCGAGCAGCTATTGTCAACCTATGCGCACCTCACGCCCAGCGATGCCGATCAGGTCGGATGGGCACTCAAGCAGTTCTTCGTGGCTTACGTTGAGAGCGGGTTCAAGCCGGTGACCATGCCGTCGAGAGCGGCTTCGGATTTCTGGCTTGAACTCACGCGCGATCATGACGCCTACCAGAAGTTCTGCCAAGAGGCCTTTGGCCGTTACTTTCCGCACCCGGGAATGCCTCCGGCCAGGCCCACTGAAAGGGAGATGGCAGGACTGCGCCGGACCTGGCTTCAGGTCTGCCGAATTGAGGAGATCGATCCTTTCGATCCGGATCGTTTGCCGCTTCTTTTCGGTCTGGACGAGAAGCTGAAGATACGCGGCGGGATCGACTACGACCCCGAGGCGGATGGTCTCTTCTCCCGCGCCAGCACGAGTGCCCGCTAACGGCGGCAGCTGATCGACTCGGGTTACCGCGTGGGCACAGGCTCTTCACCGCGGTAGTCGTAGAAGCCGCGCTGGGTCTTGCGGCCCAGCCATCCGGCCTCGACATACTTCACCAGAAGCGGGCAGGGGCGGTACTTGCTGTCGGCAAGGCCCTCGTAAAGCACCTGCATGATCGAGAGGCACGTGTCCAGGCCAATGAAATCCGCCAGTTCCAGCGGGCCCATGGGGTGATTGGCACCGAGCTTCATGGCCTTGTCGATGGCTTTCACTGAACCGACGCCCTCATACAGAGTGTAGATGGCCTCATTGATCATCGGCAGCAGGATGCGATTGACGATGAAGGCCGGGAAGTCTTCGGCCACGGCGATGGACTTGCCCAGCTTTTCCACGCAGGCCTGCGCGGACTTGAAGGTCTCTTCGGAGGTAGCGATGCCGCGGATGAGTTCCACCAGTTCCATCACAGGAACAGGGTTCATGAAATGAATGCCGATGAACTGTTCCGGCCGGTCCGTCGCCGCAGCAAGCCGGGTGATCGAGAGCGAGGAAGTGTTGGAACCAAGCAGGGCCTCCGGTCTGAGGACTTTGCAGAGATCGTCGAAGATCTGCCGCTTGACGGCTTCGTTCTCCGAGGCGGTTTCGATGGCAAGATCGACGTCTTCAAAGGATGCGATGTCCTCGGCAATCCGGATCCGTGCGAGAGCCGAATCGCGTTCTGAATCTGAAATCCGGTTGGATTTGACCTGCCGGGTTAAATTGCCGTTGATCGTTGCAAGCCCGGATTCGATTTTTTCGAGGCTAACGTCGTTGAGTCTGACGTCATATCCAGCCAGTGCGCAGACATGCGCAATGCCGTTTCCCATCTGACCGGCGCCGACAACGCCAATCGTCTTGATATCCATCACATAACCCCATCACGGCGCTGATTTTGCGTGCGCCTTGTTATCGGGAGCGGCAACCTAACCATCTCTGTTGCACTGCACAAGAGGTAAGTGGCGGGCCGTCGTGAGGCTGCCTGCGTTCCTCGGACACGTCAGCGGAAACTGGGCGTCATCAAAGGGTTCGCCCGTAATGCGCTGGACTTAAGCCCTGCGGGCATTGCAAACATGCATTGGACATTCAAGGACGTCGAACCAGCACATGGCAAAGGCGATGGATGAAGCAGAGGTTCGATCGCGACCGGATGAAGCAGGCTCCGTGCGGCAAAGCTCCTCAGCTCCGAATGTCATCCTGATCCTGGTCGATGATATGGGATTTTCTGATCTTGGCGTGACCGGATCGGAAATCAGGACTCCCAACGTGGATGCGCTGGCCTATGGCGGTACACTTCTGACGGCAATGTACAACTGTGCCCGATGCTGTCCCACCCGAGCTTCACTGCTTACCGGGCTTTATCCCCACAGCGCAGGCGTCGGCCACATGGGCGCCAATCTCGGCACACGTGAGTACCAGGGCTTTCTAAGCAATGACAGTGCGACGATCGCCGAGATTCTGCGCGCCTCAGGTTACCGGACGCTCATGGCGGGCAAGTGGCATGTCGCGGGGGATTTCGAGCCCCGGAATATCGACACTTGGCGTGTAGGGGATGTGGACCATCCGACGCCGCGGCAACGGGGTTTTGACCGCTTCTACGGCATCATGGACGGGGCCACTCATTTCTTCTCACCGCACTACATGCTGGAAGATGACCGGCGGGTGGAGGTTGTGCCGGACGACTTCTACTTCACCGATGCGATCACCGAGAAAGCGATCGGCATGATCGGGGAGGCGGTGGAGGAAGAGCGGCCGTTCTTTCTCTATCTTGCCCATGCGGCGCCCCACTGGCCGCTGCATGCGCTGCCTGAAGATATCGTCCGGTATGGGGGGACGTATGCCAGCGGCTGGGATGCTGTGCGCACCGCGCGTCATGAAGAGTTGAACGGCCGGAACATCCTTCGCGCGAACTGGGATATCTCGCCGCGCGATGACGAGGTTCGTCCTTGGGCTGAGCAGGTTCACCCGGACTGGGAAGCGAGCAAGATGGCGGCCTATGCCGCGATGGTGGATCGCATGGATCAGTCCATCGGGCGGCTGGTGGCAGCGCTGAAGCGGCTCGGACAGTACGAGGACACGTTGATCCTCTTCCTGTCGGACAATGGCGGCTGCGCCGAGTTGATGGCCGAGGACGGTTGGGCGAAGTTCTTCCCAGACGTCACCCATGACGGACGCAGGATTACAATGGGCAACGTGCCGGGATTGAGGCCCGGCGGTGCGCTGACATATCAGAGTTACGACAGGCCGTGGGCCAATGTCTCCAATGCACCCTTCCGGTTGTTCAAGCACTACGTCCACGAAGGCGGTATCTCCACGCCCCTGATTGCCCATTGGCCGCGGAGGATTTCCGGACCCAATGTAGGTCACGAAGCCTGCCACGTGGTGGACGTTCTCCCGACGATCCTGGAGGCGACCCGAGCGCCCTACCTTTCAGAGCTGGATGGCCATCAGATCCAACCCTTGCAGGGCGAGACGTTCCTCGATCAGATCCTCGGCAGGAGCTGGACCCGGCAGGCTCCGATCTTCTTTGAGCATGAGGGCAACTGTGCGGTCCGGCGCGGCCGGTTCAAGCTTGTGCGCAGGCATGGGCATCCCTGGGAACTGTATGACATGGATGCTGACCGCACGGAGCTTAATGACCTTGCCGGCCGGGTCGGTGCGGGCGAGGCTGAGCTTCGGCGGGCCTTTCAGGAGTGGGCCGAAATGACAGGCGTTCTGCCCTGGGATGAGGCGTTGCCGAGGCTGCTCGCGGTCTGGGGGCTTGCAACTGTTGACGGTTAACCGAGCTGGGCTGATCCGGGTGGACGGGATGCTTCCGGCCCGCTAGCGTGCTGACGGGGAATCGCAATCAGGACTTGGGGCAATGATGGTGGGGCGACCAATGCGATCCCTCTGCGTGCGGGCGCGCGCTCTTGCAGTCGCTCTTGCCCTTTTGACGAGCCTTGCATCAGGGCTCACCGGTCTTTCGTCCTCGGTTCTCGCGTTCGGGGAGCCGACCACCCGGGAGCTTCTGGAACGCATGGGCGTTCCGATCCCCGGCGCCAGCTCCCAAAGCGTTCTGACGGCCTCGGAGCCAGCGGCTTTTGCGGAGACTGAGGAGGAAGCCTCCAGCGAAGGTGATCCAGGC
>JBCCEL010000248.1:0-9053 GCA_039030315.1 Pseudomonadota bacterium
ACGGAAAGGCCGCAAAGTGAAACCGCCACACCGCTCCACAGCCGGCCGTCAGACGGCCCGACAGTCCTGATGCGCGCCGGGGTGCGGAACAGATGACCCACGTTCTGGGCGTGTCCGCCTTCTACCACGACGCCGCCGCGGCCCTTGTCGCAGGCGGTGAAATCGCCGCCGCCGCCCAGGAGGAGCGGTTTACCCGCAAACGGCATGATCCACGCTTTCCCGACAACGCGATCCGGTTCTGCCTGGAGATGCTCGACGAACAGCCTCTGGCAGCGGTCGCGTTCTACGAAGATCCCGTTCTGACTTTTGACCGGATCTTCAAGAATGCGGTCGAGATGGCGCCTGACGGCAGCGAAACATGGCCTGCTGCAGCGAAAAGCCAGTTCTCACGCAAGCTTCAGGTCGGAGACCGGCTGAGAGCACTTCTCCCGAACGCCGCGGAGACGCCGGTTTTGGCGGTCGAACACCACGTCTCTCATGCTGCATCGGCATTCTACCCCTCGCCGTTTGAGGAAGCGGCAATCCTGGTCGTGGACGGTGTCGGAGAATGGGCGACGACCACGCTTGCATCCGGCAAGGGCACCGAAATCAAACAGCTCCGCCAGATCCGTTACCCTCATTCACTGGGTCTGTTCTACAGCGCCTTCTGCCAGTTCTGCGGCTTCAAGGTGAACTCGGGCGAATACAAGCTGATGGGTCTCGCGCCCTACGGAGAGCCAAGATTTGCGAATGTGATCCGCGACCGGCTTATCGACATAAAGCCGGACGGCTCCTTCCGGCTCGACACGGCCCATTTCGGCTATCTCACCTCCAAGAACGCCTGCGGGCCAAAGTTTGCCGAGCTGTTCGGTATACCGGCCCGCGAGCTCGACAGCGATCTCACGCAAGCACATATGGATTTGGCTGCCTCCGCCCAGACCGTGCTGGAGGAGGCCATGCTGGGCCTGGCGCGCTTTGCGTTGAAGGAAACGGGCAGCAGCCATCTGTGCCTTGCCGGCGGGGTTGCCTTGAACTGCGTGGCCAACGGCAAGATTGCCAAACAGATCGAAGGGCTTGCCGACCTCTGGATACAACCCGCTTCGGGCGACGCGGGCGGCGCGCTCGGCGCCGCGCTCCATGTGGCGCATACACGATTTGATGCGCAGCGGCACGCCGCGATCAGCGCCGGCCGGGATAGCCAGAAAGGCAGTTTCCTGGGGCCGGACTTCAGCGACAGGCAGATACGAACAGCCCTTGAGCAGGCGGGGGTTGTTTTCCATCACATCGAAAGCACCGAAGAACAGAACCGCCAGATCGCATCACACCTTGCCGCCGGCCGGATCGTCGGCCGCTTCACCGGCGCAATGGAGTTCGGCCCGCGCGCCCTCGGCAACCGTTCGATTCTGGCCGATGCAAGACGGGACGATGGTCAGGCCCACATCAATCTGCGGATAAAGTTCCGTGAAAGCTGGCGGCCCTTCGCCGCCATCGTTCTGGACGACCATGCCGGAGCATTCTTCGATCTGCCGGCGGACAGCCCATATATGTTGCTTGTCGGCCAGGTGCAGCCGGAGCACCATGTGAAACCCGAGACATCCCGGGCCCGCGGCGACCTGATGGATATCCTGAACCGGAAGCGTTCCACCATACCGGCGGTCACCCACGTCGATCACAGCGTGCGGATACAATCCGTGGCGCGGTGGCAGAACCCGGGATTGCACGGCCTGCTGAGCGCCTTCCATGCTGAAACGGATTGCCCGATCCTGGTCAACACCTCGTTCAACGTACGCGGAGAACCCATCGTGTGCACACCGCAGGATGCCATCGAATGTTTCCTGAACACCGGCATCGACATTCTCAGCATCGGAGATTACGTCGTTCACAAGCACGAACAGCCAGAGGACCTGCGCGCGCGCGAGGGAAGCATCGCCTATGAGCCGGACTGAAGATGAGGCCGCCGCGTTCTTCGCTGAGGTCGTCGTTGCCCTCAAGACCGCCAGCGATGGGCATGGCGTCTCTTTCTTTGACCGGGAGCCCGACCCGCCAGCAGAATCCTACTGGGTGGCGCCGCGGAGCCGGTCCTCAGATTTCATCACCACAATCCCCGCAGACGGCGGCCCGGCACTGCTGCGCGAGCTGGGACTGATGTGGGCGCGCGACAGGGATGTGCTGCTCGCCCGGCAGATCGTTCCGGTGACCGATCTCTACCGCACGACCATCTCCGACGACAGCGGCAAGCGGATCGACGATGCGGCCGAAGTCTCCGACTTCGTCTATCCGCTGTTCTAGGATCAGATGGCGCTCCTCCTGATATTGATTGTGACCGGCCTGCTCGGAGCTGCGGCAGCGGTGGAGTTTCGAGCCCGGCAGCTGGGTCATCGGCCTTACGTGCCAAGCGTCCTGGAACGCCGGATCGAACCTGGCGGGCGTGTCTATCAGATCGATCCGCTGCTGGGGTACAAACATCTTCCCGGCCGTTACACCATCACGCTGAAAGGCAGCTACGCCTTCGAAATCACCCATCTTGATTCAACACTCCGGGCCACTGGTCCCCTCGACGAACTGGAACGGCCGGATGAGAGAGATGAAGTCTGGATCTTCGGGTGCTCGTTTACCCACGGCTGGTCCCTGCATGATCACGAGACCTTTCCCTGGCTGCTGCAAACCGACTTTCCGGACCTCAAGATCGTCAATTTCGGGGTCGGCGGCTATGGAACGCAGCATTCCCTCATCCAGTTCTTAGCAGCGTTGAAGGCGGGCCGGCGGCCTGCTCTGGTGCTCCTCACATACTCGCAACTGCACGATGCCAGAAACGTGTTCGCCCGTTCCAGACGCAAGGGGATGACCAACAGCAAGCTTAGTCCGGTCCGCCATCCAGCAGCCCGGCTCGCTGGCGACGGGAGCCTGCGAACGGAGGTGGTGAATGTTACCTACTCCGAGTTTCCCTTCATGCGGAGTTCGGCGGCAATACACCGGCTGGAGAAGGCCTACAACGCATACGAAGAACGCCGTCTGCGGAGCCACGAAGTCTCCAGAGCGCTGGTTGATGCGTTTTTTGCACTCAGCGACGTCTATGGCGTCACGACCGCCATCGTCGGCATAACGAACCACGACGACGTCCGGAAAATGCTGGCGTTCTGCGAAGACCACAACCGGTCCGCGCTCGACATTTCTGTCGACCTCACCATCTCCGGGCACAACAACCTGCCCCATGACGGGCACCCCAGCGCCAAAGCCAATTTCATCTATGCCGAAAGACTTGGCCCGCTGATCAAGTCGCTGGCCAGACCAGGATAGGCCAGGACGCGAACCGCATTGACCGGACGATCCGAATTCAGCTTAGTACGCGGCGACCGGGCAGCAATCTTGAGCACAGGCTAGATCACTTAATGGCTGGGGACTTACCGCGGATAATCTGGTGCTGTTGGCTGCAGGGCCGCGACACGGCCCCTCCACTGGTGCAGCGCTGCCTGGAGAGCTGGGAACAGCATAATCCGGGCTGGGAGTTGCGCTGTCTGGATGCACAGTCCGTCCAGTACTATCTCGATCTGGACGAACTTCCGGATCTTCGCAAGCAGACGATAACTGCAGCGTCGCTGTCGGACATCATCCGGGTCCTCCTGCTGCACGAGTATGGCGGCGTCTGGGTCGACGCCACCCTGTTCTGCAACCGGCCGCTCGACGACTGGCTGCCGGCAAACTGCCGGTCCGGCTTTTTTGCATTCGCAGCCCCCGCCGGAGACCGGCCCATTTCCAGCTGGTTTCTGGCCGCAACACATACAAGCCGGTTGATCAGCAGCTGGGCCGGCCTCGTCCACAGCTACTGGCAGAGCCGAGAACGCGCAGACCGCTACTTCTGGCTGCACACATCATTCGGCCAATTGTGTGAAAAGGACGAAGTCGCCCGCACAGAATGGGATGAAACCCCGAAGATCAGCGCGGAAGGGCCACACTCCCTGCAATTTCGCGGCGGCATGTACAATCCGGATCAAGACGCATCGGACCGTGTTGACTGGAGCGCACCGGTCTTCAAGCTTACGCACAGGACGGATCCGGATGCCTATGCACCAGGCTGCCTGCTTCACAGGCTGCTGGGGCTTGACAGTCTGGAGGCAACCCACCCCGCCAATCCGCCTGATCCTTCACCGCGTGACCCCGCCGGGCCTTCGACATTTGCATCCCTCAAAGTGTCTACGGAAAACCTCGGAGACCACATTCAGATCATCGCCGCACAGCGACTGGCCGCCCGCCACGGCCTCCGGCATGCATTCCACGTCGACAGGGACGATGAGATCGCAACGTCACCCCGTCTGGATGCCGAACCCGGGCCGGTCGGCATTCTGCTCAACGGGTGGTTCAAGACCAACCGGGCCGAGTGGCCACCCCACCCGGCATTGCTGCCGCTCTTTCTCGGCTTTCATATCCGGCTGTTCCAGTGCCCGGAACTGGTCTCCGAAGAAGCCATCGCCTATTACAAGCGGCACGAGCCGATCGGCTGCCGGGATGAATACACCCGGCAGTTGCTTCAGGACCATGGTGTCGAGACCCTGCTGAGTAACTGCCTGTCGATACTCCTGCCGAAACGGTTTCCTGATCCGGAGAAGCAGGACACGGTGTTCGTTGTGTCACGGACCGACCAGTTGCACCAGTCCCTGCCCGAAACCATCGGCCCTTACACCGCCATCAACCACTATTCAGGTTCGAGGGATTTTGAAGCCAACATGGCCCGCGCCGCAGAGCTTCTGGAAACGTATCGCTCCCGCGCCAGACTGATCATCACGTCACTGCTGCACTGCGCTCTGCCAGCGATCGCGATGGGCATTCCGGTCATCGTTTTCTATCCCCCGAACAACGAGCGCGGTCACAACTCGGACCGGGAGAGGTTTTCGACCTTGAACAGGATGGTCAGAGTCTACACGCTTGAGGAGATGGACCAGGTGGACTGGAACGGGCAGGTTCTGGACGAAATCGGCCGGCACAAGTTCCGGCTCTGCGAATTGTTCCGGGAGTCCGTTAGAAGGTGGAACCGCGGCGGCCCGTCGCCAATCGGCCCCATTGCCCCGTCCGGCGAACTGCCGCCCCCGTAGGTCAGGCGAATGTCGGCGCCGAAGACGACAATTCTGCGGGCCCAATCTTCTGCAATTCTATTTTTAGTATAGAATAAGTATTACATTTGTTTGCGACATCCAAATTTTGACAAGTTTATGTGACTTGCTTCACATTGCAAAGACAAATTCGATGGCTAGATGTAATTATACCTAATGTCGACATCAGTGATTTACGCGCACTGTCGTCCGCATAGGCCAGCAAAAAAGAAGGAGAAACGTCAATGACATCGGCAGACAACAATCCTGCACTCACCCCGCCTGCGCCCACGCCGACAGGCAACATGCTCGTGCTGATGCGGCCGAACATCAAGACAACCACTGCTGCCAAGCGCCTGACGGATGCAAGCGGCCTGAAAGTCGCGGTAGCGCGCGACTACGCCAAGAGCGCGGCCACGGCCGGCAGCGGCCTGCCCGACGCAGACTGCTATTTCATGGACGATCTCAACATCGCGGTTCTGAAGAGCGCCGACAGCGAGAAGGCCGCAGCCCTCGCCTCGACGCTTGAGGCGGATGACGATGTGCGCATGGTGCGGCCTGAGTTCTATATGTACACCCTCAACACTATGCAGCAACGCTATGACAGCTGGGTCCGCGACGGCCTGCGCATTCTGGCTGATGGCGCACCGCAAGGACAGCGCGCACCGGTCAGCGGAGCCACCGCTGCAGCACAATTCATGGACGACGCCTCGGCAACCTGGGGCATCAAGGCGATAAAGGCCGATCAGTCGCCCTATTCGGGCCGCGGCATCCAGGTCGCCGTGCTCGACACCGGCTTTGACTCCGATCACCCCGACTTCACCGGCCGGAGCGTCACGTCGGCCTCCTTCGTTCCCGGCCAGTCGGCAGAGGATGTGCAGGGCCATGGAACCCACTGTATCGGAACGGCCTGCGGACCGGGCGCCACGTCCCAGCATCCGCGCTATGGTGTTGCCGGCGATGCGGAGATTTTCGTTGGCAAGGTGCTCGGCAATGACGGGCGGGGTGCGGAAAGCTGGATCCTGAACGGTATGAACTGGGCCGTGCGCAACAAATGCGAGGTGATTTCGATGTCGCTCGGGCGCCCAACCCGCCTCAACGAGCCCCACGATCTGATGTACGAGGCCGCCGGCGAAGCGGCGCTGGAAGCCGGCTCACTCATTATCGCCGCGGCCGGCAACGACAGCATACGGCGCTGGTGGTGGGTGGCACCGGTCGGTGCCCCTGCAAACTCGCCCTCCATTATGGCGGTCGGCGCCGTCGACAGCGACATGAACGTGGCGTCGTTCTCCAATGGCGGCCGCAATCCGAATGGCGGAGAGGTCAACATTGCCGGCCCCGGCGTTGACATCTTCTCCTCTTACCCCATGTCCCGGCGCTACCGTACGATCGACGGGACCAGCATGGCCTGCCCGCATGTGGCAGGTGTTGCAGCGCTCCTGGCCGAATCCGATCCGGCCCTGCGCGGCCAGAAACTCTGGGACGCACTGCGCCGCTCCGCCCGCGACATCGGTCTGCCCATGCGCGACGGAGGCGCAGGACTGGTTCAGGCACCTGGTTCCGCCGGCGGCGGTGGCCTTATCGCATAGGAAGGCCTTCCTCCCCTTCCCTTGCCTCGCCCGGGGCCTGGCGCATCAGGTCCCGGGTTTTCTGTTCCAGGTTGCCGCGAAGCTTCCCTTGACCCGGCCTCCTGTCATGGCCACATTCACAGGTGCAGGATCAACGCGCCGGAGAACAGATGCCTGACGTCAAGATCATCGTGCTGGTTGAAAAGCAGAAACGCGAAGCCATCGAGAGCATCGCGGAAGCTCTGCAATCCGCAGGTATGGTCGTCACGAAGATACTGAAGGAAATCCGGATGATCACCGGATCGGCGAAATCAGAACTGCTGGACGCCCTGAAGGAGATCGATGGCGTGGAGCACCTGCGGGAAGATGGAGAAATCGTTCTGGCGCCGCCGGATGGCAGCGGGCCGGAGTAGGCCGGCGGTCAGCACCGGTCGGAGGGGCCCCGGCCTCCCCTGAAAGGGAAGCCGGGGAAGTCTTCATTATCCGCTAGATGTCCAGCACGCGGTTACGCTGGACCGAGAACGCCACCTCGGCGATCTTCTGCCAGCCGCCCACTTCCCTGAGAGCCTTGGTGAACTCATCATGGATCTTGGCAGCCAGCGCGCTGTGCGAGCGGGTTTCCTCGAAAACGGCATTGGCGGCCTCACCGAAGCCGTCATAGATGTCTTCGCCGAATTCCTTCACTTCAACGCCATGGTCGTTGACGAGGCGGGCCAGGAACTTACCGTTATTGGCCTGGGTTTCCTCGTACTGCGCGGCATGCTCTTCCATGCAGGCGGCCGTCAGGATCGCCCTTTCGTGGTCGGTCAGGCCGCTCCACCAGCTCTTGTTCATGCCGAAGGACAGTCCGCCACCCGGCTCGTGGAAGCCCGGGTAGTAGTAGTACTTCGCGGCTTCGTAGAACTTCATGAAGTAGTCATTGTACGGGCCAACCCATTCCGTCGCGTCGATAGCGCCGGAAACGAGGTTTTCGTAGATCTGGCCACCCGGAAGCGAGACCGGGGATGCGCCAAGCTTGGCCATGACGTCGCCGCCGAGGCCCGGGATACGCATTTTCAGACCCTTGAGGTCTTCGGTGGATTCGATTTCCTTGTTGAACCAGCCGCCCATCTGCGTGCCGGTGGCACCGCAAGGCAGGCACTTCAGGCCGAAGCCGTCAGCAATCTCGTCCCAGAGAGCCTGGCCGCCCATGAACTTGATCCAGGCGTTCCATTCAACCGTGGTCATACCGAACGGCACTGTGGTGAAGTAGGCCCAGCCGGGGTGCTTGCCCTTCCAGTAGTAGTCGGCAGCGATATAGGCCTGGGCGTTGCCGCCGGCCACTTCGTCGAAGCTGTCAAAAGCGCCGACGCGCTCGCCGGCTGCGAAGTACTGGGTCTTGAGCTTGCCGTCGGAAAGCTCCGTGATGCGTGCGGCGAGGCGCTGGGCGCTCAGGCCGAGGCCCGGGAACCAAAAGCAGACCGCGCAGGCTATTCAGGCTGTACAAAAAAAGGCTGAAGATCTATTTGATCAAATCCGTCGCCAGACCTATGATCAAGTCGATGCTTTTGTACAAACGCTCGCTGATCTGCGTACCTTACGTGGAGAAGTTATTAGTTTACAAGACTTACCCTATACACAGCCAGAACTGATTGAGGCACTCGATGAGCAAGCTAAAACATCTGGCGAAAGCCTGGCCAATGATTGTATTAGCTTCTTACTTAGAGACGACGCACTCCTACCCTATCAAAAAAGAATTACAGCTGCAGCGGAACAAATCGAAACCATCGAAACAGCCGTTGCCGCAAAGGATTTAACAACAGACTTTAATGCAATTGGGGCAGAATTGGAGTTGCTCATCGAGATTGTAAGTAATCTCCCGATTGATGATGCAACCCAAACTACTCGTATTATCGAGCAAATTTCAGGCTTGTTTACCCACCTCAATCAGCACAAAGCCTCGATCAAGCAAAGGCTACAGCAATTGCAAGGTAGTGAGGCTGCTGCCGAATTTGGTGTACAAATCAAGCTGCTAGACCAGAGCATGATCAACTATCTTGATCTGGCTGATACCCCCGAAAAGTGTGATACCTACCTGACTCGCCTAATGGTACAATTAGAAGAGCTGGAAGGGAAGTTTGCCGAAATCGATGAGTTTGTTGGACAATTAGCCGAGAAGCGAGAGGAGGTATTTGCGGCATTAGAGCAAAGAAAGAATAGCCTGGTAGAAGCACGTAACAATCGTACAACTGCACTCGCCAGTGCGGCAGAACGAATCCTCAATGGCATCCAGCAGCGAAGCCTGCGGTTTAAGGATGCGGTAGAGATCAATGGGTTCTTTGCCTCTGATTTACTGATCAGTAAAGTCCGGGATATCATCGACAATCTCAAGGAGCTGGATGATAGCAATAAAGCCAATAGCATTCAGACGCAGTTAAAAACC
>JBCCEL010000249.1:0-8993 GCA_039030315.1 Pseudomonadota bacterium
ACGTGATTAATAATACTATGCAGAGGAGGCAAAGACTGCAGTGGCCTAAACTGATTTCACTGCGCGAAATCACCAGTGTTTGATTTGGAAGGTACAGCTGTAAAGGCAGTGTGGTCGTGTGGACCTGGAAACCCCGCTCGGCGCCGTGCAGATGGGCCTGATATACGTCAACCCGGAAGGCCCGAACGGAAATCCCGATCCGGTCAAGTCCGGCATCGACATCCGCGAAACCTTCGGCCGCATGGCCATGAACGACGAGGAAACCGTGGCGCTGGTTGCCGGCGGTCACACCTTCGGCAAGGCCCATGGTGCCGGAGATCCGGCTCATGTCGGCGCCGAACCGGAAGGCGCGCCGATCGAGGCCCAGGGCTGCGGCTGGCTCTCCAGCCACGGCTCCGGCAAGGGGGTGGACACCATCACCAGCGGTGTTGAAGGCGCCTGGACCCCGAACCCGATCCAGTGGGACAACGGCTATTTCGACGTTCTCTTCGGCTACGAATGGGAACTCGCCAAGAGCCCGGCCGGTGCCAACCAGTGGCATCCAGTCGATCTCAAGGAAGAAGACCACGCTCCGCAGGTCGACGGTTCCGGCGAGAAGGTCACCATCATGATGACCACCGCCGACATGGCCATGCGCATGGACCCGGAATACGAGAAGATCTCCCGCCGCTTCTATGAGAACCCGGACGAGTTCGCCGATGCGTTCGCCCGCGCCTGGTTCAAGCTGACCCACCGCGACATGGGCCCGCGCGCCCGCTATCTCGGCAAGGAAGTGCCGTCCGAGATCCTCATCTGGCAGGACCCGATCCCGGAAGTCGACCACGCACTGGTCGACGATGCGGACATCGCAGGCCTCAAGGCCAGCGTGCTGGACAGCGGCCTTTCCGTTCCGGAGCTGGTGTCTGCCGCATGGGCGTCCGCTTCCTCCTTCCGCGGTTCGGACATGCGCGGCGGTGCCAATGGCGCACGCGTCCGTCTGGCCCCGATGAAGGATTGGGACGTCAATGATCCGGCACAGCTCGCCAAGGTCCTGGACACGCTTGAAGGCATCCAGAAGTCGTTCAACGATGGTGCGTCCGGCGGCAAGCAGGTCTCGATGGCTGACCTGATCGTCATCGCCGGCGCGGCTGCGGTTGAGAAGGCGGCCAGTGATTTCGGTCACGCGGTTACCGTGCCCGTCACTCCGGGCCGGGGAGACGCCACTCAGGAGCAAACGGATGTGGACAGCGTCAACATGCTCCAGCCGGTGGCCGACGGCTTCCGCAACCATCTCGGCGCGTCCTTCACGACGTCTGCCGAAGAGTTGCTGGTTGACCGCTCGCAACTGCTGACCCTGACCGCGCCGGAAATGACTGTTCTCGTCGGCGGTCTCCGGGTCCTCGGTGCCAACACGGGTGGCTCCACCCATGGTGTGTTCACCGACCGGGTCGGCACGCTTTCGAACGACTTCTTTGCCAACCTGCTCGACATGAGCACGAAGTGGGAAGCGGCCGATGAAAGCGAGATGACCTTCGAAGGCCGCGACCGGGCTTCGGGAGACCTCAAATGGACCGGCACGCGTGTCGATCTCATCTTCGGCTCCAACTCGGTTCTGCGCGCCCTCGCGGAAGTCTATGCTCAGGCAGACGGCGCTGAGAAGTTCGTCAGCGACTTCGTTGCCGCCTGGACCAAGGTCATGAACCTGGACCGCTTCGATCTGGCGTAAGCCGGATGGCGGGGCAGGGCTCCGCAGAGAGATACACAAGACAGCGGCGTCTCAGGGAAACCTGGGGCGCCGTTTTCCGTTTCTGAGTGCAGCTCCACGGCGAGAGCCGTGATACGGTCGAGGAAGCTTTTCCCCCAGAGGAGAAGTCACGCTCTCCGCATAGGGACGATAGCTAAATCTCCGAATCTCACGGTCAGCCAAGAGAGCAATCTTGGCCCAAAGGAGAAGTCTGAGAAGGTCGTGCTTGGTCCGGGCTACCTCCGATAACCGAGATGGAGCCAACGGTGAGGTCGTACCGCATCCGGAAGTGCTTCGAGATTTCGAATCTGGAGGCCGATCTTCCGCGAATTGGCGCAAGAAGGGGCTTCGTGACCTGAATCGGAAGTGTGGAGCCGGATCACTAATCAATTATCTGCATCGCTTCGCAGCATCGCCAATTGCTTTTGAGGCTTTCATCATGCCGTTAAAGTTCGGCTCACTTATCAAGCCTCTTGTCCGCACATCCACACCGACCTGACTCAGTAGGTAGAAGCGCGCCACCTGCTTCTCCTCATCCGAAAGTGCACTCATGGTTTGATCGTAGCCGCATTCACAATAGGCGGTGCGCTTACTTGGCTTCATGGATCTGTATTCCGTGCGCCCTTCACAGGCCTCGACAAATTCAACGCGAGTAGGATCACTCTTGACAATGGCCGGTTTGCAAGCGGCAACGGCTGCGGTGGCAAGCAACGCAGAAATCAAAAGAAGACGATGCATTGTCAATGGCTCCGATGTCACTGCCAACTCGGTACCATCCAAACATTAATGAACCCATTGGCAGGCAATGCGTGCTCTGGGTAAGAAGCTGCGACGTAGCATTGAATTCCCAGGGGAAGCGTTGTCCTCGCAACGTTCGATGGGTAGCTCGCTCAAGCCGAGACGGCTCTTGGCACCAACAATAAACCAAGCCTCTGCCCAGAGTTTCCGTTTTGGGTTCAGCTCCGGGCATTACCGGGTCGATCTAGGCATGGAGAGTTATAGCGCTTCGCTGCCGTATTCAGCATACCGAGCTTGTCGATTGAACTTCTTCCTGATCCGGTTTGTTGCGTGATTGGTCTCCGGTAGCCCATCATCGCCACCAGCATATCGGAAACTGTCAGCAGGTTGCTTCGCGGGCAGAATCCTTTTTTCCCGCCTAAGAGGCTTGCAGGTGTCGCTGCACGTGCTATAAGCCGCGCCCCTTTTCGAAGGGATAATCTGGCCGGCTCAGCGAGTCTTGGCCGAAACTTCTGCAAACCACTGGAAAATCAAGAATGGAGCCGTCATGAGCACCACATACAAGCAATTCAAACTTCGTCATCAGGATTCTGAGATGACAACCTGGCTTCCCGTTAGCCACGGCAGCACGATGATCTCCGAGGGAGTGAAGCTCACTCTCAAGGACACTGATGATCGCATCTGGACCGTCGTTGGCGTGTCTGGTCCCGAGCAGGACGACACCTACTTCCAGCGCAAGCGCAGCGAGCGCTCGGAGCGAGTGTCGACACTCCGCTGAATTAACAGGCTTGCGGCCTGGCCATCCTCAAGGCCCGTCCGCCAATCCTCAAGCGGCGATAGTTTGCCAGACCCAGTACGCGTCACTCACGCGAGACCTGTGGTGCATTGGGGAAGCTGTCACCGACGTACCCCAGCGGAGCTGGCAGACGCAGTTTTCAACTGCATCGGAAGCAACGATAGAGCGGGCGTCCGGCGAGGTGAAGTCCACCGGCCGCCCGTGACGGCCCGCCTATATCGGGCCGATCTCAAAGGCTTCGAATCTGTATCCCCCGGGCCCGCCAATGAAGACACGGGTGTTGCTTGTTTCGAAGCCGTTTTCGGAGCAGTCGATCCAACCCAGCGTTTCCGATGCCACGAACGGTCCCCCCGTATAGTCCCGGTGGATTTCAAACTTCGCCTTCCGGGCGCCCGCATCCCAGCTGAGCCTCAACCGGTGGGTTCCGGTCTTGGAGCCGCCATCAATTCTCGGTACCGGGTTTTCGACCCCGTGGCTTGTCACGCCAAGGTACCCGCCGGCAAAACCTTGCGGTGCAGCGCGCATATAGGCATGCGGCTCGATATGCGGCTCGGACCAGAAGCCCTGCGGTGCCGGGTCCGGCTCCGCTTCACCTGCTCCCATGCCGAGAAACACCATGCCGGCGGCCGGCTCGGCGGCCGGCGAGGTGACCGTAGCCGCAACTTCGGCGACGAAGCTGTTTGAAACGAAGTCGGTCCGTTCGGTCCGGACATAGCTGCGGCGCTCCAGCCCGCCCATGACGACCCGGCCCTGCTCCACCTCAATGTCCTTTTCCCCGGCCACCTCCAGGCCTGCAGGCAATTTGCCATTCTCAAAAACGAACCGGATGGCATCCTGGCTGGTTTCAGGATCGCCATAGAAAATGCCCAGGGCCTTTTAGTCCCACTGACTTTCCGGCGTCTTGTCGACCCCCCACATAACGTGGTGGATCCACTTGTTTTCATCGACGCCCCCTTGTCTCGTATCGTTCTCGTTGGGCCGGTAGCCCAGATCAGGGTGCTTCGCTTGCCATTGGCGCCACAAGCGGTCGACATTGCAATGGTGCAGGAAGAACACCGGATCATTCGGAGAGGACATGGGCAGCATTGCGCCTCCAACCCACACATGGGTCTGGTTATGCAGCTGGGGTTTCCCTCCGCCGTCCCATCCTTCCAGCTTGTTCCGGAAACTGCCCCGTGATGAGGCGTTCCAGGGAGACGTATCGTAAACCGTGAAGCCCATTGCCTCCTCCACGTCCGACTGAGGAGGAAGCGATGTCACCCCGAACTTGGGGCCGAACCGGCGGTACAGGGAATCGCTGTTTGGATCATTATAGAGCCGCCATTCGCCTTCTCTGAACGGATCGGTGGTCACCGGATCGCCGTCCCCACCCATAAAATCGTCGCTCCACACAACCGCCTGTCTGGGATCGGCGAGCATCGCATCATAGGCCCAATCCCAGTAGGGCAGTTCGAAGCGAGGATCGTTCAAGACGCGCTGCAAATTCTTCTCGAACATGGTGATGAACGCGCTGTGCCAGGGGAGAAACGCCGGGCTCCTGTGTGCGGCATTGCTGCTGTCCGGATTTTGATTGCGACCCGACGTTGCACCCTGATGCACATCCACATAATAATCATAAGTGTTGATCGGAGCGCCGTTACTGGGTGCTTTTTTTATACCGGTTTCAGCTTTCAGCCATTTCACGCCCTTGACGTAATCTGCGCGTAGTTGAGTGTTGACTCTGAGATTGAGCCTCATGGTGTTCTCCTTGTTTTGCCCATCGAGGCCACGCACTAATACAAATCTGTAATGTGCCTTTCCGCACTTATAATCGGAATGATTGGCAAGAACTCTGTATGGGCGCGCGGAGAACTTCGGCAACGCTTTACTGTATTGAGGCAACCGGCGGTCTGGAGCAGACCGGTGAGCTCCGCGCCGGTTTGTTACATCAGACCGGTTCCGGCGCTACTTCCGTGTGAACGTCAGCTTCTGACCGGCGAGCGCAGACGGGGTGCCGGTCCAGGCATAGGCCAGGAGGCAGGGTTCGCGGTCGGCTGTTGTGATCCGGTGGCTGTGGCCAGGTGGATTGAAGATAAGTGATCCGGGGGACGAAACGCCGGTGTCGTTCTCGGACACGTGGCCCGATACATTGATGTAACTCTCTTCGATGCCTTTGTGGCTGTGCGCCGGGTATGTGGTTCCGGGCGCAAAGAGAACGAAACCGAGCTTTGCCCGATCGCTGATGATCGGCCCCTCAGCCCCAAGGACTTGCGTGAATCCAAACTTCAGGCGAAGACCGCGGGGCACTTTTTCGTAGCCATATTGCCATTCCAGACTGTCCCGGACCGACCAGACCGAACGCGCGATCTTGGCCGTGTGATAGGGGGCGGCCGCGTAGAGGGCCCGGTCGAGATGCTGGCAAACCGGCAATTCATGGCCAGGCGCCGGTTCCACCACGGGGTCGTCCTCGAAGACCTTCCCGAGAGCCTTTCTCACCTCTGCCATATGGCTGCGGATTTTCTTGCTGCCGCCGGCTGAGCCGTGTTGGTAGAGTTCCAGAAAATCGCGGACCAGATATTGCCAAACGGGCTGGCTGGAAAGTTTCATGGATTGGCCTTTATGCTGCAGTGCAGCATGACCATATTCCGGCGAGACTCCAGCGCAAAATGAAATAGATGATCGCCTCTATCGCCGAATTCACCAACGCCCCGCCCGCTGAAAGATCCGCCCGAACCCCTTGATCTCATCGCCGATGCCCGCCCGGCGCAGGCAGCTCCAGAACTGGGCCTGGTTTGAGGTGATCACCGGCTTGCCTGCTGCCTGCTCGATCTCCTCCACCACCTCCAGCGAGCGGATGCCGCCGCAGGACAGGAAGATCGCGTCCGCATCCGGCCGGTCGATTGCAAGGGCGAACTTCTTCCAGAACGCCGGCGTCACCTGGCCGAACTCAATCCCCGTTGTCAGGTTTAGGCCCTGGATATCAAGTACGTCGAATCCCTTGGCGACGAGAAACTCCGCTTCGGCCGTGTTGATCTCGTCCAGATAGGGCGTGCCCACGACAATTCGTTGCGCACCAAGATCGCGCAGCGCGTCCACAACGCCGGTGACCAGGCACATGGGCCTGGTCCATGGTGCACCCTTGCGGATCTCCGCGAAGACCCGCTCTTCGCCGATCACGATCGAGCCGCTTGTGCAGCTATAGCTGATCACGTCCGGTTTCGTGTCGGGCTGGATGCGCGACGCGGCATCCGCCATGTGTTCGATGTGGCGCGAGAGGGTTTCGCTGGTTGTGTAATCGTCCGTTTTCAGCCGGGTTATGTGGACCGCCACGCCTTCCGGCGCCATGTCGAAGAAGTCGGCCTCTGCCGCAAGGTCGGTCGACATGAGAATGAAGCCCAGTCGCGCCCGATGGTGGCGGCCCGCGCCAAGCTCCGGCCCCCAATCCCTTGACCTGACCTCCTCACCGCTCCTGAACATCGGTTTCTCCTTGGCTCTTGCCGGCGATTTTCATGGTTTTGCCGGCGCGACGACCTCGTAGGTGCAGGCGAACGCCGCGGCGGCAATGCGGTAGGTGTCCGTCTCATCTTTGGGGTCCTGCACGAGAGCATCTCCGGGATGCGCCTTCATGAATGCACCCCAGGGGGCCTTGAACCGGAATGAGCCCGCGCTTTCAGGGACCACCATGTATCGCATGACCTTGCCACGCGGGCGGTAGGTCTTCCAGCCCGGGAGGGATCCTGCGCCGAGGGGGCCTTCGTAACGCGCGGCGAACTTCTTCGCCGTCACGAGAATTTCCTCATTGCCCGTCGCCGCGCAGCGGTTCCGCACCACCATGTCGCCCTTGCGGGCAGGAGGACTGGTAGTCTCCGTGCCTTCGCCTGCAATGAGCGTCACGACAATCTCGCCCACTTCAGCGGCGCGGGCGTCGACGGCCCGTGTCTTCTTCGCCAGCCCGGATCTGCCCTGGCTGTGCTCTGCCGCGATCATCTGAACCGCGTTGCCGTCCTTCAGTTCGGAGGCCAGCAAGCCTGCCGTTCCGCCGATGCCTAGAAAGGTAAAACCGGCAATCAGGCATCCGATTGCGGCGCCTGCACGGGTCCTTGCAGCAATGCTGACCACTCGTCTCTCCCCTTGCGGTGTGCTGAGGTCTTGCGCCGGACCTTAGCGGCAGGGGTGATGCGAGGCCAGTCCATCCTGACCTTTGCCATCAAAAGGAGACAACTCCCCGGCTACCGCCACTGGGCCATGTAGCTGCGCTCCTCCAGGAACTGAATGACCTGGTCGGCGAGGGCGTCCGGATCATCCCGGTCTGCGGCGAGGACCAGTTCTGGCGCCTGTGGCGGCTCATAGGCGGAATCGATGCCGGTAAACTGCCGGATCTCTCCGGCGCGCGCCTTCTTGTAGAGGCCTTTCGGATCCCGTGCCTCGCAGATCTCCAGCGGCGTGTTCACAAAGATCTCGATGAACTCGCCGTCCTCCACCAGTTCCCGCGCCATCTGACGCTCGGTCCGGAAGGGAGAGATGAAGGAAACCAGAACGATGATGCCGGAATCCACGAACAGTTTCGAAATCTCGGCGATGCGGCGGATGTTTTCCACCCTGTCCTCATCGGAGAAGCCGAGATCCTTGTTGAGACCATGGCGGACATTGTCCCCGTCCAGCAGATAGGTGCGCTTGCCGGCCTGATAAAGCTTCTGCTCCAGCTTGTCGGCGATCGTCGACTTACCGGCGCCGGACAGGCCGGTAAACCACAGGACGCAGGGTTTTTGCCCGTTGGACCTAGCGCGCAGCGCCTTGTCGATCTTCATGCCGTGCCACTCCACATTCGAGGAGCGTTGCGGGCCGGGCAGGGGGTGGTTGTCGTTGAGAGCGCTCATGCGGCTTGCTGTCCTTGTTGCTGGAGCCTGTGGCGGTAGAGATGTTCGTAGTGCGGCAGAACCCGTTCGTGGATTTCCTTCACCCGCTCCGGAGCCTGCGCGATGTCGATATACTTGCGCTTCTGCGGTTTCAGACCGTCGGAGTTTCGCAGGTTGGCGTGGAACGACCCTCCGTCCCACCAGCTCACCTCGTCGCGGGCGCCGGGCTCCCAGCTTAGCGCATCCGGCAAAAACGGAATGCTCACAGCTTCGCACCAGAGCTTGACCATCTTGTGCGGATCCTCCAGCAGGTCGTCGCTGTCCAGAACCGGGGGAGCGGTGCCCGCGCGGTCGCAGATCCGGTCAAACAGCTCTCGCTGTTCTGAAAACCCCACCTCCTTCTCATGAAAGTCCGGCCATTTGTCGTACATTGAAGTGATGGTTTTTGCGGGGTCGCGGATGAGGAAGCTGTGGTTGAAGTGCGCCAGAAGCTCGTCGTTCCAGATGTGGTCGATGTAGAGCGGAAAGTCCTTGGTGAATACGGGCCCCGTTGACGCAGCCGCCTTGAGCGTTTCCCAAACGCTGTCCAGAGTGAGACCCGGCGTGCGCACGTCGCCGGCCCTGAAGCGCGGCCATAGAGGCTCTTCGCCCTGGTACCAGGCCTCGCCAAAAGGTTCGTGGAAGCATTCCATGTCGCCGCGCTGACGCATCATCCATTCGAACGCGGTGGAGGTGGAGCGGGGAACCGCCCAGAGCGCAAGGATCTTGTGCATGTGTTCAGCCTTTGAGCGAAGAGAGCAGCTGGCCCTGTTCGGTTAGCGGGGCCAGTCCCAGGGTCTTGAAAATGCGCCAATAGAGGGCGTTGTCGTGACTGATTATGGGTTTTCCGAGCATGGCCTCA
>JBCCEL010000250.1:0-8962 GCA_039030315.1 Pseudomonadota bacterium
GATGGCAGCAAGCAGCGCCCATACATGCTGCACCGCGCCTGCCTCGGCTCATTCGAACGTTTTGTGGGCATCATGATCGAAGAACATGCGGGCAAGCTGCCGTTCTGGCTGGCCCCGCGTCAGGTCGTCGTGGCCTCGATCACCTCGGAAGCGGATGACTATGTGAACGAAGTGGTTGCCGAACTGTGCGCCGCCGGTGTCCGCGCCGAGGCCGACACACGCAACGAAAAGATCAACTACAAGGTCCGCGAACATTCGGTGGGCAAAGTGCCGGTCATCCTGGCCGTTGGTCACCGCGAAGTCGAGGACCGCACCGTCAGCGTCCGGCGTCTGGGCGAGAAACAGACCTCTGTTCAAGCGCTTGCCGATGTAACAAAAGAGTTGAAGTTGGCCGCGACCGCGCCCGATCTCTTGTAACAATCGGCGGAATTCGACCTACGGACCGGCCCCCAAAGCGGGGCCGGCCTGCGTTTCGGCCAGATATTTCCTTGCTTTTCATCGCGTTAGGCGTACCCTCTATGTGTCATTGTCTGACGGGACCGTGAGACACGGGCTCGTGAATTCAATGCGCGCATCCGAGGCTCTATTTTGAAATCGTCACCACCTGACGAGTGAAAACACCGGAGAGGATTTAACGATATGTCGAACACCGCAAAAACACTTGCAGTCGCAGGCGCAGTTGCAGCAGCACTGACAGCCACCGTCACCACGAACGCAAGCGCGCAGGCAAAAGAGAAATGCTACGGCGTGTCGCTGGCCGGTCAGAATGACTGCGCCGCAGGCCCCGGCACCACCTGCGCCGGCACCTCCACCGTCGATTATCAGGGCAATGCCTGGACACTGGTTCCCAAGGGCACCTGCACCACGATGGAACTGCCCAAGCAGGCCGACGGCGCCGACCGCAAAGGTTCGCTTGAGGCGCTGAAGCGCGATCTGCCGTCCTAAGCAGACCAGGTTGTTGTCTCGCCGGGCCTTGTGATCAGGGCCCGGCGAACAATTTTTTGGCGCCCCGAGATTTCCATGTCCCCCCAGAAATTCACCAGAGCTTCTGACATTCCCGCGCTGGCGGGCGCCGGGCTGAAAGCTTGCCATTATGGGGACATCCTCGAGCATGAGCCGGACATCGGCTGGTTTGAGATCCATGCCGAGAACTACATGGGCGACGGCGGCCCGCCGCATCACGCCCTGGCGCAGATTCGCGACCGCTACCCGGTATCCTGCCACGGGGTCGGACTGTCGATCGGTTCGGCGCGTGAGCTGGACACAGCTCATCTGGCCCGCCTGAAGACTGTCTGTGACCGCTACCACCCGGGCCTGTTCTCGGAGCATCTGGCCTGGAGCACGCATGACACGGGCTTTCTCAACGACCTGCTGCCGGTTCCGTACACAAGAGAGACGGTGGACCGGGTATGCGAGCACATTTCGCAAGTCCAGGACCATCTCGGCCGGACCATGCTACTTGAAAACCCGTCCACATACGTGGCGTTCACCGACTCCGAGATGAGCGAGATCGAGTTCCTGGAGGACGTGGTGCGGCGCACCGGCTGCGGCCTGCTTCTGGACGTCAACAATGTGCACGTCTCCGCCACCAACCAGCACTACGATCCTGAGGACTATCTCAACCGGTTCCCGGTCGATGCTGTGGGCGAGATCCATCTCGGCGGCCATGCCGAAGACGAGGACGACAACGGCGCACCGCTCCTGATTGATGCCCATGACCGGGAAGTCGCCGACCCGGTGTGGACGCTTTACGAGCAGCTGATCCGGCGTATCGGTCCGAGGCCAACGCTGATCGAGTGGGACAATGACGTCCCGGCCTGGAACGTGCTCTACCGCGACGTTGAACGCGCGGACGCCATCCTGGCAGCAGCAGCTCCGCCCTACCACTCCCATGCCGCTTGAGAACCAACAGGCCGCGTTTGCCGGCGCGTTGCTCGATCCCGATCTGCCGGTGCCGGCGGGCGTGGTCGATCCGGGCGGCAAGCCGGCCCCGAAACGCTTTGCCGTCTACCGCAACAACGTCACTGTCAGCCTCGTTGAAGCGCTCGCGACGGCCTTTCCCGTCATTCAAAAGATTGTGGGAGAGGAATTCTTCGCAGCCATGGCGCGGGAGTTCGTCCGTCAAAGTCCGCCCTCAACGCCTCTGCTCATGCTCTACGGCGAAGACTTTCCCGGCTTCATTGAACAATTCGGCCCGGTGAGCCACCTGCCCTATCTCGCTTCAGTCGCCCGCCTCGAACAGTATCGCCGGGAAGCCTATCACGCCGCTGACGCAGACCCGCTGCCGCCTGACTTCCTGAGCGCCATACCAGCGGAAGCGCTTGGAACGGCTGTTTTCGCGCTTCACCCGTCCGTCCGACTGCTGGGCGAGACATACCCGGCACTTTCCCTCTGGGAATGGAACACCACAGCCGATCAGAGCACGCAGCCCGACCTGCCGGAGCACGGTGAAGCGGTCCTGATCGCCCGGCCCGAACTCACCGTCGAGATGCGCCGGCTGCCGCCAGGCGGACTGGACTTCCTCGCCGCGCTGGCTGCAGGGCAGCCTCTGGGCATGGCGGCAGAGGCCGGGGCAGCCGATCCTGATTTCGACCTGACACACAACATAACCGGCCTGATCGAGAGCCGGATCGTCACACACTATTCCCTGCATGGAGCGCAACAATGACCGGTCTGATCAACAGCCTGACCAATCTCCACAATTCCATATTCGGCGCCGTCGAACGTGCCCTGAGCGGCTGGTTCCTCGGCCTTCTGGCCCGATTCGTGTTTTCCAGCGTCACCCTGCTGTTCTTCTGGAATTCGGCCAAGACCAAGATCGGGGACCACATCTTCTCCCCATCCACCGGGGCATATGCGCAGATCTTTCCGAAGAAGTTCGAAGCCGTGGGCTACGACTCCGATGCCCTGTCCATTCTCGACACGCTGGTGGTTCTTGCAGGCACCTACGCCGAGTTCCTGCTCCCGCTTCTGATCCTTATCGGTCTGTTCACCCGCCTGTCTTCTGCCGCCATGATCGGCTTCATCGCGGTCATGAGTATTGTCGACATCACCGGCCACGGCGCGGACGCCAAGACCATCGGCGCCATGTTCGACCGCATTCAGGACGGCGTGATCCTCGACCAGCGCCTGCTCTGGATCTTCCCCCTGATCTACCTCATCGTGAAAGGCGCAGGAGCCATTTCGGTAGACGGTCTTCTCGCACGCCGGCGTTAGACCGGCAGCTGCACTGGCGCGGCATCGTTGCAGCCAGATTTGCAGGACGGCAGTTCTTCTCCGAACCGGGGAATTGAACTAAAAGCCTGCCGCATGGCTGACCCAAACCAGAAGATTGCCGAAGAGGCCGCCGCATCGGGAGACTGGATACGTGCGGCCCGCGCCTGGCTGCGGGCCTTCGCGCATGCGGACACGCTCAGCCCCGGCGCCTACGCCAGTGCCAGCATAGCCCACCGCAAACTCGGTGAGTTCGTGACCGCCGAAGAGCGTGCGCTTGAAGGGATCACAGCCCACCCGGAGGCGGCGGCTCCGGCCATGGAGTATGCGGATGCCGCGTTCTTCAGAGGCATGTTCGACGAGGCCCTTGCCCGCTGGACCATGGCGATCAACCAGTTCGGAGGCGCCCACCCGGAAGTATTTCTGCGGGCCGCTACAACACTGAGGGCCTGCAACGATCCGGGCTTTGCGCTCGAAGTTCTGGAGGAGGGCGCCGAACGGCACCCCGGCGACGAGCAAATTGAAAGCCTGCTGACGGTCGTCCGGCGCGAAGCTGCACTGGCCGACGCGCACGCAAGCCCGGATTTCCTTGAACCAATTTCCGTCGGTCGGAACCAGAACGGAGCGGTGGCATTCTCTTTGTCGGACCTGCCGCCAATCGTCGGCATTGATCCTCAGATCAACGCTCCGGACAACAATGCAGCGGAGCGGTACCTCAAGCGCATCCGCGGCCGGACGTACCCGGTTGTCTGTGAGGTGAAAGAGGTCGGACCCGCTTACTATTTCGCCCCCGCCGGCGTGCTACTGGATGGAAGCGGCCGGATACTCGACGGCTATGCTTCGAACGAGCCCGTCTTCCATGAGCGGATCCTGCCGGCATTCCGCACCAGCACCCTGAAGCACCTTGAAGGCGACACCTACATCTTCACCCGGCGCGGCGAGGAGAATTACTTTCACTGGACCGTCGAAATGCTGCCCATGCTTTCGCTGGCCGATCATTTCGACCGGCACGGCATCAAGGCGACCACCCTGCTTGTGAACCCTGGACGCATGCAGAACGAATGGATCGACTATCTTTCACAGGAAGGCTTGCAAACCAGCCGGATCGAGCGTGTGCATTGCAGGATGCCGGCGCTTTTCTCCATGGACCGTGCGTTCTACCCACAATATCCGGAGGCCTACACGATCACGTCCTGGGGCCGCGAGTTTCTCGCAAGACTGGCAAATCATGCGCGCGGACAGGCGAAGCCGGCCCGCAGGATTCTCAGTCTCAGGGGCTCCAGCCGCGTGCGGGACGAGGACCGGCTTGCCGCATTCTTCCAGGCCAGGGGGTTTGAGCCGGTCAACAACAGCTCGCTGTCGGTCCGCGAGCAGGTGGAACTCTACAGCCAGGCGAGCGCGGTCGCCGGCATCCACGGGGCCAACCTGGTGAATGCATCCCTCATGCTTCCAGGATCGCAGTTCATCGAGATCATGCCCAGCGGCCGGATGGATATAACGATGCAGGGCGTTTCGAGCGCGCTGGGGCTCGATCATCGAGTCATCATCCAACAGACCGACGACGGCACCATTACCGTCACCGATGAGCTGCTTCGCCAGATAGACGCCGTGCTGTCCACAGAACGTGCCGCGGACAGGTGAACCGGTTCTTAACTCAAACCCTGATATTCCCTGGTACAGGATTGTGCCGGTTTGAGTGGGTATGGCGTGATGACAACAGCGCGGATGGCCGAGGGCCAGTCACTGGCGGAGCCGCTCGTTTCAGTGATCGTGCCGATGTACAACGAGGAGCAGGGCATTGATCTGTTCTTCGAACGGGTTGAAGCCGCCGTCTCGAAGGTTACCGAGTACTACGAGATCGTCTGCGTCGACGACGGCAGCTCGGACAGCACATTCGCCAAGCTCGTACAGCACCGCGTTCGCAACGAACGCATCAAGGTCATCGCGCTCTCCCGAAACTTCGGCAAGGATATCGCCCTGACGGCCGGGATGGACCATGCCGACGGGCAGACCATCGTACCGATCGATGCGGACCTGCAGGACCCTCCCGAGCTGATCGGCGAGATGCTGGAGAAATGGCGCGAAGGCTTCGACGTGGTCTACGCCTGCCGCGCCAGCCGGGACACGGACACCGCCGCAAAGCGCCTCACATCCCGCGCCTTCTACAGCGTGCATAACTGGCTGGCCGATGTGCGCATCCCGCACGACACCGGCGACTTCCGCCTCATGGACCGTCAGGTGGCTCACGCGATCAAGCAGCTGCCGGAGCGCAACCGCTTCATGAAGGGCCTGTTTTCCTGGGTCGGCTTCAAGCAGACAGGCATTGCCTATGCCCGCGAAAGCCGCGCCGCAGGCACCAGCAAATGGGCCTACTGGAAGCTCTGGAACTTCGCCATAGACGGCATTACCGCCTCAAGCACCGTGCCTTTGAGGATCTGGACCTATCTCGGTGTGATCATCGCATCGGCCTCGTTCGCCTACGCCGGCTATCTGATCCTGCGCACCCTGATGTACGGAGTAAGCGTGCCGGGCTACGCCTCGCTCATGGTCACGATCCTGTTCCTCGGCGGCATCAACATCCTGGCAACGGGCATTATCGGCGAGTATCTCGGCCGCGTCTTTATCGAGGTCCGCAACCGCCCACTCTATCTCATCCGCGAAGCACACGGCCTGCCGCACAACAGGCGCAAGGAAGACAAATGGAAAGAGAAGTCTACGAACGCATGGACCGGCTCGAATCCGAGCACTGGTGGTTCAAGGCGCGCCGCGGCATCCTGAGCAGTGTCCTGGACCATATCCGGGGTGGCCGGTCCAACCTGAAGATCCTCGAAGCCGGCTGCGGCACCGGCGGCAACCTGCGCATGCTGAACCGCTTCGGAAAGGTTTCCGCCTTCGAACCGGACACCGGCGCCTTGCGCATGGCGCGTGGGAAATCCGGCTGCCGTATCGAGAAAGGTGCGCTGCCTGCCGAGATCCCGTTCCGTCCGGGAAGTTTTGATGTGGCGGTCGCGCTGGATGTTATCGAGCACATTGAGGATGACGAAGCGGGACTTGCCGCCCTCAGGCGTCAACTGAAACCCGGCGGCAAGCTGCTGATGACCGTCCCTGCCCTGCCCTGGCTCTGGTCGGCTCATGACGAACAGCATCATCACTACCGCCGTTACACGCGCGCAGAATTGAATCAGAAACTCCAGAAGGCCGGCTTCAAGCCTTTGAAGCTCAGCTATTTCAATACTCTGCTGTTTCCCGCCGTCCTTGCATTCAGGGCGCTGAAGAAGATCGCTGGCGGCACGTCCAGCGATGACCACATGCCGCCGCCGGCCCTCAATGCCACGCTGCGCAAGGTCTTCGAAGCGGAACGCTTCCTGATCGGACGCCTCTCATTGCCCTTCGGGGTTTCCCTTCTCGCGGTCTGCGAAGGAGCGGAATGACAATACCGCTTTGGCAGAAGATCGCGCGCTTCGCTGTCGTCGGCGGCACGGCGACGCTGACCCATCTCGGGATGGCCCTGCTGCTGCACTACCAGTTTGATCTGGCAGCGCTTCTTGCCAATGTCATCGCCTTCTTCACCGCCTGGAGCGTATCGTATCTTGGAAACTGGGCCTGGACCTTCGGCGCCGTCGCAGAGCACAAGACCTCCGTCCCCCGTTTCATTGCCGTATCGATTGGATGTTTCGGACTGAACCAGGGCCTGCTCTGGCTGCTCCACTCCGTCGCCGAATTGCCACTGTGGCTGGCACTGCTTCCGGTGGTGCTCATCGTGCCCGCCACGAGCTTTGCCGCCAGCGCACTCTGGGCTTTTGCCGCCCCGGCACGTCTCGGCACAGTCAGATCTTAATCCTCTGGTAAGGTTGCCGTCAGGTTTACCCTGACCGTTTACCATTCCTAGGCCCTTCCCGCGTTACGAGGGACGACCTGCGAAGAGTCCCTGGGGAGCCTCCAACGATGGAAATCCACGAAAAACAACATAACCGGATTGTGATCCTGGTCGGGATCATCATCGGCATCTCGGTCGTCTCTTTATGGCGCGAGATCAGTCACTTGCGGACAGTCGGCTCCGGCCTCAACTTCGATGACGGCGCGCAGACCGCCATGTTCGGTGCGTGCATCCTCGTCGGCCTCGGCTTCATGTCCATGATCTGGCACCGCTCGGTAAAGGACAACAAGCAGGTTGAGCGTCTGGCCTTCATTGATGAACTGACCGGCCTGCCCAACCGCCGCCATTTTGATCTCCGGCTCCAGGAAGAGCTCGACCGCTGCAAACGACACGGCAGCATGATCGCGGTTCTCTACTTCGACCTCGACCAGTTCAAATCCATCAATGATTGCTACGGCCATGACTGTGGTGACCTGGCGATCCAGACGTTCGGCAGCCGGATCCAGGCCGCAACCCGGTCCGAAGACTTTGTCGCCCGCCTGTCCGGCGACGAGTTTGCCGCCGTGATGACGGAAATCCGCGAGCCCAAGGATGTCACCAGGCTGGCCGACCGCATCCTTGAGTCCATGCGTGCGCCCATCAAGATGAACGGCAAGTCCGTCTATGTCGGAGTTTCCATCGGGGGCTCGATCATTGCCGATGGCGAGATGAGCGCTGCGGAAGCCGTGCGGCAGGCGGACTTCGCCCTGCTGCAGGCAAAGGGCGCCGGCCGCAACCAGCTGCAGATTTTCGACCCGGAGATGGCCGCCGCCATCAAGTCCCGCAAGCTGATGGAAGCCGACTTGCGGGAAGCCGTCGAGGACGCAAGCCTGCACGTTGAGTACCAGCCCAAGGTCTCCCAGGACGGCCAGACGATCCTCGGTGTCGAGGCCCTGGTGCGCTGGACCCACCCCGAGGCCGGCCCCATCTCGCCGGCAACCTTCGTGCCCATAGCCGAGGAGATCGGCCTCATCGACAGGCTGGGCGAAATGATCCTGCGCCGCGCCTGCACCGACATCAAGGGCATGGGAGACACCAAGCTGGCGGTCAACGTCTCGCCGGTGCAGTTCCGTCAATCCAACTTCGTCGATCAGGTAAAGACGGTGCTGCTCGAAACCGGCTTCGATCCCAAGCGGCTGGAGCTTGAGATCACTGAGGGCATTTTCATCTCGAACCCGCAGGAAACCGTTGAAACGATCAAGGAGCTGCGCGGGCTGGGCGTGTGTATCGCGCTTGATGACTTCGGCACGGGCTATTCCAGCCTGTCCTATCTGCGCGAATTCCCGCTGGACCGCATCAAGATCGACCGTTCCTTCGTCACCGAGATGGAGAACTCCCAGGACGCGCTGCAGCTGGTCTCGACCATGATCGAACTCGGCAGCGGACTTGGCCTGAACGTGACGGTAGAGGGCGTTGAAACATCTGAGCAGCGCGCCCTGCTCTCCAGAACCGGCTGTGACGAACTCCAGGGCTTCCTGTTCTCCCGCCCGGTTACCGCCGAAAGGTTGAAGGAAATTTCCGAAAACGGCGGCCTCGCCGAACCGGTCCAGAACCGTCCCGACCCCGAACAGCCCGTGAAGCTCGCCCTGGTGAGCTGAGGTCGCACTTTCGTCCAAAACGGCCACCCTCACGCCGTCGGCGCTCGGGCAAAGCCCATAGCTGTCCGGTTCACCTGAAAGTGCCCCTTTACCGTCATTGCCGGGCTTGACCCACTGCAGTCCGGTTAACTTGAAAGTCCCCCCTCTTCGTCATTGCCGGGCTTGACCCGGCAATCCAGAGCGGCAGAGGACGAGGTAAATTCATCTCGTGGAATCAGCTTGTTACGGTTGGCCA
>JBCCEL010000251.1:0-8922 GCA_039030315.1 Pseudomonadota bacterium
CAGCCGGCACGCCGCTGGTGGGGCCGCAGGGCATCCAGGGCATCCCTGGCAATGACGGCACGAACGGGACCAATGGCACGAACGGCACCGATGGCGTTGATGGCGCGGATGGCCGCACGATCCTGAACGGCACGGTCGACCCGACGGGCGGCGTGGGCGTCGACGGCGATTTCTACATCAACACGGCGACCGATACGATCTTCGGCCCGAAGGCGGGCGGGGCCTGGCCTGCCGGCACGCCGCTGGTGGGGCCGCAGGGCATCCAGGGCAACCCTGGCAATGACGGCACGAACGGGACCAATGGCACGAACGGCACCGACGGCGTTGATGGCGCGGATGGCCGCACGATCCTGAACGGCACGGTCGACCCGACCGGCGGTGACGGCGTCGATGGCGATTTCTACATCAACACGGCGACCGATACGATCTTCGGCCCGAAGGCGGGCGGCTCATGGCCTGCCGGCACCTCTCTGGTTGGTCCGACTGGACCTGCGGCATCGCCAGACGCCTTCGTTGTGGCCACAGCGACGGTCAATCTGGGGGCGAGCGAGAACCATTCGCTGACCGTGTCCGGCAACATCACGCTGGATGCCAGCAACCTGACGGAGGGCCAGGCAGGATCGATCCTGCTGATCCTAGGCGGGGCGCACACGGTCTCATTTGCGGCTAAGTTCGAGGCGCCGCCGACGATTCCCGCGGCGGCTGGGACCTATTGGCTGATTTATCAGTGTCATCCCGGTGGCGTCATCCGGTCGGGTCTCTACAACGGATGAGCACGCTAGTTCTGCCGGCACTTATCAAGCCAAGCTCTGGGGGTGGGGGCCGTTGGGCGTCCCCGAACTTACGGCGCATGCAGTATCATCGACTGACACCAATCCGAGCTTCGGCAGCGTTGATGTTGGGACCTATGCCGGCAGTCGGTTGTTTCTGCTCTGCTTCCAGCACTTGTTCTCCAGTTTCGTAGGCTCACCAGGCTGGGCCTCTGTCACGCTCGACGGCAACGAGATGGCTGAAAAAGCGGCGGCCCGCGCTTCGGGCGCCTCTGGCGCTGCGCGGACAAGTCGCTGCCAATGGTTTGCGCTTGAGGACGACGCTTCGGGACCGATCACGATTTCTGCGACCTTGGCGAAGAGCGCACATAGCCAGGTTCACATCTACATTTTTGAAGACGGTTATGACGCGGTCGACCCGATCGGCGCGAGCCAGATTTCGCAAGGCGGCGGAAACCTAACGCACACGATAACAACAACGCAGGCCGGCTCGACAATTCTGTCGGGGATGTGCGGCGTTTTCTACCCGGGCACACCGGCCTCCGACATGACCGAGGTGTACGATATCGAGCGTGAGAGCAGCGCCGTGTCATGGTCTGGATACCAGACCACCACCACCGCAGGCGGCCACACGGCCGGCGCAACAATAAACATCGGCTTTAGCGGTGGCGGGTCTTCGTCGTCTATCGAGGTCAAGGCCGCCGCATAGCCTGACAATTCAGTTCGCTGACAGCCGCCCCGCATCGCGCGATTTGGGCGGCCTTTTTTTGATGGAGATTCCTCATGGGAAACATCCTGCGCGCCCTGCTGCGCATCATCGCCTCGCTGTTCGGCCGCAAGGGCGCCGATGCACCGCCGTCGACAAGTGCGTCGCCCACTGTGAGCCCGCCTGCAACGCCCGAGGACGGCGGTGCAATGCCTCCGGAATGCATCGCTTGGGCCGCCGTGACGCTCCAGGCCGATGAGGCGGCGGTCAAGGCCGTGCTGGAGGTCGAGAGCGCCGGCAAGGCCATGGTGCGGCCTGGCCGTGCCGTGATCCGGTTCGAAGGGGCGACGTTCGGCAAATACACCAATCACCGGTTCGACGAGTCCCATCCGACCCTGTCCATGCGCAGTTGGCGCGAGAACAACAAGCATGTCCGCGGCGGCGACGGCGAGTGGGACCGGCTGCTGTCAGCGGCAGATCTCGATCGTGACGCGGCCTACAAGTCGGCCTCCTACGGCGCGGCGCAGATCATGGGCTTCAACTACGAGACCGCCGGCTACCCCAGCGTCGACGCCTTCGTGAACGACATGAATATGGGCCATGACGGCCAGATCCGGGCCTTCGTCCAGTTCGTCCAGGGCAGGGGGCTGGCAGGTGCCTTGCGCCTGAAGGATTGGCACGCATTCGCCGTTGGCTACAACGGAACCGGCCAGCCCGACCATTACGCGCAGAAGCTGACCGAGGCCTACAACCGTCACGCTAGGCTGCCGGCCGGCACCGAAACGCCGCCGACCACGTTCCAGGCGGCCTCGCGATGGGATGATTACGGCGACATCCCGATCGACCTGTGGCGGGCGCGGTGGCCGAACTTCACGCCGGCGGAGATTGGCGGCAAACCGCAAGACCCGAACGACCGCTCGATTATCGTCGTGCCGGAGGCGCTGGACGCGCTGCAGGCGCTACGGCGCGAATGGGGCCGGCCGATCACCATCAACTCAGGCTATCGATCGCCGGCTTACAACAGCCGGATCGGTGGGGCGGCGCAGTCCAAGCATATGGACGGCATCGCCTTCGATTGCGCTATGCCGGCCGAAGACCAGGCCGAGTTCATCGCCATGGCCGAGCGGCACGGATTCAACGGCATCGGCGCCTATTCGACCTTCGTCCACATCGATACGCGGCCCGATCGCGCGCGCTGGTAACGCCGCGCCCGGACCGTCAAATCCTGAAGGAGAGATCCTATGTCTGAGCTCGTAACCCAGTCGACCGCTCGGCCGACCCGCAAGGTGACAGCCGCCACGATAGGCGCCGCTGTTGGCTCGATCGCCGGCAGCCTGTCAGAGACAGCCTCGACCCTCAACCCGTGGGTGTCCTGGCTGGCCAACCCGGAGGTCAAGTATTTCGCGATCCTCGGTGGCGCGGCGCTCGGCGCCTACATCGCCGGCTGGTTCGTCAAGGAACGGGCCGACTGATGGCCTGGCTGACATCAGCCCTGGCCGGCATCTGGGGCAAGGTCGCCGCCGGTGCCGGCCTGGTCGCGGCGGCCGCCCTTTGGTTGTGGAACATGCGCCGCAAGGCCCGAAGGGAAGGGCGCCGCGACGCCTTTGACGAATCCAACGAAGCGCAAAGGAGACTTGCCCGTGAAAACCGCGAAGATATGGCCCGCACTCGGCGGCCTGTTGATCAGCGCAGCGCTGCTGACAGCGTGCGCGCAAGAGCGGCTCGTCGAAGTGACTGACACGGTCTGCCCGGACCGGGCGACCTTCACGGTCGCGCAGGCCGAAGAAATCGCCGCCGCGATCGAGGCCTTGCCGCCGACCAGCCCGCTGATCCCCTACATCGTGGATGCCGAAGGCGTGCACGCCCAGCTAGACGCGGTGTGCCCGTGAACGCCCTCAAATCCGCCGCGTTGAGTGCGGTCTTGGTAGCTTCGTGCTTGTCGGCCGACGCGCAGTCCCCTGGGGGCGAGTGTTTGCCCACTGGCGAAGTCCAGACCAACCTGGAACAAACCGGCTGGCAGTCGATCGGCACGATCCCCTTTCCCGGCGGTCTTACGCTCGATGGATATTGCCGAGGCCTAGACGGCGTGGTCGTCGGGCACAGCGGCCCGGACGGCACGTCCTGCCCGATCGCGCCCCTTCCCGGCATGTGCGCCGAACCAGTCCCAGATAACAAACCCCCCGCCTAGGAGAGCGCCATGCCAGAGTCCGAAGTCGAGCGGTTGTCGGACGACGTCGCCAAAATTCGAGAAGACATCAAGGAGATGCGCACGGAATTCGCCAGGGAAATCTCCGACTTGCGGATCTCTCAGGTGAAGACCAAGACGGCGATCGAGGCTTCGGCCAAAACAGGAAAATGGATCCTCGGCACGCTGATCGGCCTGGCGGCGATCTTGGTGGCGGCGTATCTATAGGCGGTTGCCGCGCTCTCTTTCATCTGCCGCGCCGGCCGTGGCTACCGTTGATCCGCGCGGGACAATCCGAAACGGTACATCGATCTGGGTGACAACAAGACCGATCAGAGCGCCGTGCGCGCCGGCGCACGGCAGCCCAAGTCCCTGGGCCTCGTGATCATCGACGGCAATCCCGATTTCGATTTGCTCGACCGGGTTGCGCTTAATCTGCCTTTCAATCTCATCGGCCTGATCTAGGGCGGCTGTATCGATCACGGCATAGAGCGCTCGTAAATCGTTCATGACTCCGATTGGCGCATCATTGCGGCCGCTGCTCCAGGACTTCACCGTGTCGACACGTATTTTCAGGTATGCGGCGGCCTCCCGTTGCGAGAGACCGCACCGTTCACAAAGCAGTTTGAAGGCTGTGGGCAATCTTCGTTCCTAAAGCGCCAAGACGGCCCGCACAGTTCCGTAGTCAATGACAACAATATCCTTGCGCGGCTGCCCCTTGGCGGCCTGGGCGCCCTCAATCACCAGAGCGCTGAACCCGCCGAAGTTGTCGTCATCTACCGTACCGGGCTCGCGGTAATCGTTCCGGGCCATCTTAAAATCATCAAGCGTGTCGCGAGTGAAAACGACCTCATCGATTGTCGCGCCCAAGGGCGACTCGTCAAAGTGCTCTTCGATCTGCTCGTCAGTGAATTGGATTTCGTTTCGCATCTCAGGTTCTCCACCTCCTGCAGCGGGCCAATCCCACCGCGTTATGAGATATATATACACGCGCAGTGTACATTCAAGGAGAAAAATTGCACCGATTATTAGCTAGCCGGGACAGCCCTGGTGTCCCAGAGCGGCCCGACCGGGGACAGGCCAGCACATAACTGACGGCCCCTCGCCCATCACGGCGGTGCGTGGTGGACTATCTGATGGGTAAACTAAGACCCATTAGGTTCCTTGTGGGTAAATCAAAACCCATTAATCCCTACCCCGGCTCCCTTGTCACCCCAGCCGGGCGTCTGCGCTCATAGCCGGCGCTGATCTTCTCGCGTTGCCGCTCATACGATAGCTGCCATCCTACGCACCGCTCTGCGAGGATGCGGATGGCCTCGGATCGTACTGACACGGGATCTTCGCCGACCGTCTCCATACCTGCCTGACGCATGGCTTCGTCAATGGTCTGCTGGCACCTCTCGGTGAAGGCGTCAGTCATGCCGCTTGCCTTGCTCCCATTTGGAGCGTTTCCAAGTGAGGTATTCGGCGGCTTCTTCAGGGTCGAAAAGCGTCGTCACCGCCCTTGGGTCGTCATCGCCGTAGTCTGGATCGAATATGGTGACAGGACACATGAAGATATTCTGATCAGGCAACCCCTTCTCATCGGCGAACCGATCGAAGATCTTGTATGAGGCAATGCGCATGATGTGGCTAATCAGGCTGGACATGGGGCATTTAACGACCTGGTAGCCGCTGATATGCAAATGCCCGCAAGCCAGTACGTGGTCTCTCCAGCCCTGCTGTGCTGCTCTAGCGGGGCCATGCGCTGTGTTCCATTGCGAATAGCCTTTGAAATCGTGTCGCGCGTTGATGCGAAACTCACGACCGGATGGTGTCTGTAGGCTCAGCCTAGCGCCATGGTTCTCGAAAACGCCGGGCTGTTGCCGCATCATCCAACTGACAGGGTCTCCCGCGCCGGACCAGCAATCATGGTTACCGTTAATGAGGTAGATCCACTGATTGCGGCGAAGGTGCCATTCAACCAAGGCCCACGCTTCGGCGGCACTTGTCGACTGCTGAGCCCACAAGCGGGCCAGGCGCCCAATCCAGTTGTTCTGATGATCGCCAACGTTCGCGGCGAACAATCCCTCGGTCGCGTTGATTATGTCACCGTGCCGCTCAAGCAGACCGATATCCGTACCATCATCATCGACGTGCGGGTCACCCATATGGGCCACCCCGAACGGCCCGTCGATGGTCACCTTTACGTCTATCAGCTTGCGTGCTTCTTTAGCTGCGCGCTTGTGTTTGAACTGCTCTTTGCGGCGCTCGACGATGTCTTCGGTTGGCGGCAGTTCCTTCGGTAGATCCTCAACCTGAAAAGGGCGCTCGCCACCTCCAGGGACGATCCCTTTCGCTCTGGCTTGGGCTAAGCGTTCATTGATCGTCGACTTGCACTTGCCGAGCGCTTCCATCGCGCCGTCACGGCCGTATTGGTCGTGCAGATCGACGGTGCGCTGAAGATCGTCTTGCGAGAGCTGATGCATCGGCTTAATTCAGCAAGATTGCTGTAAGCGCTGGCGATGCGACGGCGCTAGCCGAGATCAATGTGATCAACACCCATCGCAACGTGTTCGACGCGGATTTCATTGCTGCAAGTTCGATCTCGACCTTGCGCATCCGGTCGGCAAGTTCCTTGACCTCGGTTTCTGACATGTCGCTAGCTTTCGGTGCCGGGAAGTTCGGGGACGCGGCAGACAGCGGGGGCTGTACCGATCACGCAGCTCAATCCCTGGGCGACCTGCTCGTGTATCAGTGCGCCCCTATCGCCGTTGCAATAGACGACAATCGCGTCACCGTTGGGGGTTGTCGTGGCGCTGTACATCTCCCAACCATGGGCATCTAGAAATGCCTGTGACGACTGTGCCGGCTGACACTGCTGCCCCCAAGCAGGCAAAGAAAAAGCCGCCAGAGCGGCGGCTAGGGCGAACGTCTTGAGTTGCATGGTTAGTCTCCTTCGTCACCGCACGCCGCACGGTTGCGGTCGCGCATGGTGATGCCGTCAGCCACGAAGACCGGGAACGCGGCGCCGAGAGGTGCGGCGTCGATCTCGTCGGCTAGCTGGTTACGGAAGTCCTGGTCGTACTCGACCATCGGAACGCAGACGGGCTCATATATTACGTCTCTTGTCGCGCACGCGGTCACCAAGACCAGTGGTAGTAGTGGCAGAAACTTCCTGCATGTCCTTGAGACGTTCATTGGCTGTCTCCTGGTGCTCCTTGATCACACCATCAGCGCCAATCGTCTCGGCCTGCTTCTTGATGGTGAAGACGCCGAGGATGCTGGCAATAAGCCTGCCAGCAACCTCAGCAAGTTTGTCCAACATCCCTACCCCCGCGCTGCCGGCAGACCGACGCCAGCCGCATTGTTCAGCCGCTCAAGGCTGCCGAAGGTATTATCGATCATGGTCTGGACAACGGCGGGATCGAGGGTGGTGCCAGACGCCTCGGCCGCTCGGATAGCTGCTCGCAGATCGGCCATCTCCGGGTAAGAGCCAACAAGCAACTGGCTGATCACTTGAATCCAATCGGTGCCGCTGAGGGGCGACCCATCGATTCGTGTCACGCTGTGCAGTGACCGCAGGGTCGCCAGTACACTCGGGACGGTGCCGATGACGTTGTATTGGGTTCCCTCACCACGTTCGTAAGAGCCGTTGAATAGGTACAGTTCGTAAAGCGCGTTGACTGCATTGGCGCTGGCCTCTTGAACCCGCACGATCTCTTCCGGCTCAAGGTTGCCAGCCTGGATGACCAGAATGCCCGCCTCGTTGGCTGCGTCGACAGCAACAGCAAGGATGGCGATATCGTCACCGAAATAGGCCGAGCCGTCTTCCCGATCCAACGACGCACAAGCGCCAAGGGTCAGGGTGGCTACTACAGCCACAAGGGCAAGGATGCGTTTCATTCTTCATCTCCAATGTTATCGATGGGTTGATTGGGAACGCGCTCAGCCGCGAACAGCGTCAGCACTGCGATGACTGAGGTGATGATGGTCTGGACGGCTGAATCGACGTCAACGATCTCCGTCGCCCCGGCTTCGTTCGCCAGCGTCAATGCGAGGCCGGTCGCAAAGACAACGAGCTTCCGGCGCTCTCTGATCCAAGTGAGCATTCGCATGCCCTCCTTTCGCGCATGAAAAAACCGCCTCCAAGGGCGGTTCGATTTAGAGACCGAGCGCTTTCCACTCTTGCTCTGGTATGGGGTCTGGCAATTGCCAGTGCGGACCGTCTCGAAGGCGTGTCCAATGCCCGCCCCACTCAACGTCAATTCGCATCTCCTTGGCGATCTTCTCGATGACTGGCGCGACCATGTAGTAGTGCGGCCAATGCCAGGAGACAGCGCCATCCACATACGGCGCCACGTCAACGGCCATCGACGGGCTTAGGAGGTGCCTGGAGCGCATTGTGTTGCTCGCGCCTGTCTGGACGTTGCGAGACTGCTCCTCGACCGTCCTGTGGCCTTGCAGGACCGTCAGATCAAGCTTCAGGCGCCTGTCCTTGATCGCCGCTTCGAATAGGCGGATTAGATCCGGGTGGCATGTGTGTAGGCGCTCTAGGGAGCGTGCGGACCAGCGGTAGGGCATTCTAGGCCGCCTTAACTTCGATGGATGACGAACAACCGCCACCGCTAAACCCGATGCTGATGGTCCCGCCGGACGCGTAGCCGGCTGCTGTGGTCGTAGTGCGATATCCGGACCATGACACCGCGCTGCTCTCACGCTGCACGTCATAGACCTCGGTCATCCCCGTGGCCGGGGAGCCTGGGTAGAGTAAGCCACACAATCCCGAGAGGACGGTCGAACCGTCCTGCGTTGTCGTGATCGTGTGCGTTAGGTTTCCGCCACCCTCGGAAATCTGACTCGCGCCGATCGGATCGCCGGCATCATAGCCGTCTTCGAAAATGTAGACGTGGATCTGACTTTGCGAGCTATCCGACAAAGTTACCGAAACCGTGATCGTGCCCGATGCATCATCTTCAAGCGCAAACCATTGGCAGCGACTTGTGTTTGATGCTCCGAAACTGGCGGTGGCGCGGGCGGCCGTTTCCTCCGTCATGGCATTGCCGTCGAGCGTTACTGCAGAGCCCCAGGCGGCCGATCCAGAGAATTTTGAGAACACGTGCTGGAAGCAAACCAGAAACAACCGATTGCCGGAATACGTACCGACATCAACGCTACCGAAGCTCGGATTGGTGTCAGTCGACGATATGGCGTGGACCGTTGTGTCGGGGACGCCCAACGGTCCACCACCACCGCCGCTTGCCGGCTTGATCAGCGCCGGC
>JBCCEL010000252.1:0-8911 GCA_039030315.1 Pseudomonadota bacterium
ACAGTGATTATGGTGAACAGGAGGGAAATTATAATTTTCACGACATCACTCGCAATACTCGTTTCTTTCCCAAACAAACATCAAATCTGCACGCGCATGAACGAGCAGAAGTCCTGACAAGGATTGAATCTTCGGCGCGTGCAGATTTGATGTTTGTTTGGGAAAGAAACGAGTATTGCGAGTGATGTCGTGAAAATTATAATTTCCCTCCTGTTCACCATAATCACTGTTGCTGCATTTTATCTATTCTATCAGAATTACGTCATATTTCATACGGACCAGGGCATATCTGTCCAAAGAAAAGTCACATTTCCGACCGTTTTTGATTTCTCCGGGAAAAATCTCTGCAACAAATGGGGCGACAATTGTACAATCTGCGAACGTAGAAATGACAAAATTGAATGCAAGTTTGATTTCGCGAAAGACTTCTGCAGAGCGCGGATTCTGAAGGGAAACCAATCCTTCGTGAAGCCCCGGGGCAGTTTGATTGGATCCGACGTCACCTGCACGGAGTGGAAGAGCGACTTATTCAAGACTAACTGCAAGAACTACAGGATATTCTGCAATGATTGCTCGGGGCCGGGCAGCGGGTGCACGAAGAAATATTGCCTGAACAATGCCGTTAGCCAGTTTTACAGGACTTTGACTTGCAATGTAACTGAATAACCGAGGGGATCGCATCATGTCGCAAAGTGTGATTGGCACACTGGATTCTGACACCGGCCGGGAGAAGACAGTACACTCCGTTGCCGGGTATCTTGAGCCGGTAACGCAAATACTTGGATACGAGCTGGGTCTTTTCCTGAGTGCCGCCGGCAGCGGCATCATGATCAGCCCCAGGCATGTCCTGACCGCCGCGCATATCTTCGAGGGCTTCACCAGCTGGGACGTGAACCTGGGCGTCACGCGGGATCAGAACAACACCTACATACCTGCGACGCACTCCCAGAACAGCAACAGCTTGTACTACCCCAACGGCCAGCATGTGAGCACCGGCCAGCCCAGCTCGACCGATATCGCCATCTCAACATTTTCGAACACGGCGATTGAAGCAAAAAAGGCCATGGCACTGGGGTAGTTCGTCGATCCCAGCGACATGTCCGCCATCGAGTTCAGCATTGCCGGATATTCCTCATCATACGGCCCTGAATTCGATCAGATGATCGTCAACAACCAGGACGCGGGCAGCATCGTCCCGCTGCAGGATCCGGGCCTGATCGGGTTCTCGGAACTGGACCTTCATCAGGGGCAAAGCGGCTCGCCGATCATCTTCGAACCGGCCTCGGACGGCTCCGGACCCAGCAGCAGATTCGTCTTCGGCGTTGCGACGCGCGGGGTGGAATCCCATCAGGCCGCCGATGGATCGACACAGTCCCTGACCAGCGGCGTGAACATCACGGCCACCACGTTTCAGTCGATCTCGAACTTCCTGGCGGGCCAGTTGACAGAGGAAGAACTGAAGGAGCTCCCCAGGACGCAGATTGTCGGGTCCTCCCAGGGCGAGACAATCGACGGCTCCCTGCTGAAGGACGTCATCTGGGCCGGCGCGGGCAGCGATACCCTGAACGGCTCGGAAGGCGACGATGTCCTCGTGGGCGGCGCCGGCGCGGATGTCCTGGATGGCGGCGGCCAGCTCGATCTTCTTCTTGGCGGTGACGGGGCGGACCGGTTTGTCATCGACGCATCGCAAGCCTCCTCCCAGCAGTTTGTCTGGGGCGGCGCCGGAGCTGACATCTACGATTTCAGCGGCAGCGAGGTCAAAGTCACCTACATCAACGCGTTGAATGCGACCGAGGCAAACTTCATCAATCTGGATATCGAAAAACTCAACGAAACGTATGCGGATCTGGGGCATGTGGTCTTCAACCCGGAGGCAAACGACGTTGTCCGCCTGAACGGAGAGGACGTGACCGGCGCGACCAAGACCGCGGTCTACAACAACCAGACAATCCGGGACGAAGCCGTGGGCCCCTACCACGATTCCTTTGTCGCCTACATGGACAACGGCACCATAAAGACGATCGGAACGGTTCCTCTTTCCGGGGTCGATTACTGGATCCGCGCTTACCATCAGAAGGAATGGATCTACAGCGAAAGCACCCGGACGGACTATGCCTTCCAGAATGGCAACTTCGAGTATGACGGACAGGTCAACAATGACGGCTTCGGTGTCCTGGAGGTGTTCGACACAACAGCGGGCTCAAACAACGAAGTCGATCCGCCGGCGTTGCAGATCGACGGGTTCCTGCAGCACTCATCCGGAATATCCCTGCTGAACAACGGGGCCTGGTACGAATCCACCTATGAGGCGACCTACTGGAACGTGGCGACCTGGGGCGGCGGCGTGCTCGAAGAGGATCACTATTTTCCGCCGGGCATCTTTATCCCTCAAGGGTTCTATGCCGATCTGTGGATCGGCAGCGACCCGGTCCTGAGCAGTATTCACATTGACCGGACGGTCTCCACGAGCAACCAGGGCAGCGATCTCATTGATCAAGAGTTCTTCGATCTTTCAACGCGTCTGACGATCGATCTGAACGATTTCCAGCTGCCGACGGACGATGCTGAGCCCATTACCGGCACAGGAGGCGATGACACCCTCATCGGCACCGGCGGCGACGACAACCTCGACGGTATGGCAGGCAATGATACGCTGGATGGCGGCGACGGGAATGACGTCCTGGTTGGCGGTGCCGGAGCCGATACGCTGATCGGCGGATCAGGGACCGACGAAGCCTCCTATGTGTCAGCAACAGCCGGTGTCTTCGTTCACCTCGGACACAGCGCGATAAACACGGGCGATGCTGCAGGCGACACATTCAGCTCCATCGAAAACCTGCGGGGCAGTGACTTCGACGATACCCTGATCGGCGACACCGCGAGCAACACCATTTTCGGCGGGGCGGGCAACGATGAGCTTACCGGTGCCGGCGGGTCTGACACGCTCTACGGCGAAGCGGGCAATGACAGCATTTACGGTGGCAGCGAAATCGACACGATCCACGGTGGTGCCGGAGACGACATTATCTTCGGATACGAAGGGGATGACGTGCTCATCGGCAACGACGGCGAAAACTACATCATCGGAGGATCGGGGAACGACACCATTACGGGCGGTGTCGACGATGATGAGTTGCACGGCCATGAAGGCAACGACAACATCGTTGGCGGTGACGGCGCTGATCTGCTGTTCGGCGACGGGGGCGACGACCTGATTGACTTTGGGTCCGGCGATGACTTCTCGCTGGGAGGAGCAGGCCTCGATACCTTCGTTTTCCGCTCCGGTCTGGGGCACAACGGCATCGGAGATTTCGAGGCCGGAACCGATCAGATCGAGTTTCAGGGAATGAGTGTGACCAGCTACACCGAGCTGCAGCAATACATGAGCGAGTTCGACGGCACGACCTACATCGATTTCGATGCGAGCAACTCGATCACGCTGTACGGCACGGCTCTGGCAAGCCTGAGTTCGAGCGATTTCGAGTTCACGTAGGTTGCTGCCGATCTTTGCAGCTTGATTGCTGTGACCTCGGCCCACGGCCAAACGGCAGGCCCCGCTCGAGGAGCGCAATGCTCCAGATCAGCCTCCGACCGGATGGGAGCGCCGTTGGCGTTTCCGTCTGGACCGACAATGCAGGTCGATCGTTAAGAGCGAGCAAGATCATCCATTCAAGCTGAAGCGGTGCGCTTCAGCTTGAACGGACTTTGCTCCAGGGGGGCGGGGTTCAGCTTTCTGGCGACGCGGATCCGTTCTGCCCGGTGGGGGAAGGGGATCAGCTTTCGTCCGGATCGAAACGGGCGACCCCAAGGTTACGGCGCTTCAGCCTGAGCGGGTCAGCGGTTTGAAGAGGCGGACCAGTTCTTCGTAGACCGGCCGTTTGAACGGCACCACCAGACCGGGAAGGTTGTCGATATCCTCCCAGCGCCATTGGTCGAACTCAGGCTTGTGGTCGGCCGGATTGATGTTGAAGTCATCATCGGATCCTTCGAACCTGATGGCAAACCAGTGCTGCTTCTGTCCCCGGTAGCGGCCCTTCAGCGCCACGCCCAGCGCATCGTCAGGCAGATCATAATGGAGCCAGTCCTGCGTCCGGCCGACGACGGTTCCCCGCGATGCCCCGGTCTCTTCGGCAAGCTCGCGCAGAGCAGCCTCTTCCGGGGTCTCGCCCTCGTCGATGCCGCCCTGGGGCATTTGCCAGAGCCGGGCCGATTGGTCACCATGCCACTTTGGTATCCGCCGGCCAATCCAGACCCGTCCCTGCGTATTCAGCAGCATTACGCCGACACACGCCCTGTAGGGCATGCTTTCGCGATCAGGATAAGTCATGAGGCACCGCCTGCAGCAATCAGTAAACAGCACTCACCGGAATGAGGCCCAGACCCTTCTCGTGCAGCGTATTCGCCCACTGGCTGACCTCGGTGATGGTTCCCGGTAGCGCGCTTCCGACCGCGATCGCAACACCTTTCTGAAGCGCGATTGCCTCCAGCCGTTCAAGATTGCTGCGGATCCGGACCGGATCGGGGCTGTGGTCGATCACGGAAACGGCCTGCGCGACGCCGAGGCCGAACTGCCGGCCGATTTCACGCGCCTTGCTGCGCGCAGACGTACCGTCATCAAGATAGGTCAGTCCGCGCCGTTTCAGTTCGGCCAGCACCGGCCCGAAGGCGCCGACATCGCTGGTGAAGCGGGCGCCCATATAGTTCACCACGCCGGTATAGCCGGTGAACTTGCCCATGAAGCCCTTGAGCCGGGAGAGGTTTTCCGCAGGCTGCAGGCTTGTCAGGAGAGGATTAGGGCCCGGGCTCGTGGCGGGATAGTTGAAGGGCTCCATCGGCAGCTGCAGCAGTACCTCATGCCCTCCGCGGCGGGCCTTCCTGATCCAGCGCTGCATTCCGGCGCCGTAAGGGGCGAAGGCGAGCGATACTGGCCCTGGCAGACGGGCGATGGCGCGGCGTGTCGCCTCTGAGGATATCCCCATGCCGCCGATGACCAGAGCGATCCTTCCGCGCAGTTTCTTCGCCTGGGCCTTGTCCACCGGACGGGCATAGGCCTTGGCCGGGGTCAGCGATCCTGAGACCTTGGGCAAGGGCCCGTAGACCGTCTTCTCCACCAGTTTGCGAAGGGGCGCGCGGCGAAGCCTGACGGCCTTTGCGATCGAGCCTGTGTGCAGGACCTGCTCTTCCGGGCCCTCAGGCACAAGGTCACCGAACTGCCGGTCCAGCGCCGACAGTTCGCCTGAGCCCTCGATGCGGGTCACCTTCGACGTGCTGCCGACCTTGATGGTCTTCACGCCGCTCGGAACGTCCCGCGGCTCATCGCCGCCACCAAACACCCGGACGGTGCCCTTTTCGGGCTTTTGCTCGACCGGCTCGGTTTCAACCTTGCTCTGGGCCGCAGCCGTCAGAACCGGGTCGCCGGGCAGCATCTTGATGGTGACAACGGGCTCGCCGCCCAGCGGGTCGTGGTTCAGACCGAGCCAGCCGAACAGCGCCAGATTGCCGGCCAATACGGCACAGGTGGCTATGCGCAGCGGCGTGACCGCGCTCAGACCGAGCCGGTCCCGCAATGTCCGCCGCTCAAGCGGCATCCTGAGGTCATCTTTCAACATCGCCACACGCTTCACGCTGAAACCTTCCGACCTGTCTAGCCTGCCGAATCTTAAGAGTTTGTTTACGCTGACTTCGAGTTTTGTCCGGCGCCCGTCTCCGCGCCTCAAGGAGCGTTCGAACCATGGATCGGCTTCAGAACCATACCGCCATCGTCACCGGCTCTAGCTCGGGCATCGGCCGGGCCATTGCGGCGCTGTTCGCGCGGGAGGGTGCGCATGTCCTGCTGGCCGACATCGTCCCGGAGCACAGGCATGGCGACGAGAGCACGCTGGACCTGATCCGCAATGCGGGCGGCAGCGCGGAATATCTGAAGACCGATGTTTCCGTCTGGGATGAGGTCGAAGCGGCGGTGAACCGTGTCGTCTCCGGCCACGGCCGGCTGGATATCATGGTCAACAACGCGGCGATAGGCGATGGCGGGCGGCTGACCGAGACGACCGAAGCTCTCTGGGAGGAGACCATGGCGGTCAATCTGAAGGGCGTGTTCTTCGGCTGCAAGGCGGCAGCCCTCCAGATGCTGACCCAGGATATGCGCGGCGAGGTGCGCGGCCGCATCATCAACATCTCGTCCCAGCACGGCATGATCGCCGCGCCCGGCCACTTGGCCTACGGCGTCAGCAAGGCCGGCGTTGTCTACATGACCCGCCAGATCGCCGCCGACTACGCCCGGGAAGGCATCGTCTGCAACGCGGTTGCACCGGGCAAGATCCTGACCGACATGGGCGGCCACGTCCCGAGTCCGGAGCAGCTGGCCTATGCCACCGGCCGTACGCCGTGGCCGCGGCTCGGACAACCTGGAGACGTCGCCTCGGCGGCCCTGTTCCTGGCAAGCTCTGAGGCCACCTACATCACCGGAGAGAACCTGATGGTCGACGGCGGCTGGATGGCATCCTGATATCAGTGTCCCTGCGGCTTGCCCCATCCCGCTCCCCCACCCGGCCAGCCACGGGAGCGTATTCTATGGGTGGCCGGGTGGGGGAGCGGGATGGCCTATGAGTCGCGGCCGAAGGCCGTTGGTATGAAGTCCCCAGAACGACAAACGGCGCGAGGCCCTGAAAGGCCCCGCGCCGCTTGCCACTTGCTGTGCCCGAAGGCAGCGCGTGTTTCTAGATCACCTCGACCTTCGCGCCGACCCTGACCCGGTTGTAGAGGTCGATCACCTCTTCATTGATCATCCGGATGCAGCCGCTCGACACCGCCATGCCGATGGTGTGGGGCTGGGTGGTGCCGTGGATGCGGTAGAGCGTGTCGCGGCCGCCCTGGAAGAGGTAGATCGCGCGGGCACCCAAGGGGTTGTCCGGCCCGCCTTCCATCTTGACCGGCAGCTTGCGGCCATATTGCTTGAGCTCGCGCTCGCGCATTTCCTTTGGCGGATGCCAGGCCGGCCACTCGGCCTTGCGGGCGATATAGGCCTTGCCCTTCCAGTTAAAACCGCGGCGGCCGACGCCGACGCCGTATTCGATGGCATCGCCGCCCGGCAGCACGAAGTAGAGCTTCTTGCGGCGGGTGTAGATGACGATATCGCCGACAGGGGCGCCGGTCGGGTCGCTGATGACCTTCTTGCCCTTGTAGCGGTTCCACAGATCGCCGGACCCGAAATTGTAGCGGGTTTCGGCAAGGGCGGGCAGGCCGCCGAGTGAAGCGGCCGCAGCGCCGCCGAGGATTGATGTGGTCAGACGCGTCAACGCATCTCTGCGAGTGAGGCTCATGGCCATGTCTCCTGAATTGGTCCTGGTGTCAGGTTGCCCGTCCCAGTCCGGGCGGGCGCGAGGTTAGAGGCGAAACATTGATATCCGCTAAACGGTGGCATCGGGCGCTGAGACCTTCAGCCAGCGCCGTCAGCCGGAGCCGGGCGCCCTAGAGCAGCAGCCGCTCGGTGCGCGCATGCATGCGGGCGTAGGAATGGGGGCTCGCCAGCGCGAGTGGCCACTCGGGAGGAGGATCGCCACCCGCAATCGCGGACCAGACTTCCGCGTCTGGCTTGCCGTCCCTGGGAGAAACGATGACGGCGTCATAGCGCCGGTGGTCCGGCAGGGCGAAGGCCGGCAGCAGGGCCAGCCAGTTGCCGCAGCAGGTGAGGCAGGGAAGCTTGCCCGGCGCGGCATCGTCGCCGTCGCTCCGGGTATCGGCAGTCTGGGCAGCGGAGGCGGGCGAGACCGCGAACGCCTTCACGCACGCCGGAAGCACGAGCCCCAGCATGAGCAAGACGGACAAGACGCGCAAAGCCCCAGACATAACCCTACCGCAACAATCCCTTCCCCGAACCAAATCTCAAAAATCGCGCCGGCTGACAAATGACTCCCGATCACAAACGCGTCAGGCCGAGACCGGGCGACGGAAGGTCAGCCGATAATGACTACGCCGCGGGGCCCCGTTTGGTTCCAGGGGTTTTTACGGGCGAGCGCCCAGGGCCGGATAGACTGAACCCGGGCGGCAGCGACGGCAGGTCCCTCCTACCCCGTCATGCCCGCGAAGGCGGGCATCCAGAGCCACACGCACCGGCCCGAACACCCCGCCCCTGGGCTCCCACCTGCACGGGAGCGACGGATAAGGGGCCGTCCTCCACTGCGCGCTCGCGCCCAACCGCAATGCCTCTATCACCCCGTGAGCACCCCTTCTCCGATGGTGATCCCGCTGAAAGTTCCGTCTTCCCGGACGAAGTAGATACCGGGCGTGCCGTCCTTCAGCCAGAAGGCGATGCGGCGGGACATGAAGTAGACGATCAGGCGGCCCATGGCGTCGCCGGGTAGCTGCTGCTTTTCGCGCTCGAAGAGGGAGAGGGCGGAAGCGGAAACATCGATCGCGGCGGCCACCTCGGCCTGCGTCAGCCCCGACACCTCCCGCGCCGCCCGGCACTGGCGGGGGTGGATGGTGCGGGGGGCGGACGGGAACGCCATCAGACCCTCATGGCTCGGAGGCGCAAAGCACCGTCTTCTTTCATCCCAACCTCATCCTGAGGAGGGCCGCAGGCCCGTCTCGAAGGATGGCGCCACCTCTCCGTCATGCCCGCCACCTCTCCGTCATGCCCGCGGAGGCGGGCATCCAGGGCCACACACCCCTGCCCGGGCAACCCGCCCCTGGGCTCCCGCCTGCGCGGGAGCGACGATAGAGGAAATGAAGCCCGCCACCCCTCCGTCATGCCCGCGGAGGCGCACTGGTGTCCGGGATTTTGTTAAGGCGTTCACCAGGTCATCTCCAGCTGTGGTTTTGGTGCTATGTGGGCCGGTGGTCCTGGAGGTGGTTTGTGGGTGTCTGGGAGGTCGAGGGGGCTCATCAGGGTGCATTTGTGGCGGGAGGCGAG
>JBCCEL010000253.1:0-8869 GCA_039030315.1 Pseudomonadota bacterium
CTGGAGCCCATCGTCACAAATAGCGCAAAATTGGTTGGCATTCTTGTTGTGGGTTGATTTGGCTAGTAATTTTGCGGCGTCCATTGTTTCAAAGTTTGCCCATGCCACTGTTTTGAACTTGGAATGCTGAACAATGGACTATCTTCGTAATCTAACCGGTCAAATTTCAGGGAGAGGAAGAACTCCCAAGTCAGAGACTGAATGATGGTCTTGAAGTTGAACAAGGAAATGACGAAGTTGTGCCCATGGCAGTGACCAATGTTTCGCCCTTGAGACCAGTGATCTTGAATCCCAACGAAAACGCGGAATGCGCATTCCCGGCGCGTATACAACTGCCTGAGACATGCGCGCTACAACTCAAGCCATCGCGACCAGCACGCGCCTGCTGCCGGTGAACGGCTTGCGGACGTGCATGGCCATGACGTTGTCGATGACCATGAGATCACCTTGTTGCCACGTGAAGAGAACCTCGCATTTCCGGGAGACTTCTCGTATGTGCATGAGGTCGGCAACATCGATCTCGCTGCCGTCGCCGAAAGTGACATGGTTGCCAAGGCTTTCGGTGCCAGCGGTGTTCGTGCCTTTCTCGGCGTCCGGGGAGCCCGGCACGGCGTCCTTCACGCTTGCAACATCCCGATGCCATTGGTCTGCCTGATTATGCCAGCATTTCTGTCCGGTTTCAGAATGTTCGAGCGCCGCCGGATGGGTGGCCGAGGTGCGGATGCCGAGGGGCGTCCACCGGAACATCATGTTGGAACGTTCAAGATAGGCCTCGGCCTCGCGCCGGTCACTCGTTTCGAATGTTTCCTGCCAGGACTTGCCCGGACCCGGCGGACCTTCGGCATCCCAGAGGTGCTGCAGATAGGTGACGCCGTTGGTCTCGAATCGCCGCCGCACATCAGCATCCAGTCTGCAGTAAATCTCCCGCCCGTCCGCTATGTGCGTCTCCCCACCGGATTCGGATGGTACGAGACAACAAAAATACACCTGGTCGGGCGACCAGCCTGAATAGCTAAGTTCATTGTGGAGCAGGACCTCGGAGTGTGCCGGATACTCCGTTGATGTGTAAACCTGATCAGTCACGCTGTGACGCGGAGAGTCGCCGCCGACATAGTTTTGAAGCTCTGGAGAGACAGCCGCACACGCTCTGCGAAACTCGTCAGCCGATCTGATCGCGAATCCGCGCATCAGAACTGCACCGGCCTCGTTCAGCCACTCCCGGATCTGCGGCCGGTTCGTCAATGCCCATGCGCAGAACGGTCCCAAGCCGGCTCCGACGTCGTCGTCCGCTTCCAGAAGCAGCGGCAACTGTCGGTCGGCATAAAGCGGGCGGACGTTGGCCATTTTCTAGTGCTTGTACTCCGGCTCTTCGCGGTCGAGAATTCGGCGGATTGCGGCGAAATGGCCTGTGATCTGCTCGTCTTGTTTCTGAAACGCCGGTGCCAGGCGGTCGGCGGTCTCTTCGTCGATGACCTTGAGCTTGGCACCTGAACTCTGGGCAATGTGCTGATATTTGGCCGCGTTCTCAAGGTAGTAGAAGTCGTCCAGAGTTCTCGACACGTCCGGGCCCGTTACGGTGATCCCGTGGTGGGCCATCATCATGATCGGACGGTTTCCCAATGCGTTGGCGATCCGGTCCCCTTCCTCCTTGTGTTCGGCCACGCCGCCAAAATCATCGTCATAGGCGATCCGGCGGTGAAATCTGAGGCAGTCCTGGTGGCAGTTCACCAGGCGCCCGCGTTCGGTGCACATGATCGCGGTAGTCTGTGGCGGGTGGGCGTGCATCACACATTTCGCCGTGGGCACCCGCTTGTGGATTGCGCTGTGGATGTAGTACGCGGTCGCCTCGACATAGCCGTCGCCCTCAAGCACATCGCCAGCTTCGTCCATTAGCAGTAGTGAGGATGCCGTCACCTCTGACCAATGATAGCCTTGAGGGTTGACGAGAACGCCGGCTGGTCCGCCTTCGTCGGTTTCTTCAACCGCGAGACTGAAGTGGTTACAGATTCCGGACTGCCATCCCAGGCGCGCTGCCCAGCGCAGCGCTGCCGCCAAATCTTCACGTTCGTTGCGATGGTGAAGGTTGTTTGCCATGCCTGTTGTATCCCGCTGCTGACCCGTCCAGCGGCGGAGCTTATCTCGGGACTCGTGAGGCGAACAAGCTCTATTCGGCGCGGTGGCAGCTTCCGGCGAATTCACTCTGGTCAACTGGAAATTGGGCGCTAAGGTACGAGCCCATGTCTTTCTCGCTCTCACATCTCTTCACCCCGATCACAATCGGTCCCCACGAGATCCGCAACCGCATCCTTTCGACCGGCCACATGACCGGGATGATCGCAAACGGCATGCCGCTTGAAACGCTCGGCGACTATCATGAAGCTCGGGCCAGTGGGGGCTGTGGTCTGATCATTACCGAGTCGGCCGCCGTCCATCCAACGTCCAACGCTTACAATCTCCAATTGGCGCGGGACGAGGTGGTGGATGGGCTCGCCGCCGTGGCAGAACGCGTCAAGCGGCATGGCTGCCGGATCTTCGGGCAACTTGGCCACGGTGGTCGCGAGACCCATTCGGGAACGGACGGGTCGCGGCCGCCGGCCTACGGGCCCTCTGCGATTGCGACAGAGAGGTTCCACGTCATGCCGCGGGCCATGTCCAAGGACATGATCGCCGATATCGCTGCGGCTTTCGGCACCGCGGCTGGGCGTTACGAGCGCGCCGGCTATGACGGTCTGGAACTCATGGCAAGCCATGGCCTGCTGCTTGCCCAGTTTCTCAACCCGGAGAGCAATCGCCGCGAGGATGAATATGGCGGCTCCCTGGAAAATCGGCTGCGCTTCCTGCGTGAAGTAATAGCGAGTGTGAGGGAGAATGTGGGGCGCAGATTGGCGCTCGGTATCAGGATTTCCGGGGATGAGTTGAATGCTCAGGGTCTCCAGACGCCGGAAGTCCTGCAGATCTGCGCGGCGCTGGACAGGGACGGAGCGCTTGACTTCCTAGATGTCTGCGGCGGCTCCATGACCGGAGTAGGCGGCTCGGTCCATGTCGTGCCGCCCATGAACTATGATCCAGCCTATCTCGCGCCAATTTCCGCCCGGGTGAAGGAAGCCGTGTCTATGACTGTCATGGTTGCCGGCCGCATCAATGATGTACGTGCCGCTGACCGTGTCGTAGGTGCGGGCCACGCCGATATGTGCGGTATGACCCGCGCCCAGATCTGCGATCCGGAAATGGCCGCGAAGGCTGAGATCGGCCGTCTCGATGACATCCGAGCCTGCATTGGTTGCAATCAGGCCTGCATTGGTCACATGCAGGCTGGATATCCAATATCCTGCATCCAACATCCGGAAACCGGACGGGAAGCCAATCTCGGACAGCGCCAGCCAGCCGCCAGCCGAATGAAGATCGTCGTCGCCGGGGGCGGGCCGGCGGGCATGAAAGCCGCCGCCGTGGCGGCAGAGCGTGGCCATGAGGTCATCCTGTGCGAGCGCTCGGCCGAACTCGGCGGACAGGTCAAGCTCGCACGTCAATTGCCGGCCCGTGATGAATTCGGCGGCATCGTCACCAATCTTGCCCGCGAAATGGAACGCTGGGGCGTCGATGTTCGCCTCAACACCGCTGTGGATCGAGAGCTTGTCGAGGCTGAAGCTCCCGAGGCGGTTGTCGCTGCGACCGGGGCCGGTGCCTACGTTCCGGACAGCGCTGTTCTGGACGGCGCGCATGCCGTCCATGCGAACCAGGTTCTCGAAGGTGCCAACGTGGGCACCCGCGTCGTCATTGCCGACTGGCGCTGTGACTGGGTGGGTATGGGGCTAGCCGAGCGCCTGGCGCGGGACGGCTGTTCCGTGCGTCTGGCAGTCAATGGGTACATGCCGGGCTACAGCATACAGCAGTACACCCGTGACCGCTGGATCGGGGAGCTTCACAAGCTTGGCGTTGAGATCACGCCCTTTGCGCGCCTGGCCGGGGCGGACGACGACACGGCGTTCTTCGAACACACTGTCAGCGGCGAACCCATCATATTTGAAGAGATGGACACGCTGGTCGCGGCGACCGGGACAACTTCCGATAACACTCTGGAGCACGCGCTCGCAGATTGGCAGGGAGAACTGTGGATGGCTGGAGATGCCGTCGCACCGCGAACCTGCGAGGAAGCAGTTCTGGAAGGTTTGAAGGTGGGCTCCGCAATCGGTGGCGGGGAGCTTGCGCCGGGTGATCAGCCCTTGCGGCTTCGAGCCGTCTGAGCGAGGAGAACGCGCATGACCGATATCGGATCTGGCGACCGGGACGTCTTGCTGGTGATCGACGTCCAGAATGACTTCTGCCCGGGCGGTGCGCTTGCCGTGCCCGGTGGGGACCAGATTGTGCCGGTAGTCAACCGCTTGATCCAACATTTTGAACACGCGGTCCTGACACAGGACTGGCATCCGGATGGCCATTTCTCGTTCGCCAGCTCCCATGAAGGAACCGATCCGTTCTCGATGACAGAGATGCCCTATGGCCCGCAAACGCTCTGGCCAGATCATTGTGTGCAGAGAACCGATGGTGCCGAGTTTCACTCTGAACTCGACCGGACCGGGGCCGAGCTGGTGATCCGCAAGGGCTATCGCCGCGAGATTGATTCCTATTCAGCCTTCTTCGAAAACGACAAGACGACGCCCACCGGCCTCACTGGCTACCTGCGAGAGCGCGGCTTCGAGCACGTCTACTGCTGCGGTCTCGCGTTTGACTTTTGCGTACGTTTTTCCGCCGAGGACGCCAGGGCACAAGGCTTCGAATGCACAGTCGTGGATGATGGGTGCAGGTCCATCGACCTTGATGGATCTGATGCAGCCACCCGGGAGGCCTTCCGCGCCAAAGGGATCAGATTGCTCAGCGAAACTGACCTGGCCTAGGCGGCCAGCGCATCTTCGAACGTGTCTTCAATGGTCCGCTGCGGCGGAAACTCGATGACCACTTCCGTTCCGGCATTGACCTCGGAACGGATCTGCATTCGCCCGCCATGCAGATCTATGAGCCCGTTCACGATCGGCAGCCCGAGGCCAACACCCTCCTTGGCCATGTCAAACGTCGTTGAACTTTGACCGAAGCTGCTGAGCACTTCCGGGATATCATCCTGCTCAATTCCCACACCAGTGTCCCTGACAGAAAGCTGCACGGTTCCGAGCCGCGTGACGGCCACGGTGAGGGTTACCCTGCCGCCTTCCGGCGTGAACTTGATTGCATTGGAGAGCAGATTTAGACAGATCTGCTTCACCGCACGTCCGTCCGCGAGCACCATGGGCAGATTGGGAGGATAGAAGAGCTTGAGAGACAGGTCGCCTTCGTCGGCCTTCAACTGCACCAGCTCAACGCAATCCCGGGCCACCTCCTTGATATCGATCGCCTCGTCATGGAGCTGATACTTGTTGGCCTCGATCTTCGTGTGGTCCAGAATTTCGTTAATGAGACCAAGCAGATAGTTCGCGGCCGAGTGGATGTCGCCGGAGTATTCTTTGTAGTTGTCGACCTCGTGGCGGCCCATCATCTCGTCTTTCATGATCTCCGAGAAGCCAATGACTGCGTTAAGAGGAGTGCGCAGCTCATGGGAGACCGTGGCGAGGAACTTGGTGGTCGATGCACTATTGCGCTCTGCCCGCCGACGGGCCTCGTCGGAGACGGCGGCGGATCGTTCCAGCTCCGCAATGAGCGCGTCTTTCTGCGCCCGGAACACCAGCATGTCCCGGGCGGTCTGCTGGATCGATTTCGCGAACTGCAGGAAGTATAACTCCACCATGATGGCGATGCCGGCCATGGCGAGGTAGAGCGGCTCGTCAGCCAGCACGCATTTCAGGACAATCGATAGGGTGATCGGCACGGTGCCCGCGACAACTATTGGCAGAAAATGTGCTGAAACCACGAGCCGGATCGAAATCACAACCATCAGCAGGGCGACCATGAAGGCGCGCTGGACATCGTTCGCGCTGTCCCAGAAGAGGAACAATAGCGACGACCAGGCCATGGCATAAAGCACTTCGCAAGAGGCCAGCCTGGACACCCATTTCACCAGATCCGCCTTCAGCGGATCCTCCAATCGGTAGCTCCGGCAGAGAAAGAGCTGAACGCCCTGGCAGATAAAAACCGTGCTGATCCAATAGGCTACGAGCGGCACCGGGGTCCAGATGAGGCTGGCCGCCGCCATCAGCACGGCAAGAGCCGGCAGGGCGAGCGACAGGTTACTCTGCTGCTCCACGAAGAGCTGCAGCAGTTCCTGTTCGTGGGTCAGACCCTCCTTGCGGGACTTTGAAAGGCCGAGCTTGTTCTTCAGCGCCGCCGCCGTCCGCGAAACCGGGCCGTCCCGCGCGGGTTCATCCCGCACATCCTGTACGATCGTGTCTGTCATCGCCCATCCTCAAGGGCCCCGCATCGTTAGGCGTGCGGCGCTCCTCCGGATGCGGAGACTAGTAAATAAAGCTTAAGATCGGCTCAGCCGGGCTGGTGAATCCGGGCCTAACCGGATTGGTACAATTTTGTCATTTTCTGCGGCTGATCCAGTCCAGCCTTGTGTTCTATCGTCTCGGAGAAGTCCGAAATCGTCTCCCAGTGTGCAGCCACGTCTTCTGCCGTCGCGTTTACTCCAAGAAAAATGCCGGGAGTCTCGACCATGGCCGCCCGGGCATACCCTCCCGCGCCGGCGCACAGGATCACCCCGTTCGGCGCATCGGGGCCGGCAAGGAAGATCACCGCCGGCGTCACCTTCTCCGCCTGGAACACCTGCTCGGCATCGGGTGGAAAGATATCGGCGGTCATCTGGGTCCAGGCCGTCGGGGCGAGGGCGGAGATTCGCACATTGTATTTCTCGCCCTCCAGCTTGAGCGTCGTCATCAGGCCGAGCACGCCCATCTTGCCGGCGCCATAGTTCGACTGGCCGAAATTGCCATAGAGACCCGACGAAGAGGTGGTGACGACAACCCGTCCGTAGGCCTGCTCGCGCATGATCGGCCACACTGCGTGGGTGGCAATCACCGTGCCCATGAGATGGACGTCGAGCACCCGCCGGAAGCCCTCCACCGTCATGTTGTGAAACGATTTGTCGCCGAGGATACCGGCATTGTTAACCAGCACGTCGATGCGCCCGAACCGGTCCATGGTGGTCTTCACCATGTCGGCCACGCCGGCTTCATCCGTCACGCTCGCACCATGAGCGATCGCGGTGCCGCCGAAGCCCTCGATCTCGCCGACAACGGATGCCGCCGCTTCAGACGGCCCGCCGGAACCGTCCGGCTTCGGTCCGAGATCGTTGACGATCACCCTGGCGCCGCGACGGGCGAATTCCAACGCGTGGGCGCGCCCCAGCCCGGCCCCGGCGCCTGTCACAATCACAACCTGTTCATCGAAGCGGATGCTCATCTTAAGCCCTTTTGATTTTGGAGTAGCGGTTTCAGCGCCGCATAAATGCGGATAGGCTTGCGCCGGTCAAGGCAACAATCGGACGAACGACGAGATGAAGATTATCGAAGACAAGCGCGCACCGAACCCCCGCCGGGTCAGGGTGTTCCTCGCCGAGAAGGGCATCGAGATGACGTACGAGCAGCTCGACATCAACGAGGGCGATCACAAGACCGACGCCTTCACCGCGCTCAACCCCATGCAGCGCATTCCGGTTCTCGTCCTGGATGACGGCACGGCCATCTCGGAGACCATCTCCATCTGCCGCTATTTCGAGGCCGTACAGCCCGACCCGCCGCTCTTCGGCACCACTGCTCTGGAGAAGGCCACGATCGACATGTGGCTGCGCCGCTGCGAGGAAAAGCTGATGATGCCGATTGCCGCCGTGCTGCGTCACGGCAATCCGCGCATGGCCCATCTCGAGGTGCCCCAGGTGCCTGAATGGGCCGAAGCCAACCGGCCGAAGGTGGAGTGCATGCTCGACGTGCTGGACGCCGAACTGGCCACCCGCGACTACATCGCCGGGGACGCCTACAGTGCCGCCGATATCACGGCGCTCACAGGTATCGACTTCATGCGCATCATCAAGATGAGCATCGGCGAGCGCCCCAGCCTGCAAGGCTGGCACGATCGCGTCTCCGCCCGCCCCAGCGCGGCAGCCTGAGGGCCGGATGGCGGCGGCGCTCGACACCCTCCTCAGCGATATCCGCGCCTGCCGTGTCTGCGTGGAAGCGCCGAGGGGCGTGCCGCTGCCGCATGAGCCGCGCCCGGTTCTTCAGGTCAGTCCCACCGCCCGCATCCTCCTCGTCGGCCAGGCGCCGGGCACGCGGGTGCATGCCTCCGGTCGGCCCTTCACCGACCCCTCCGGCGACCGCCTCCGCGCCTGGATGGGGGTCACGGAGGAGGAGTTCTACGACGAAGCCCGCATCGCCATTGTCCCCATGGGCTTCTGTTTTCCCGGCCTCGATGCGAAGGGCGGCGACCTGCCGCCGCGCAAGGAATGCGCCCCGGCGTGGCGCCCTCAGGTCATGGAGCATATGGACAAGGTCGGCCTCATCCTCGTCATCGGCCAGTACGCCCAGGCCTGGCATCTCGGCAAGGCGCGCAAGAAGAGCCTGACCGACACGGTCCGCGCCTGGAAGGAGTATGCCGGGATGAGCCCCCAGGTCCTGACGCTGCCTCACCCCTCCTGGCGCAACAACAGGTGGCTCAAGAAGAATCCCTGGTTCGAGGCCGAAGTCGTGCCGCATTTGCAAACACAAGTTAAACACCTTCTTGGGTAGAGTCGGGTGTTATGTCGGATTACGTGCCAACCAGTAATGTCGTCCTCGGGATTGACCCGAGGACCCAGGGCCATGTGCTCCGGCGCCAGCCGCCCTGGATTGCCCGGTCAAGCCGAGCAATGAAGGTTTTTTGTTCGATCATCCCCGCATCCTCCGCTTCC
>JBCCEL010000254.1:0-8841 GCA_039030315.1 Pseudomonadota bacterium
GCGCGGGCTGATCTAGAGCGGCGCCGGCCGGACGGCATTGCCACAGACCTACGGTCTTCTGTTTTGTCGATCACGGCAGCATGCGCTTGCGCGCGCATGCGCCTCCGCGGGGGCGGGCTATCGCCCGGCGCGCAGCCGCGCTTGCCTCAGACCCTTCGCGTATTCGGTGTTCTTCTCCCTCAATCCCAATACTGTCATCCCGGAATTTTGCGCAAAGCAAAATGTCCGGGATCCAGGGCGGCGCGCTCATGTCCTGCGACCCATAACCTTGAAACGGACCACCTGCGCCTGCGCCTAATACAGCCAGTCGTCCACGAGCAGGAGGGTGCCGTTCTGGCCCTGGCCCTTGTGAGTAGTGATGGCGAGGGTGCTGCCGTTGATCAGCAGGCGGCGCAAGCCGCCGATGTTGGTGGACAGGCGGATGCGGCGGGTGATCTTGAAGGTCTCGTCATCGATCACCGTGATCACGCCATTGCCTGCGAGGGCGACCACATGCCCGTCGGTTGCCGCGACCGCCGATAGGGGCCTTGGAAACTCCATCCGGCCCGCCTCCTGACCATCCTTGCCGCGGATCTTGATCAGCACGCCGGGCGCTCCGTTGGCCCCGCGACCCGTTACGTAGGCATTATTGGCGTTGACTGCGAGGCCGTAAAGCGCGCCGGGCAGCGGCAGCTCCCCCGTCGCCTTGAGTGTGTCCTTATCGAAGGCCAGCAGCCTGGTCTGTTTCAGATGGCGGTGAAGCGAAATCACAATCCGGTCGTTCACCGCGAGGTTGAACCCACCCTTGGGGAGGACCTTTGAACGGACCTTGCGTTTGGTCTTCAGATCGATCCGCGTGATCTGGGCGCTGAGACTGCTGCCGTTCAGCCACTGCAACGCATAAAGAGCATTTTCAGTGCCGATCACTCTCTGGCCGTAGTGTGCCAGGCGGGTAAAGCTGCGGCCCTTCCTGCGCGGGCCGGTCTGCCGCCAGATCTTCCTGTCCGTGGCCACATGGGCGTAGACCACGCCGCGGCTGGTGGCGAAGATATCGACAGGCAGGCGCCCCACCTTCGAGCGGCCCCGGACACGGCCGACCCGCGGATCGATCCAGGCGATCTGCCGCTGCCCGCTCTCGGCCACCCAGTAGAAGCGGCCGTCCCAGGCCACTCCCTCCGGCCACTTGCCCACAGGTATGACGCGGGGACTGCGGGTCACTTCCTCGATCTCCGGCTCTGGCGGCGCAGGCGGATCAGGCTGCACTTCCGGCTCCGGCTCAGCCTCGACTTCCGGTTTGGGCGGGGTGACGCCGACCGCCAGTTTCTGCAAGGCGGCCTTCGCGAGACGGACATAGAAATTGTCCGGCTGGCCGGCATATTTCTCGATGAACGCTTCCCAGGCGAGCCTGCTGCCGATCTTCTGGACCAGCTGATAGTCCGTCTCGATGTCACCCGCAGTGTCCGCGGAAGGTGGCGAGACCGGCGGCTCGGGCTTTGCGCCGCCGGGCGTGAAATAGAAGTCGCCGAGCACGGCGTCATAGTACGCCGGCGTCTGTTCATGCGAAACGCCGCGGGCCAGTTTGCGTACCTGCCGGCGGGTCTCCCGCGCCAGCGTCACAAGATTGACCCCCGGACGCTCGAGCATGGGGACAAGGGTCCGTGTGAACACCGAGTTGGGGCTGGAATCGCTATTACCCAGGCGGTCGAGCGCCTCTTCGCCCGCATCTGCGGAGTACATAACGAAGGTGCCCTTGGGCGCATTCACCCGGGCAAGCCCGCGCGAGGCCCCGAGGCTGCGGCTGCCGGTGCTCTGGAACGGATTGTTTCGGCAGGCATCCAGAATGACGATGTTGAGTTGCGCCTGCCGGCGCTTCAGCCGGTCGAGCACGGCGTTGAGGCTGATGGCCTCGCCGGTCACGAAATCCTCCTGACCGGGTGCGGCATCGGGAATGTCGGTCGGCAGCAGGAAGTTCTCGCCGCGGATCTCAACACCGTGGCCGGCAAAAAACACCATCGCCACATCCCCCGGCTCGATCTGGTTGACGAACTTCTGTACCGCGAGGTTCATCGCGCGGCGGGGCGCATCAATGACCTTGGTGACGGCAAAGCCTGTTCTGGCGAGGGTGCCGGCCATGGTTTCCGCATCGTTGGCGGCCTTGAGCAACGGCGTAACGTGCTCGTAGGCATTGTTGCCGATGACCAGTGCGACGCGCTTGGCCGCCAGGGACGGACCTGCCGCGACCGTAATCAGAACCAGTGGCAGAAGCGCGAACAGAAGGCGGCGCATGGATGTTGCAGGCATGTCAGAGTTGTTCCTCGTGCCCCGGTGCCGGGCCACTGTGACACAGTTTGACACCGTGCGCACCGGCCCTGTTTGGCCTAAAAGGGCAGGCACGGGCGGGGCGGGGCCTGAGCGTGGACGGGTGGCGGGAGCACCAGCGTGAAGTTTGAAGCAGAGCGGATCTTCGATCATCCGCGGGACGCGGTGTTCAACGTCCTCGCAGATGCGGAGCGCTACCGTGTCTTCGTGCCGCTATGCCGGGAGAGCGAGATCCTCGAACGCAAGGTCACCCCGCAGGGCGAGTCGATGAAGACACGCAGCAGGTTCCGCAGCCGCCGCTTCGGTGTCGATATCGAAACTGTCTTGCTGGTGGAGATTGATCGCGGCTCTCACCGGATCACGGCGCGGCCGGCACCGGAGGATGAATCCGGGCACGATGGCGTCGGGTGGGCGGAACTGGAGGCGCTCGGGCCGGGGCGCACGCGCATGGTGTTCACGTCGCGCTCCAGGCGGCGCGGAGTTTGGGACATGCTCACGCTCAAGAACGCCGTGGCCCGCATGATCATCAAGAAGTTCTTCGATGTCGTCGATGAACGCGTGACCCATCTGCAGGCGGGCCGGCTGCAGCCTGCCAAGGGTACCGAGAGCGACGAAGCTGCGCAGACCGATCCCCGCGATACCTTGCTCGCGCGCCTGCCCAGAGGCGGTACCGGCGCCGAGCTCGGCGTCTATGTCGGCGCTTTTGCAGAACGCCTCCTCGAAGCCGTTCAGCCCAGGAAGCTGCATCTCGTGGACCCGTGGGCGCGGCTCGACGGGGAGAGCTATGAGGACAGCTGGTACGTTACCCACGACCAGGAGCACATGGATGACCTGCACGATCTGGTGCGTGAAAGGTTCAGCCGGCAGGTCGGCCAGGGTCAGGTCGAGATCCACCGGTGCACGGCGACCGCTTTCCTTGCGCAACAGCCCGACGACAGCCTCGACTGGGTCTATATCGATGGCGATCATTCCTATGAAGCGGTCTGCGCGGACCTCGCCGCCAGCTTTCCCAAGATCACGCCAGGCGGTCTGATTTCCGGAGACGACTACCGCCAGGGCGGCTGGTTCAAGGACAATGTTATCCGCGCAGTCGACGAATTCGTCAGCGACTATCCGGTCGAAATGACCTTCAACCATCATGGTCAGTACATTCTGGTGAAGCAGGAGGGTTGACCGGCTTTACTTAGTCCGGACGGTCTCGCAAAGTCCGGAGCAATCGCTCGCATGCAAGAGGGTTCGGACCCATGGACGATATAGCCTCAACGCCTCCGGCAGACGCCGTCGATGACGCCACGATGGATCATCTGGCGGACACCGTCCGTCGTTTTGTCCGCGAAGAACTTGTACCGTTGGAGCGGCAGGTCGACGAGGAAGATCTTGTCCCCGACCACATCGTGGCGGCGATGAAGGAACTCGGCCTGTTCGGGATCTCGATTCCGCAGGCCTATGGCGGCCTTGGGCTGACTGCCAGCCAGGAGATGCGGCTGGCGCGGGAGCTTGGCTGGACCTCCCCCGCGTTCCGCTCGGTGTTCGGCACCAATATCGGCATCGGGTCGCAGGGCATCCTGATTGACGGCACGCCGGAACAGAAGGAGGCGTATCTGCCTAAGATCGCGTCCGGCGAGCTGATCGGCTCGTTCGCACTGACCGAAGCAGAAGCCGGTTCGGATGCCGCCTCCCTGAAGACGACGGCTACCCGGGACGGCAGCGACTACATCCTGAACGGCACCAAGCGTTACATCACCAACGCGAGGCGCGCCGGGGTGTTCACGCTCATGGCCCGCAGTGAGCCCGATGTGCCGGGTGCGCGTGGCATTTCCGCGTTTATCGTTGATGCGGATTCGCCCGGACTTTCCGTGGGGCCTTCGGAAAAGAAGATGGGCCAGCGCGGCGCCCATGTCAGCGAAGTGATGTTCGACAACGTTCGGGTTCCGGCTGCAAACATCATCGGCGGGGAGCCCGGCAAGGGCTTCATCACCGCGATGAAAGTGCTCGACCGCGGCCGGCTGCACATTTCCGCCATCTGCATCGGGGCTGCCCGCCGGCTGATCCACGAAGCGCTCGGCTACACCGAAGACCGCAAGCAGTTCGGCCGGCCCCTGGCCGATTTCCAGCTGGTCCAGGCCATGATCGCCGACAGCCACACGGAATGCTATGCGGCCGAAGGCATGGTGGCCGATGCGGCGGCCAAGTTCGATCGCGGCGAAACAATCACGCTCGAAGTGGCCTCCTGCAAGATGTACGCATCGGAAATGGCCGGCCGGGTGGCGGACCGTGTCGTCCAGATCTTCGGCGGCTCCGGCTACATCGCCGATTACGGGATTGAACGCTTCTATCGTGACGTCAGGCTGTTCCGGCTGTATGAGGGCACGACGCAGATTCAACAATTGATCATCGCCCGCGAACTGCGCAAGGCGCATGCTCAGGGGTCGGGGCGTTAGCGCGTATGCTCGGGGAGCACAGGTAAGAGCCATGGGGTGGAACAGGGGAAAATCGCCCATGCGCTGGCTGGTCCTTCTGGTCCTCACGGCGCTGGCGCAAGGTCCGGCGCAGGCGCAGCTGACGGCCAAGATTGAGGCCGGAGCCCTCGGCGGCAATGTGCGCGAAGGCCCGGCTGTTTCCTCCAAACGGGTCGCGCGCCTAAAGCAGGGAGAGCGCGTGCTGTTGCTGGAAAATGCCGGCGTCGAGCTGAACGGTTATCCCTGGTTCAAGATCGAGTTCCGGGCCGGCCGCACCGGTCATGTGTGGGGTGGCATTCTCTGCGCAAGGCAGGTGCCCGTTGCGGGTTTGCGGTCTCAGTGCGAGGGGTATCAGCTCACAACGGGCAGCGTGACCACGATCCCCGTTCCCACCAGGTCCCGCATGGTGCACTACCAGTGTTCGGACGGCAGCCATCTGATTGTGCGCTACGAGACCCGGGGCAAGACCAGAACGGCAGTCTATTCCCATGACGGCTATCCGGAGATCAGGCTGGCGGAGGTGGAGAGCGAACAGGGCGAGGCCTACAGCAACGGAAAGCACGTGCTCAGAGCGGCCGGGAAAAGAGCCGTTCTGCGCGGCCGGAACAGACGAATGGTTTGTGCGGAACCCTGATCAGCGAAGGCTGCCTGGTCCGGGTGTGGATAGTCCGAACCGTCACACAAGTGTCATCGCGCCCGGCTATCTAACGACGCGAGAGAACAAGTAAGGCGTCAAACAACCACCGGCACTACGGTCCCCCTCACCCGCCCCCGTGCCAGGAGTTGCTTCTGAAAATTCTCTCACGCCGCCCTCCTGCCGGGCACCAGATAAAAAATCCCAGCCTCATGGCGGTGCCCGGCAGTTTTCCTCCCAAGCGATTTCGTGAACGCCATGTTTAACGCGGGGTTAACCCTTTGCGCGCAACCTGAACGTTAGGCGTAGCCCGAGGTCCCGGAATGAGAGACGTCCGGAGCTGCCGGTCTCGCAACACAGGAACTGGGCAAGAGAACCCTCTTCGGGTGGATAACGATGGGCCGCAGGAGCCGCACTTGGTGTCAGGTGCCGGCGCAGGCGGTGTTCACGATTGATCGACCTCCTGCCGGCCTCAGGCCGGATTTTGTAAGGAGGTTTGAATGATGTTCGCTTCACTCAAAGCAGTTGTTGGCCAGGGGTTCGCAATTCTGTTCGCGGCAGGTGTTATCCTGTCTGCCCAGTCCCTTCCGGCCAATGCTGAAATGCCCTGCGGACCACATGACAAGATCAAGGCCGCGCTGGAGAAGAAGTACAACGAACTTCGCAAGGGTATCGGCCTGGTATCCAACAAGAATGTTGCGGAAGTCTATGTTTCCGAAAGCGGTTCCTGGACATTCATCGTCACCTACCTGAATGGCATGAGCTGTGTGGTTGCAACGGGTCATTCCTGGGAGGATGCGCCGAGGGTCGCATCGGTGAAGCCGGGAATTTAGAGCGGAACTTGAGCCGGTCCGAAATGAGCTTGCGCTGCACCTGCGCAGGCGGCATAAGCCGCCCGCTATGGGCAGGGTCCAAGATACCTATGACAGTCTGATAAGCCGCGGGGACCTGAGCCGCGATGCCGCTCAGTCGGTTATCGTGAAGCGCCTGGATGCGCTTTGCGAAGCGCTGGACACTTATGAGCCAGGTGGCTCGGGATCCTTCCTTTCCCGGATTTTCGGCCTCGGCGAGAAGACCGAGATGCCGAAGGGTCTCTATGTCCACGGCGATGTGGGTCGCGGCAAGACCATGCTGATGGACCTGTTCTTCGACCAGGTTCGCATCAAGGCCAAGACCCGGATCCACTTCCACGAGTTCATGCAGAATGTGCATGCGCGGGTGCACCATTGGCGGCAGAAGGAAGAGGATCCGGTCGCCCCGGTGGCTGAAGAGATTGCGTCGAGCGCCACCCTCCTGTGCTTCGACGAGTTCCAGGTGACCGACATTGCCGACGCCATGATCCTGGGACGCCTGTTCACCGCCCTGTTCGAGCACGGTGTGGTGGTGGTCTCCACGTCAAACCTGGAGCCGGACCGGCTCTATGAGCACGGACTGAACCGCGGCCACTTCCTGCCCTTCATCAGGCTGATGAAGCAGAAACTCGATGTTGTCTCGCTGGACGGTGAGAAGGATTACCGGCTCGACCGGCTGCTCGGCCACAAGGTTTACCTGACGCCGCTTGGACCTGATGCGGATGCGGAAATCCAGAACATGTGGCGGGAACTGACCGAATGCGACGAGGCGCCGCCGGCGGAACTGGAGGTCAGCGGCCGAACCCTGGTCGTTCCGCAGGCGGCCCGTTCGGTTGCCCGGTTCTCGTTTTCAGACCTGTGCGAAAAGCCGCTCGGGCCAGGCGACTTCCTGAAGATCGCAAAGACCTTCCACACGGTCATCGTCGAGGGGATCCCGAAGCTTTCAAGGGCAAAGCGCAATGAAGCCAAGCGCTTCGTGCTGCTGATCGATTCCCTCTACGACAACCACGTGCGCCTCATCGCATCGGCAGACGTGCCCCCGCACGAGATCTATCCCGAAGGTGATCATGCCTTCGAGTTCAACCGCACGGCATCGCGGTTGATGGAGATGCAGTCCGAAGACTACCTCACGGCCGGACAGTGACGCCGTCTGGTGGTGCGACCGAGGCAAAAGAGTCCGGTCGTCTGTTCTCCGGGTCATTCCCGCGAAGGCGGGAATCCAGGGTTGTTTTGGCAGGATTCGGAGGTTTCCGATCTGGACACCCGCCTTCGCGGGTGTGACGTACAGGATTTCATTGTCGGAGTAGATCCACTAGCGCCGTCTCGTCAGGGAACCCAGAAGGCCGCGGACGATCGCCGAGCCGACCTGCCGGCCAATCGTCCGTACGGCTGAACTGATAAACCGTTCGGTGTTCGACATGCGGCGGCTGCGGCTCTTGCTCTTGCTGGAGCGCTCCTTCTTTTTTGCCTCCTTTGCGCGGGCGGCCTCTTCAGCCGCCTCGGCTGCGGCCTCGGCCCGCTCTTCGGCGCGTTTCTGGAGGATTTCATAGGCGGACTCGCGGTCGATCCCCTCGTCGTACAAGCCGTAGACGGGACTGTTGTTCACCGCGCGCTTGCGCTCGCCGTCCTCCAGGGGACCAAGCCGGGACGATGGCGGCCGGATCAGCGTTTGCTGGACCATGGAGGGGACACCCTTTTTCTCCAGGGTGGAGACCAGGGCCTCGCCCACGCCAAGCTGGGTAATCGCTGTTTCGGTGTCGATCTTCGGGTTCTGGCGGAACGTGGCGGCGGCGGTGCGGACGGCCTTCTGCTCGCGCGGCGTGTAGGCGCGTAAGGCATGCTGGATACGGTTGCCGAGCTGTGAGAGCACCGCATCGGGCACATCCAGCGGGTTCTGGGTAACGAAGTAGACGCCAACACCCTTGGAGCGGATGAGCCGAACCACCTGCTCTACCTTCTCGACCAGGATCTTCGGAGCCTCATCGAAGAGCAGATGGGCCTCGTCAAAAAAGAACACGAGCTTCGGCTTGTCCGGATCGCCCACTTCCGGGAGCTCTTCGAACAGCTCGGACAGCAGCCACAGCAGGAATGTCGCATAGAGCTGGGGCGAGAGCATGAGCTTGTCGGCGGCGAGAATGTTGATGTGGCCGCGCCCGTCGCGGGTGGTGCGCATCAGGTCCTTGATGTCCAGAGCGGGCTCGCCGAAGAAGGCTTCTGCACCTTGCTCTTCCAGCACCAGCAGGCGTCTCAGGATGGCGCCGATGGATTGCTTGGAAACCGAGCCGTATTGGGTGCGGATCTCCTTGGCGCGATCGCCGATTTCCAGGAGCAGTGCGCGGAGATCCTTCAGATCGAGCAGCGCCAGGTCCTCATCATCGGCAATGCGGAAGGCGATATTGAGTGCACCCTCCTGCGCCTCGGTCAGGTTGAGGAGCCGGGACAAGAGCAGCGGTCCCATTTCCAGGATGGTCGTGCGGATCGGGTGGCCCTGATCGCCGAAAAGGTCCCAGAACACGGTCGGGTAGGCATCGAAGCCGTAGTCCTCAAAGCCGATGGTTTCCGCCCGCTTGATCAGGAAATCCTTCGGCTCGCCTTCCGC
>JBCCEL010000255.1:0-8801 GCA_039030315.1 Pseudomonadota bacterium
CTGAAGGGAGTGGCACACGCCAGCTCCCTTCGGACAATCGAGGTCAGGTTTGGGAACTATCGTCCCCGGCTTTCAGCACAATCGCACGCGCCTTTTCGCCCTCAGCCGCTATTGACGACTTCAGGGACGAGGACTTTCTGAGCATGAGATAGCCAACCGCGAACAGGCCGATAAAGACCCACCAGTGCTGCCGCACCGTCACCTGGATGAACGCATCGAAGAACTGTGGGGTGATATAATCGAGCAGATCGGCAAACTGGTCTCGAAGCCAGGCGAGAGATTTCCAAAACCAGTTGCTGCCCTCCGGAGCCGCGCCATAGGGGTTCCAGCTGCAGATCCCCGTTGTGCAAGGCTCAACGAACGTCGTGCCTTTCTTGAACGGATTGCACGTCCACAACCAGGCGGCGTACGCCAGGATCAGAATGCTGTAGTCCAGAAACAACGAGTAAAGCCACATCCGGCTGCTGGTCAGCGACTTGATCGTTTCGCAGATTGACGTCCAATCGCCAGTCTTTTCCGGCTGACCAGTCTTTCCCGGCTGATAGGAAGCGCCGGAACCTTCGGTATGCGTACCCACCACCTGGAAGGCATCCGGCAAATGGACCGGGCCATAGTTTTGTGCATGCGCCCTCATCCGTTTGATCACACTGTCGTGCAGTTTGATGCCGTCACGCATCCTGGTGCGGACCTTGCCATTGTCCTTGATCTTGCAGAGTTCCGCAATCTCACGCGGCTCATACCGGAAGAACACTTTGCCTCCGGATCTAGAATCGTACATGTGACCGCTGGCGTCCGCCGTTTCCGCAGCGTTGGTCATCACACTCTTGTCGAAGACCAGCGGCGCCTTCTCCTGAAGCTTGTTCAGCATCCAGTAAAATGCCACGTTCGACAGTCCGGCACGCGGATAGCCACCGCCTACGTTCGAATGCATACCGGCGAACCAGACCTGTTCGACTTCGCAATCCTTGGCATCATCTGAATTTTCGTCCCAAACCTTGGGATGAAAAGAGGTCCGCTCATCGTCAATGGCGAGCGCGTGATAACCGTACTCAACGTTCGGGGTGAGCTCGTAGTTGTAGAACAGGTGCGGCTTCACCTTGTCCATAGCATGCCCCACCAGATAAAAAAGACCGTTCAGAGCCTTCATTATGAAACCGGGGGCATTTGCCTTCTGTGGCGTACCGAGAGCCGAGACCGTATCCCACACGCCGATAAATTTGATCTTCGGGACGGGGTACTTTTCCTTCTGGGGCTTTTTTCGTTTGTACAGGTCAAAGATTTCGTCGACCTTGTCCTCCAGCTGCTTCTCGGTTAGATCATTGCGGGGAACCAGCCCACAGTCGGCCAGCATCCCAGAGAAGGCCCGGACCGTCGCCGCCCCCCGGCTGAAACCGAAAATGTAGATCTCATCGTGATCTCCGTTGTCATGTACCTTGTAGGTACTGGCGAGGAAATAATAGAGATCTCTAACGTTCTGGCCGAACCCCAATCCCACGGCTCCGGTAATCGCCCTGAAGTACTTGTTGCTGCTGGTGCCGACGCCCTTATCGTAAAAGGTTATCTGCTGGTCGTGGATATCCGCCTTGTCCTTCTTGTTACCGAAGGCATCAATCTCCTCGTGACAGTGAATATCGATCGCATTGTAGAGCTTGTAGACGTTGGAATCAGGTGTCGTTCCTCCCTGATTTCCTGTGCCGTCAGAAAAGAGAAGTAGTTTGCGTCCCATGTATTCACTCCAGAATGCGCCAAATACCCACAGCCGGGCGAGATCCCAGCATATCACAGAGTGTGGATTGAGTAAATTCCAAAGAAAATATTTCTCCGCACCTTTTACATGGATCAGTTCAGAAAGTAATAGTTTGGAGACAAAATATATTTGAAATACCAATCACTGAGCGAAAACCTACACTGGTTGCAGGCAATTCAACATCATTTGAACTACTTGTAAATATACCCCGTTGAACTAATGAGGTCGCCTTGCATCTATGGCAGATGCAGACGAACTCGCACTCAAGCAAGAGGGCGCTTTGCAATTTCCGGATCGGAGTTATGTCCCTGGACTCAGCGGTCGAACGGCAGGTCAAGTTCTCAGACAAGGGTTTCCAGCACAAGTTTCAAGGCCGCGTTCCAAATCACAGCCCTGCGATGGTGGCAGCACATGCCCTTCCAGAAACTGCGCCAATGAGAGGTCTGCCCTTGAAACCTGAGGTCAACTGCCGAGCAGGCACTCGCGTGAGACCTCGTAGGACATGATGCCGACGACCGGTTTACGGTGTTCCTCCGTGAGCAGAGCCATGATGCCGTAAGGGCTCTCGCAGATGCTGTCGACACTGGTCGGCCGGGACTTCGCCATGTGAGAACATAGTCTGTTACGCGCCGGTTCCGGCCATCTCATGACCTCTCTGGTGATCTCAACCAGACCGGCCGTCGTCTTTCCGCGCAACGCTTCTGACACCAGGCTCTCAGAGAGAACAACGTTACCTCGCATTGCGTGATGTTCCCCGAGGGCCAGCAAGCCCGACCTGTTCCCCTGCGATGAGGCAATTTCCAGGTAGTCCATCACGAATTGCCCCGGGCGGCCGGTCTCCTTGGCAAGCTGTGCCAGCAGGTACCATCCGCCGCCGTAGCCCCTGTCAGCTGCCTGTCGGAACAACCGCCCCGCCTGCGCCAGATTTCTGCGGGCACCCTGGCCCTTCATGTGCATGCCCCCCAGTACCGCCATGGCAAAGAACGAGCCCCCTTCTGCAGCCAGCTCCAGATGCTCGCGGGCCTTCGCGTAGTTGCGCTCCTCTCGCCCATAGCGGTAGATATCGGCAAGACCGGAGTGCCCCGCCGGCTCTCCCGCTCGTACCGCCTTGCCGTAAAGAACGCTTGCCGCATCATCATCGCGCTTGAAGCCCTTCCCGTTGTGGTGCAGCGATCCCAGGTTGTGCAGCGCCATGCCATAGCCCAGATCAGCCGCCGATCTGTAGTGGCCGGCGGCGCGGCCAAACTTGCCGTCCTTGTCCAGGGCACGGCCGAGCTGAAAGCGCAGGCGGACCGAACGGGGATGCCGCGCCACCGCCTGCTCGCAAGCGGCCACGGCAAGATCGCTGCGCAGATTATCCCAGATGACCCCGCTGGCAACCGCATTGCGGTCAAGGGGGTGAGCAGCCAGACAGTCGCATTTGGTCAAAGGCGCCTCTTCACCCATGTCCTGGGCCGCCGCCGCAACGGAGCACAAAAGCAAAGCCAGATATATCTGCACGACCCAATTGATCCTCGATCGCATGATCATTGTCGCGCCATCCCTCTTCTTATCCGGCTGCAGGGCAGGATTTGCGATTTGTTTGGTGCATGCAGGGCGAGAGTGCGGCAAGTTTCAGGCAGCGAAGGCACCTCTCCACACCGGGCCTTGATATCAGCGGAGCGATGCCGGATCAGCCGGACAGAACCCTCCGGCGCGCGAACAACGCCGTAATCCTCTTGGCAGCGGGATTGAGCTGCCAGTAGTGTTCGTGGAGAAACGCTGAGGGAGATGCTTGCCAATGCCTTTTTACGAACTGCGCCAATATGAAATCCGCCCGGGCAAGATGGCCGACTGGCTGAAACTCATGGAGGAGGTCATCATCCCCTTCCAGGTGGCAAAGGGCATGGTCATAGCCGCCAGCTTCCGCGGTGAGGACGACGACAGCAAGTATGTCTGGATAAGGCGGTTTGAAAACGAGGAAGAACGGGAACGGCTGTACCGAGAGGTCTATGAAAGCGATCTGTGGAAGGACACGCTGAGCGATCAGGTCGGCCGGCTAATCAACAGGGAAACAATAGATGTCCAGAGGCTCGTGCCCACGGGCGTGTCCGTCCTGAAATAGCCCGGTCGGGCCGGCGCCGCCTGTCCACAAGCTGGCCATTTTGCAAAGCTAAAAGGGTATTCCGCGCCGACGACACTGTTTTCCCGGAGGTAGCGATGCACCCGCCCATGAGCACCGAGAGGTTTCATTCTGCCGGAATGCCTCCCGGTCGCAAATCAGACTGTGATTGATGGAGAGCATCGAGCAGCTCATTCAGGCCCTCGAAGCCTCGGGCGCCGCCGGCTACATTCGCAAGTCTCGCTGGAGCCATGCCGTCCTCGACGCCGTGCACATCTTTGGCATCGCCCTCACGGTCGGGGCCGCCATTCCCCTCAGCCTCCGCCTCCTCAGTGTCTGGAGGACGATACCCGCCGAGGCCGTCGCGCGAGTCCTTGTCCCGTGCGCTGCAACAGGCCTGGTCATTGCCGCAGGTTCCGGGGTCCTGCTGTTCAGTGTCCGTGCGACGGAGTACGCAGATCTTCGGATATTCCAAGTAAAACTGGGCCTGATCGCAGGCGCGGTGCTCTTTGCGCTGTTAATACACCTCCGTTACGGCTTGCGACTCGATGAAGCTAGCCCCAAACATCGGGAGTTGCATGCCATCATCTCGATCCTTTGCTGGGTGGGCGCCCTGGCGTGCGGCAGGCTAATTGCATTTGTTGGCGATTAAGTCTCCTTGTGCACACAACGGAACAGATCACGATAACAATGCAGCATCATAGACGCTCAGGTATCCAGCTGCTGCTGGCAGCGGTTCTTGTCCTCTCGCCATTCCACTTGGCTGACGCCGAGGAGAAATCCGCCAAAAACATCGAGGAGACACCCGCCGAGGCGTCCGAGGCGGACCTGTCGAAGCTGCGCGAGCTGTTCGAAGAGCTTGCGCCCTCGCCGGCGAAGGACACTCTCCTGCGCATTCCGGATCTCGGACGCCGCCTCCTTGCTCTGCGCAGTTACAGCCGGGCCGGCCGGAGCTTGAGAAAGAGGTGGAGCTGGACTGCAGCGCAGATCAAGGCCTATCAGGGCTCGCCCGAGCAACAGGCACTGCTGGAGGAAGTCGCCGCCATCGCTGCGCATTTTGCCGAGGCAAATCCCGGCTACGAGCTTTTCATGATCACCAAGGTGCGCAGCCTGGACGTGCAGACCAAGAACTGGAACCACAACAGGTCGGTGAAGCGCGGCGGTGACCAAATTCTCGCAGATTGGACAGAGAAATTCACCGGCGAGGGCAAGTTTGCCGGGGACTGGACCAAGAAGCAGTTCTGGCGCTGGCTGAACACCTACCGGGTCAAGACGCGTGCCCGGCTCGCCGCCCCCGGCCTTTCCCGCCACGGCCAGGCCCGCGCCATCGACTTTCAGATCAAGAAGGACGGCGAGATCATTGCAGGCACGAAGTTCAGCGATGTCGCCAAGGTCTGGCGCGCCGAGGAGTGGGACAAGAAGCTGAAAGCCTCCATTGAAGAGGCAGGCCCCTCCTTCCGCGGCCCGCTCATGCTGCCGCCGGAACCCTGGCACTATGACTATGAGCCCAAGCCCCCGAAAGAGGCGGTCAAGCCGGCCAGCGGATAGTATTGGTCGGCCGGGAAAACACGATGCCCTGCAGTCGCGGCCAAGTCGTCCCCGCTTGGACCAATCGACAGGACGAAACTCCAATCGGATGAACCTTCTTGGACGATGGGACGACCAATACGTGTGAGCTCAAGCTCGTCCCAGGTCCACGTAAGGAGTAGTTCATGATTTGCAGAAGCATCGTGCAATCCGTCTGCGCCGCGATTGTCGTGATGGCGGCGTCTGCGCACCACCCGGCCTACGGCTCAGATAGCGGCCCCAGAAGCTACACCGACTATCGCAAGGAGGTGGTGAGCTTTCCGCTCGGCAAGGCCTCGTTTGCTGACCGGGTTGTTGCCACAGACTTCGGCACCAAACGCCCGCTCAAGACAGAACGCAATCCCGCAGCAGCGCTTGGAGAGCCCGATTTCCGCAAGGCTGCCGACGGCAGGGCCTACACGCTGGGCTGCCGCGGCTCGATCACACTGGAGTTCACCGACAACGCCGTTGTTGATGGTCCGGGCCAAGATCTCTACGTCTTCGAGGTGGGACCTGATGTCGAGCCGACAGAGGTGGCTCTCTCTAATGACGGCGAGAACTGGACGGACATCGGTCTGATAGCCGGCGGCAAGGCCAGTCTCGACCTGGCGGAACGGGGCCTCAAGGGACGGCACTTCCGGTTTGTCCGCCTGACCGACACCGGACGGTTCTGCCGCAACCGCTGGCCGGGTGCGGACATTGACGCCGTGGGGGCTATCAGCTCCGCGGTGCGCCTGCGGCTGGAAAGCAATGTGCTTTTCGATTTCGACCAGGCACGTCTCAAGCCCGATGCCGATCACGCCCTGGCCAGGCTCGTGGAGCGGCTGAACGACATGGGATTTTCCCGGCTTTCAGTGATTGGCCATACGGATGCCCGCGGCTCCGACGGCTACAATCGGCTGCTGTCAGAGCGCCGGGCAGAAGCCGTGGCGACGTTCCTGGATGTCCATCTGAGGCAGCAAAATGCCCAGGTGACAGTCACCGGCCGGGGCGAAAAGGAGCCCGTCGCCAGCAATCGGACCGAGGAAGGGCGCGCGGCAAACCGGCGCGTCGAGGTGATCGTGTTCCCGGAATGACCGGTGCCCGAAAACGCGGCTACGGCAGCGACATCGGCTTGAACTTCGTACCGTCGACCATGCGGCTGTATCGGAAGGGCTCCGGGTCGACGACCGGAGGCTTCCCGGTGACGAGATCGGCCGTCAGCTTGCCGGCGCCTGGCCCGATGCCGAAACCATGGCCCGAGAAACCGGTGGACAGGAAGAGACCGGGAATCTTGTCCACTTCGGAAATCACCGGCACAGCATCAGGGGTGACGTCGATGCAACCGGCCCATTTTTCGACAATCGTCATGTTCTCAAAGGCAGGATAGTGCCGCTTGATACTGGCCTCTGCCTCATCAAGGACCCAGCCGACGGGATCCGGATTGAGCGTGCGGACCTTTTCGAACGGAGAAACCTGATCCAGCTTCCATGGCCTGGAAAGCTGCCATTCCTCAGTGAAGCGGGAGCCTAGCCTCAGCTTGATGCTGCCCCACTCCGCCTTCAGGGCGGGGATGAAGTCGAATAGATAGCGGAAACTGGCCGGCACGATGTCCGAAACGCTGACCCCGCCATGGGCAATCGTGTATCCACCGTCGGTGCGCTTCCTGAAGGCGTACTTGTCGCCACCGACGGAGTGCTCCAGGCCGGTTTCAATCGGCGCCGTGCGCATGACCGAGCTCACGGTCGTGAGCTGCGGTAGCCTGATCCCGAGGCTGTCGCAGAAATGGCGCGACCAGGCGCCGCCGGCAAGCACGACGGCATTTGCGTCAATACTGCCATTCTCGGTCACGACCGTAGCCGCCCGGCCACCCTTGGTCTCCAGGCCGCGCACGGCACAGTTCGTGAAGATCTTGGCGCCTTGCGCCCGCGCCGCATTGGCGATCGCGGGGGCGGCCTGCTGTGGTTCGGCGCGCCCGTCGGAGGGCGTGTACAACGCGCCCTTCGCCGGGATGGCGGCGCCCGGCACCAATTCCTCGACCTTTGCCGCGTCGATCATCCGGCTATCGAGCTGGTAGGGCCGTGCGTATTCATCCAGCCACCTCTCGTTTCGGGCGAGCTGTGCATCGTCCTTGCACGCATAGAGGATACCGCATTCCCTGAAACCGGTTTCAGCACCGATGCGGACATTCATCCCGCGCCACAGGCGCAGTGATTCCACGATCAGCGGGATCTCGCGCACATCGCGGCCCATCTGCCGGCACCAGCCCCAGTTCCGGCTCGACTGCTCGCCGGCAATGTGTCCCTTTTCGCACAGGACAACATCCACGCCGCGCTCGGCCAGTTCCAGGGCGGTTGAAGTGCCCGCAATACCGCCGCCGATGATCACGACATCCGTTTTCTCAGGTAAGTCGACATCGGTTTGAACATGATCTGGAACAGGCGCCACGGGCGGTACTCCCCTGAAAGGTCACCCACTTGTGACCACAATGGACCGCTAATCAGTAGCAAGATGGCCTTTCCAAGAACAAGGGAGTGCTCGCCCCATGATAGCGCTATTCAGCCGCAGACTGTTTCTCCTTCCAGCCGCCGTGATCGCACTCATGCTCACACTGGCTGCCGGTCAAGCAAACGCAATGACACCTGAGGGATGGGTCATCCTGAAGTCGAAGCACGCCTACGCCGACCTCGTGAAGGAGGTGAACAAGGCTGCCAAGGCCAACAAGATCGGCATCGTGACGAGAGCGTCCGCCACGGTCGGTGCCAAAAAGGTGCTGAACAAGAAGATCCCGGGGAACATGGTCGTCGGCCTCTACCATCCGCGCTTTGCGGTGCGCATGCTGGATGCCAGCATTGCCGCGGGTATCGAAGCGCCGATCCGGGTCTACATCACTGAAAATGCAGACGGAACGGCAGACCTCTCCTACAAGACCCCGTCACACGTCTTCGCGCCCTACATGAGCGAGGGCGGTGAGAAGCTGAAGGCGCTGGCGGCTGAACTCGACGCACTCTTCGCAAAGCTGACCAGGCAGGCAGCGGGTAGCTGATCAGGACGGGCCCGAGGTGCGAACCTGGGTGCCCTCACGCTCCTTCAAGCCGTCAGCCAGCTCCATCCCAAGGCCGGCGAGGCCCGTGACCGAGATCATGCCGTTGTCCAGGGGCGGCGGCATATCAACATAGTCGTGGTACCAGCCATAGTAAAACGCCCGGGTGATCTCCTGCTCCGCAACATTGGGGCAGGCCAGCGCCAGATGGGTGGAGGCCGTCAGCGTGACCGGGCCGGAGCAATCGTGGAACGCAATCGGCAGGGCGTAAGCCTCAGCCAGCGCTGCCGCCTTCTTGGCGAAAGTGATGCCGCCGCCCCAGGTGACATCGATGATCGGCACGGAGACGCCGCTGTCCGCAACCA
>JBCCEL010000256.1:0-8702 GCA_039030315.1 Pseudomonadota bacterium
CATGCCCATGACGCCGTTCATCGGCGTGCGGATTTCGTGGCTCATGTTGGCCAGGAATTCCGACTTGGCCCGGTTGGCCATCTGGGCTTCGGCCCGGGCCTCTTCCAGCTCCACCTGGCGGTTCATCTGCTCATCGACCAGACGGGCGGTGCCGAGATAGCCTTCGAAGGTCCCTGCCTCGTCAAACATTGGCGTGCCGCTGGTGGAGACCCAGTACTTCACGCCCCGGGAGTTGGTGATGTTGTAGATGAAGTCGCTAAAGGGTTCGCGGTTGTCGATCTGGGCAAGATGGTCGGCGATCTCGCTCTCGTTGAGCGTGCTCAGCAACAGCTCCTTGCGGCTCCTGCCGATCAGTTCGGACGGATCGATGCCGATGATCTCCTTGCAGCCATCGGAGAAGGAGCTGAATTTAAGCTCGGCATCCATTTCCCAGAACCAGTCCGCAGCGGTTTCCGCAAACGTCTCCAGGCGCTTTTTGTTGTTCTCAAGCTTGGCGGTGAGCTGTTCGGCTCTCTGTTGGGCGGCGACCGCTTCGTCACGGGCCGCCTTGAGCTCTGTCTCGTGCTCAATTGTCTCGGTGACGTCGATGCGCAGTCCGACGCGCTCGCCGGTGGAGGTCAGATAGTCCCGCCGCTTGACCCAGCGACCGTCGGTCATGCAGACCAGCTGTTCGCTCTCCTTCGTTTCCATGCGGCGCTTGATGGTATCGGCCAGCCACTCGTCCGGATCCTGATCCCCGATGTCGAAAATGCCCTGCTTCAGACCTGCGCGGGTTGCCTCCTCGAACGATGTGCCCGGTTCAAGCTTGTCGCGAATTGCCTTGTGCATGTCCTTGAAGGCTGAGTTGCACGTGACGATCCGGTCGTCCTGGTCGAACAGAACGAAGCCGTGGTCCAGGGTCTCCAGGGCGTTAACCAGCCGTTCGCGCTGGGCTTCGGCCTCCGCACGGACCTCTTCCAGCTCAGCCTCCCGCTCCTTCAGGGCGGAAACGTCGATGCGCAGGCCGACGCGCTCGCCGGTGGAGGTGAGATAGTCCCGCCGCTTGACCCATCTGCCGTCGCTCAGCTGGACAAGCTGCTCGCTCTCCTGATTTTCCTCACGGCGGCGGATTGTTTCCGCCAGCCACTCCTCGGGCGCCTGGTCGCCGATATCGAAGATGCCTGCCTCAAGGGCGGCCCGCATGCCTTCCTCGAACTTGATCCCGGGCTCGAGCCGATCCCGGATCGGGTCATGCATGTCCTTGAACGCGGAGTTGCACATGACGACCCTGTCTTCGGCGTCGAAGATGATGAAGCCGTGGTCCAGGGTCTCGATCGCATCCAGCAGGCGGTGGCGCTCGGTCTCCGCCAGGGCGCGGACCTCTTCCAGCTCGAACTCGCGCTCCTTCAGGGCGGAGACGTCGGTGCGGATGCCGACAACGTTGCCGGCGGAGGTCTTCTTGTCCCGCTGGCGGATCCAGCGGCCGTCATGGGTCTTGAAGGTCTTCTCCAGCCCAAGCTCGCTGTGGCGCTTGTCCTTGAGGTTCTGGACGAACTCGTCCTCCTTGCCCTGGATGTCTGGAACAAGGCCGGAGCAGGCCATGGCATAGGCCTGCTCCTCGTAAGTCTTGCCCTCGACCATGTGCTCGGCAACCGGGCCAACCTGCTTGCGCAGGGCCTCGTTGCAGGTGATGAGCCGGTCGTCGGTATCGTAGAGCACGAAGCCGTCTTCGATGGTTTCGATCGCATCGCGCAGGAGCCGGCGCTCGGCCTGCGCGCTTTCCTTGGCGTCGCGCAGCTTGCCCTCAAGCTCCTTGGACTTGTTGATGCTGATTGCCATGCCGGCAACCGCGCCGCTCGGGACCTTGTACTTGGTGACGCGCAGCCAGCCGATTGACTCGTATTCCTGGTCTACCGAATCGCCGTTGGCAGCCTGCTGCCGGGCAACACGGTCCTCCACCGCCTGGTCCAGCTCGTCCGCCGGCACCGTGCCTTCGAGCGAGAAGCGGACGACGTCGCCATAGGTCAGCTTGGCCCCCTTTTTCTGGCCGGTGAGCCATTCAAATGCCTTGGGATGGGCCTCCTCATAGGCCCTGTTCCAGACGGTCAGGACGTCATCCTTGTCATAGACGCAGTATTGGGCCGGACTGTGCTCGATCGTTTCCTTGAACATCCTGTGTTCGTCGATCAGCCGCTGCAGGGCCTTCTTGTCTTTGATGAGTTTGTCGATGGTAGCCATGCCCCACTCCCCATGCCGCGGGCGTCAACAGGGGACTGTGGACCCAACACCCCTGGACCTGATCAGCGGAGACTCGCTGGAAATGGTTAATGTAAGGCAAATTGCTGCTACCGCAGGTGGCGGGCAATTGCAGGGGGCCTTCCGGCTCAGAGCGCTTTGGGCAAGCGCAAAGGCGGGCCAATTCAAGATTGAAGAATGGGATTGTGCGAACCAGCCGCCAGAACCTATTATTCGAGCTTGCCTGGCAGTAGCCTGGAGCATGCCTGATGCATCGCGTTGGTATCATACCGTTCGACATAAAAGAAAAACTCACCGCTCTATTGTTCGTGACATCCATCAGCCGCGGCCGATGGATCTTGCCCAAGGGGCTTGCAAAGCCGAATGAGAGCCATGCGGACACCTGTTGCAGGGAGGGTTTCGAGGAGGCGGGCGTGCGCGGGGTGGTGCTTGATGACTTTCCGGTTACGGTGCTGATCACCAAATCAGCCGACAACGGGGTTCAGAAGATCCCGGTTACCTACTACCCGTTTCTGGTCCAGAAACAGGAAGACGAATGGCCCGAAAGCGAGCGCCGGGAACGCCACTGGACGCTCATAGAAGATGCTGCGAAGGTTGCCTACAAGGACGACTTTGTCGGTCTGATCGAACACTTCAACGCTTTGGAGCCCTGGATCAGAGAAGCCGCAGTAGACCATAAATCGTAGCGGCCAACGCGGCTGACGCCGGCACCGTTATCACCCAGGCAGCCGCGATCGAGATCACAAAGCGCCGGCGCACAAGCCGTCTCTTTCCTCGTACATTCTTGCTGTTGAAGGCCTCTTCGGCCGTCTTGTTGAGTCTGTGGCCGGGGCGGCGCTTTTTCCGGTTCGGGTTCTCTGCAAATTCCCTCAGAAAACCGACGCCAAACACGGCACCCACCGCGATATGGGTCGAGCTGACGGGCAGTCCGAGTGTTGTCGCGATGAGAACGGTGATCGCCGACGACAGGGCAACGCAATAGGCGCGGGGAGAGTTCAGGCGGGTGATCTTCTCGCCTACCACCGAAATAAGCTTGGGACCAAACAATCCCAGGCCCAGGGCAATGCCGAAGGCACCGATGACCATAACCCAGAGCGGAATGGAAACCTTGCTGGCGATACCCTCTCCTTCCCCGATCGTGGATACGATTGCCGCCAGCGGACCGACCGCGTTGGCAACGTCGTTTGCGCCATGGGCAAAGGACAACAGGCCGACGCCGAGGATCAGCGGCAGATTGAAGAGGCCGTAAATCTCTTTCTTCCGGTTCTCCAGATGGCGAACCTTGCTCGCGATGTACGGCCTGGACAGGAAGTAGGCCAGAAGGAAGGAAGCGCCTGAGAACAGAAAGATTTCCAGCGGCGAGGGACGCCAGATTTTCTTGAGGCCCTTCATCGCCATATAGGCTGCGAACGCGGCCGCCATCAGCGCAATCAGCAGGGGCACCCATCGCGATGCCGCCTCCAGGCGGTTCTCAACGTTGAGCACCTTTTGCTTGATGAGCAGCAGCAGGGCTGCAGAAACCGCCGCACCGAACACCGGTGAGATGACCCAGCTTGCGGCGATCTTGGCCATTGTGGTCCAGTTGACCAGGGCCACGCCGGCAGCGGCGATGCCTGCCCCCAGCACACCGCCCACGATGGAATGCGTGGTTGAGACCGGCGCATTCAGGATCGTCGCCAGATTGATCCACAAGGCGGCTGCGAGCAACGCGCTGAGCATCAGCAGCCGGAAGTCGACGACGCTTATGTCCTCACCGGGAGATATGATCCCCTTGGAGACCGTCTTGACGACGTCACCGCCGGCCAGAAGGGCACCGGCGCTCTCGCACACTGCTGCAATGACGACCGCGGTTGCGACGGTCAGGACCTTTCCGCCGACGGCAGGTCCCATGTTGTTGGCAACATCGTTGGCGCCGATATTGAGTGCCATGTAGCCGCCTATGACGGCTGCGATCGCGATGATCACCCATTCTTCGCCGAGCGGAATGATCCCGCTGGCCACGTAAGCGGCAATGAAACTCAGGAACAGGAGCGACAATCCAATGGGAACGATCGCGCTTCTGGCTTCCAGCACCTTGTCCTGGCTGAAGTCGAGCCGCCTCAAATCGTTGATGTAACGATATTCTCGGTTCTTCTTGGAGGTCGCCATTGGTCTGCGAATCAAATGAGGCTCAGGATCCCCGAAACGCTATCAGATGATCACATTCCGATGCTGCGCAAATGAGTTCTATCCCCAGGAAACGCATCGGAGCCCGAGAGCTCGGCGCCCGCCCTATGACGGGCTATCCCTGTCCGGCATATCTGCGAATTGCCGCTCTGGTCGCCGGGCCGAACGATCCGTCAAGCACGCCCTTGTAGACGCCCGCGCGCTTGAGGATGCGCTGTAGCTCTATGCGGAAGGACTTGGGGTAGGCCAGGCCGTTGGTCTGCATTTCCTTGATGGTGAAGGCGTCACCGGCTCTGAGGGCCTGCGAGACGAGTTCGGCCGCCTTGCGCTGGTCCTGTGGCAACCCGCCCAGGCCGTTCCCGTACATGTTTGCCAGATTGTGCAATGCCTTTGCATCGCCCTGGTCGGCCGCCTTGCGGTACCAGTGGGCGGCCTGTGCAAGATCCTGCGTGACGCCGCGGCCGTGATGGTACATCCAGGCGAGATTGTACTGTGCCCCTGCAAAGCCGTTCTCGGCAGACCGGCGCCACCACTTGACGGCTTCGGGAAAGTTCTTTGCGACCCCGCGGCCCTCCGAGTAGAGCTGGGCAAGGCCGAACTGGGCCTGAGCGTGACCCATCCGGGCAGCGCGCCGGAAGGAACGTGCTGCCTTTTCAAAGTCCTGGCGATTGTAGGCGGCCACACCAGTGCTGGTGAGTTCGGCGGCCGATCTGCCGTCGTCGTCATCCAGTTGCGTTTCTGTTTCCGTGGCAGGCGCGCTTGCGGTTGGCGATGCGGGGTCCACCCGGGCCTGCCTGCGTTCGGCTTCATCCAGCCGCTTCTGCAGCTCTTTGAGCTCTTTCTCCAGCTTTGCCGCCCGCTCGTCGCCCTGGGCGCCTGCGGCTGCCGGTGAGGATGGGGCCGATTGCAGGTAGATCGCTCTTCCCGGAAGCGAGCCATAGGTGAACGGCTGCTGCCGTTTGTCGGTCTCCCGCATCACGTGGTCACGCACCTTGCGGAAGAGGAAATTGACCTCCAGACCGGGCTGTTCGAGATGGGCGAGCAGCGCTTTCGTGTAGGGACTGTTCCGGTCATTGCCACCGTCCGAGGCGACTGTACCTTCCTTCGCTGCGAAGGCGACAAGTGTGCCGTCTGCCGGCTCCACACGTGCCAGGCCCCGGCCGATGGACCTGCTCTGATTGGTCAGCTTCATGGAAGCGGCAAACGGATTGTTTCGGCAGGCATCCAGGATGACCAGTTTCAGGCCCTTCGCACTTGCGACCGCCTCGGTCACCAGCTCCAGAGGCACCGCTTCATAGGAAACGGAGAGGTCGGTCTCCAGCCTGGCGTCTGTGGGGATGAGGTAGTTTTGATGGTTCACCTCCATGCCGTGACCGGCATAGAAAACGACCGCCATATCAGCTCCGTGCGACTTCTGGCTGAACGTGCCAAGCGCCCTGCGCATGCCGCTGAAGTCCAGGTTGTCCAGTCTGGTGACTTCAAAGCCGAGGCGTTCGAAGGAGCCGGCGATGTCGCGTGCGTCATTGCCCGGATTGGTCAGCTCGGGGACGTGCTTGTAACCGGAATTGCCGATAACCAGAGCAACGCGCCGCTCGGCATTGGCCAGGTTCACCCCAGTGAAGATAAGCAGGGTTGCGATGATCAATCGCATCGTTCCGCGCATGGGGTCTCTCCTTCTCGCAATCGCCGGTATCAGATCTAGCAGGTCGAACCGGTTCCGCGAAGTGACATGGCTCACGTTGGATCTGGTTGGATGCGGGAGCCCTAGAACCCCCCGTCACCCAGAGCCAGGATCGCGAAGGCGGCATAGAGCACGAGAAAGGTGATGCCGGCGCGGCGGCCGAGGCGGATGTTCCAGATCAGGAAGGGCGCAAGCGTCAGCGCCGCGATAATCATCACCGGGATGTCCACCTTCAGGAAGACCGGAGAAATGGTCAGCGGGGCGATCATCGCCGTGATTCCCAGCACCGCCAGGAGGTTGAGCATATTGGAGCCCAGCACATTGGCGAGCGCTACATCGCCCCGGCCCCTGAAGGCCGCTGCGAGGCTGGCGGCGAGCTCGGGCAGAGAGGTTCCGAGCGCAACGATCGTGAGGCCGATCGCCGCCTCGGACAGGCCGAACTGCAGCGCGATGCCCCGGGCGCCTTCAATCAGCATGTGCGCTCCCACGGGAAGCGCAATCATGCCCGCGAGGATGAGACTGGCGATCTTCCAGCCTGCGGTCTGCTTTTCTGCCTCGACCTCTTCGTCCACGCTGCCGTTCTCGGCCATGCGATAGCTGTAGACCACAGACGCCGCGAGCAGGACCACGAGTATGAAGCCATAAAGGCGGCCGATCTCGCCGCCCCATGCCATCAGGACAAAGACCAGAGTGGCCCCGATCATCAGCGAGAAACTGCGCCGCAGTTCGCGGTCCTTCGTGACCATCGGCACGATGACAGCCGGCGCGCCGACGATCAGCCAGGAATTGGCAATATTGCTGCCGACGACATTTCCAAGCGCGATGTCGGGCGAGCCCTTGAGCGCCGCCTCGACACTGATGACGAGCTCCGGCGCCGAGGTGCCGAAAGCAACGACGGTCAGTGAGATCAGCGTCGCGGAGAGGCCGAGCCGCAGGCTTAGCCCGATCGCGCCGCGCACAAGAGCGTCTCCGGCAAGCATCAGAATAATGATGCCGCCGGCCGTGAGGAGATATGTCATTGCAGCCAGATGGGGGAGGCTGAGATGCGTTCAAGGCTTTGTGTGCGGCGCACCATCGTTTCCCGCGATATGGTACCATCTGGCGCCATGGAGCCTTGGCTGACTGGCCCCAGACTCCGGCGTCCAAGAACGAAGAGTGAGCGGAAAATGAAATCTCTCAGGCTGCTGGTGTTCCTGCTTCTGCCGGCTTTTGCCGGACCTGCCCTGGCCGAAGACCCGGCCAGGTTGACGGCGGAGGAGATCCGCTCCCTGCTCTCCGGCAACACGATCCGCGGCACCTGGCGCGGCGATGAGTACAAGCAGTACTTCATGGCCGACGGGGCGACCATCTATGCCCCGCGGCGCTCCCGGTCCACGGTCGGAAAATGGCGCGTCGATCCGGCGAAGAACACCTATGACAGCTGGTGGGAGCGCGGTGGCTGGGCGAGCTATGAGATCATCCGCAAGAGCGGCGAGCTGTTCTGGATCAGCCAGACCGTGCCCCCGCAGCCGTTTGTCGTGCTTGAGGGTGAACAACTGACCTGGACGGACTGAACCGACACCGGGCCTACAGGTCCTTGGCCATATGTACGGTCTCGCTGCCGGGGACCATGACGCTGCGGTGTGTTTCCGCGAAGCCGAGATGCCGGTAGTAGGCGATGTTCTCGCTGAACACGGAGTTGGTGTAGAGGCGGATCCGGCGGAGATCCCGCCGGGCTGCAACCTCTTCGGCATGGGCCATCAGTCTTCCGCCGTAACCCTGCGACTGGCATTCCGGTCGTACGGCCACGCTCTCAATCAGCAGGTGATCCGGCTCCGGAACAAGTTCTATCAGCGCAACGGCTCCGGCTCCGGTCTCCAATATATCCACAATGTGATTGCGGATGGCAGTCACAGGATCGGCGGCCATGGGTAGAGGCTCACGGCCGATCAGCGGGACCCATTTCGCATAGGCGGTGCGGGTAATGTCGCGAACGGTTTCGGCATCCTGCAGCATTGCCCGCCGGATCCTCGGATCGCCGTTCTGTTCGCGCCCCGTCAGCGCTCCGGCCCTTCGGGATGGCGCGGGGTGTCGTCGGTGATCTCGTGCCAGCCGGCCATGTCGTCCGTGTAGATATGCGCCATCGGCCGGATGCCCGGATCATCGTCAAGAACGCCAAATGGGTTAAAGGTTTCTATTAAATAAAAGAGAGACTCGGATTTGACCAGTTGTTCTTATTCAAGTTTCTTCGTAAGAACAGAATAAGAACAAATGAGGCTAAAAATTCGTAAAAAAATTAAGAACAGCCAGGCTCAAATAGAAAAATCTGATTCTTATAAAAAAAGCTTGTAATTGTCTGTCTTGATGGACAAAGAGAAATTCTATAAAGCTTTACCAGGCTCCTTAAACTTACGTAATTTCTTTTTTAATTTTGTCAGATTAAAAAATGCTGCTATGAAGATTTCAAGGCTGAGGGTTGCTAAGCAAGTTGCTTATTTTTTGGCTATGTTAAGGGCTGTGTAATTTAATTAAAGAAATAATCTAAAGTCCTGACTCGTTGTCTCGACTAAAATAGTTAAAAGCAACACTTTTCTTTGGGGTGGGGTTAGCAATTGTCCAGGAGAGAATCGTCTGGGGGAAA
>JBCCEL010000257.1:0-8579 GCA_039030315.1 Pseudomonadota bacterium
GGACACACGCCGGGTTCTACCGGCGCTCTGATTGGCCTCGACCGGGACGGCGAGTTTCTACTCGCAACGGATGCTATCAGCGTGCGCGAGAGCTTCGATCGGGACATCGCACCGAAGAACACCTGGCAGGCAGACCCGCTGTTTGCGTCCTATGCCGAGGCACGGAAGATCGAGGCCGGTGGTGCGACGATCATATGCGGGCACGACATGGAGCAGTGGCGCCGGCTCAGGATCGGGAACGACGCCTATGAGTGACCCTGCCGCGTTCGCCCGCCCGAAGATCATCGGCACCTCTGTGCCGCGCGTCGAGGACCCGCGCCTCCTCACTGGCCACGGCAAGTTCACCGACGACCGCAAGCTGCCGGGGATGCTCCACGTCGCCATTCGCCGCAGCGACCATGCCCACGCCCGGATTGTCGGCGTGGACACGGCTGCTGCTGCTGCCATGCCCGGCGTCGTCGGGGTCTACCACGCAGACGATCTGGAAGGTCTTGTCCGGCCCGTTCACGCCACTTCGCGCATGAAGGATTATCACAGCACGCCGCTCCACCCACTGGCGAAGGACAAGGTGAGATTCGCAGGCGAGGCGGTCGCCGCAGTGGTTGCAGAAAGCCGCTATCTGGCCGAGGACGCCGCAGCGCTCATCGACATTGACTATGAGCCCTTGCAGCATCTTTCAGACGCCGCAGAAGCGGCTCTGCCTGATGCCGTCCGGCTTCACGAGGCTCTGCCAGGCAACGTGCTGGTCGCCCGCGAGTTCGGCATGGGTGATGCGGTGGAGGCACTCGCGAGGGCAGCGGTCACGGTCAGGGAGCGCTTCCGCTTCCACCGCAAGTCGCCGACGGCCATGGAAAACCGCTCCTATCTCGCCGAGTTTGACCGGGGCAGCGGTGCACTGACGCTCTACGGATCAACCCAGGTGCCCGGCATTGTCCGCGATTCGCTGGTCGAGATCCTCGGCATGCCGGGCTCGAAGATCCGCGTCGTGGCGTCCGATGTCGGGGGCGGATTTGGCGGCAAGGCCTCTCTCAATCCCGAAGAGATCCTCGTCAGCGCCTTGTCCCGGAAACTTGGCGCGCCGATAAAGTGGACGTCGGACCGCATGGAGGATCTGCTGACCACGAGCCAATCGTTCGATGAGGTCGTCGACGCCGAGCTTGCGCTGGATGCCGACGGGAACTTCCTGGCGCTCAAGGCCGATATCCTCGGCGATGTGGGCGCCTATTCCATCTATCCCTGGACTGCAGCGCTGGAACCGATGCAGGTGGCCGGTTTCCTGCCCGGTCCCTACAAGATCCCGAACTATCAAGCCGCCGTTCGCGCCGTCGCCACCAACAAGGCTCCCATGGGTCCCTATCGCGGCGTCGGACGGCCCATATCGGCGTTCGTGCTGGAGCGGCTGGTGGACATGGCCGCCCGGAAGCTGGACATGGATCCGGCGGCTATCCGGCGTCAGAACTTTGTCCAGACGGACGAGTTCCCGCACAAGATCGGCTCCGGCATCGTCTGGGACCAGTCCGGCTTCACCGAGTGCCTCGACCAGGCGCTGGACCGGGCCAGTTATGACGGCCTACGCACAAAACAGGCGCAAGCCCGCGAACAGGGGCGCTGGTACGGCGTCGGCATCGCCTCATATGCGGAGCTGACCGGCATAGGCTCGCGCCTCTCCGCGGCCCCCGGCATGCCGATCAACACGGGCACGGAAAGCGCGACGATAAACATCGATTCGTCCGGCGCCGTCACCGCCCGTTTCGGCATCGCCTCCCACGGCCAGGGGCTCGAGACAACGCTGGCACAGGTCGTCGCGGAAGAACTGGGCGTCCGGATCGAAGACGTCGAGATCGTCCAGGGGGACACGTCCGCCGTGGCGCACTCAACCGGCACCTATGCCAGCCGCAGCGCCGTGATCGCAGGCGGTGCCGGAACCCTGACCGCCAGAACCTTGAGGGCCAAGGTCATCGAGGCCGCCTCGCATCTCCTCAAGGCCGATGTGGACGATATCGACTTTGTGGACAGCCTGATCTCCGTGCGAGGCACCAACCGGACCATGAGCCTGCGCGAACTTGCCCGGGCGGTTTACTCCGAAATGGGCAGCCTGCCTCGCGAGGTGCGCGGCGCGGTCGACCTGCAGGCCAGTGAGTTCTATGATCCCTGGTTCGGCACCACGACGTCCGCGACCCACATTGCAGCCGTCGAGATCGACCCGGAGACCTACGAAGTGAAGGTCGAACGCTTCGTGGTGGCGGAGGATTGCGGCCGCCTGATCAATCCGCTGATCGTCGACGGACAGGTGCATGGCGGCGTTGCCCAGGGCATCGGCGCTGCGCTCTACGAGGAGATCGTCCATGACGAGAACGGTCAGAGCGTCACGGCCAGCCTCGTGGACTACGCCGTACCGACGGCCGCCGAGATTCCCAGCATTGACGTCATCCATATCGAACGCGAAGCGCCATCGACCGTGGGCGGCTACCGCGGCATGGGTGAGGGCGGAACGATCGGAGCCCCGGCGGCCATTGCCAATGCCGTCAGCGACGCCCTCAGCCCGCTGGGCATCGGGATCACGGAGCTTCCTGCAACGCCGGAAAGATTGTTCCGTCTGGTCAACGACGCGACAGATCCCTGCCAAGCAGAGTGAACGTCGATACTCAGCCGACGGACGCAGCGAGCTGTTGCTTTGCCTTTGCCCGCAGGCGTTCAGATGCCGATTTGAGCTGGCCGCAGGCCGCCATGATGTCCCGGCCGCGCGGCGTTCGCACCGGGCTTGAATAGCCGGCACGGTTGACGATCTCGGCAAAGACCTCGATCGTTTCCCAGTCCGAGCACTCGTGCGGCGAACCCGGCCAGGGATTGTAGGGGATCAGGTTGACCTTTGCCGGGATCCCCTTCAGCAGCTGTACCAGTTCCTTGGCATGTACGGGCTGATCGTTGACGCCCTTGAGCATGACGTATTCGAAGGTGATCCGCCGCGCATTGGAGAGCCCCGGATAGGCCCGGCAGGCGGCAAGCAGCTCCTTGATGGGATACTTCCGGTTCAGCGGCACCAGCTTGTCTCGAATCTCATCGCGGGTCGCGTGCAGCGATATGGCCAGCATTACGCCGATCTCGGCCCCGCATCGCTCGATCATCGGCACGACGCCGGACGTCGAAAGCGTTATCCGGCGCTTCGACAGCGACAGGCCCTCGTTGTCGCTGATGATCTCCAGCGCCGCGTTCACGTGCTCGAAATTGTAGAGCGGCTCGCCCATGCCCATGAGCACCATATTGGTGACAAAGCGGCCACTCACCGGCGCATCAGGATTTGCGGCGAGATGCTCGGGCCATTCGCCCAGCCGGTCACGCGCCACCAGCAATTGTTGCACGATCTCCTCGGACGTCAGGTTACGTACGAGAGTCTGTGTGCCCGTATGGCAGAATGAGCAGTTCAGCGTACAGCCGACCTGGCTGGAAACGCAGAGCGTGCCGCGATTTTCCTCCGGAATGTAAACCGTCTCGACCTCGTGCCGGGCACCCCACTGATCCGCCGCGAGACGAAGGAGCCACTTTCGGGTGCCGTCCACCGAGATCTGCTCGGTCACGATTTCCGGCCGTTCCAGGCTGAACACTTCGCTCAGCCGGGCACGCAGATCCTTTGAGACATTGCTCATTTCGCCAAAGTCGGTGACGCCCCGGTGGTAGATCCAGTGCCAGATCTGGCTGGCCCGCATGCGCACCTGCTTTTGCGGAATTCCGAACTCGGCAAGTGCATCGGCAAGACCGCTCCGCGTCAGCCCGACAAGATTCGGGCGCACGGGTCCAGGCTCGGCCGCGAGCGCAGTCGCAACGACAGGCGCGTTCGGATTGCCGCGGGCAATGTCCAGGCTGGTCGCCATGATTTCCTTACCGGACTGAAAGTCGGGCCGTTCTTATCCCAGATCGGCCGCAAGAGAGCAAATCGGCTGCTATTTGCAGGTATCCGTGATCGCCTTCATCGCTGCGGTAACCCCCTCCAGCGAATAGGTGTCCCGGGTCTTGGTGCCGCGCCAGGATGTACCGCGGATGATCATCTTGGCACCCTTCTTCATGGCAACCACAGCCTGTCTGTCCTTGGTGCTGGTATCGAGCCAGGCGCCGTCCTTGTCTGTAATCATCCTGAACTTGGTGGTGTCGATCTCAAGTCCGGCTGTGCTGCCCTTCTTGAAATTGTAGCCGATGATGGTGTTGACCATGCTCTTGTGGGTCACGAGGAAATGCACCGGATCACGGCGGACATTCTTCGGCTCGGTGTCCATGGGCTTGGAAGCGATATAGCACTCCGAGCCCTTGCTGCCCTTCAGCTCGTAAGCTGTCCATTTTCCGTAGGTTCCGAGCACCCTTGGCTCCTGGGCATGCGCTGCACCGGCGATCAGGCCCAGCGCGATTACGCTACTGATAGCTGTCGTTTTCATGGCAATCCGGTATCTCATTCGAACGTATCTTGGTTGCATCCGTTGGCCGTTGCGAGGTCAGGCCTTTAGGGCCCCCAAACCACACTCAAACATCAGGGCCGGCAGATCCTGCTCGGGAAATCCGCCACCTCCCTCGCCCCCGTTCCTGTCGCCCGTTCTGGGCAAAAGTTGGGCAATTCCTTAACCCTGTGCTCACATATGGTCAACAAGTGGTTAATCCGCTTCGCTTTTCAGGTTGTTCCCCGCACGCTCTCTCTCCAGTTTCCGCTGCTTGGGCCCGCCCTGAACATGGGGGAGCGCCGGCTCCGGCATCTGGCCAACCATTGTCGGCCGCGGCGGGAAGCGGCCAAGACTCAAGACCCGATCATACATGACAACCGCACCCGCGGTGGCAAGATTGATGCAGAACGACGTTGGAATCTTCACGGTTTGCGAACAGCGCGCAAGCATTTCCGGCGACAGCGCACCCCGTTCCGGGCCGAACACGTATGCAGCCTTCAGCGGATGGCGGAAACTCGGCAGGTCCACCGCCTCATCGAGGAGTTCCACGCCCACCAGCCTGCAATCTTCCGGCAGAACCATGTCGTCTATGGATGGCCATCTGTAGAATGGCAGCTGGGTGTGGGTCTTGGAGGTGTCGGACGGCGCACGGCCGGCCTTGGCATGGGCCGCAACCGTGAAAACGAAGCTGGCGCCGAACGCATGCGCGGAGCGGACAAGGTTGCCCACGTTCATGGACTTGGAAACCCCTTCCATACCAATCGCGAAATAGCCACGCATCGCCTGCCAGACCTCCTTCCTTCCAGGTTCAGGACTGCTTAAGCCCGTTCGCTGTCCAGGATCAAGAACGCAGGATTGCGCCTGTCCGCCAAGTGCAGTAGGCCATGCTGAAAATCGGTATCTCTCAGGGAGCGGAACGAATGAAAGCCATAATCAGCAACCAGCCTGGACCGCCCGATACGCTGGAGCTTGTCGATCTGGACGAGCCGTCGGCTGGCGCCGGTGAGGTGGTGATCGATATCGATTCGGCCGCCCTGAACTTTTTCGACACGCTGATCATCGAGGACAAGTACCAGTTCAAGCCCAACCGGCCCTTTGCGCCCGGTGCGGAGTTTGCGGGCACGATTGAGAGCATCGGCGCCGGCGTCACGGGCTTTGAGCCCGGCGACCGGGTCATGGCCTATTCCGGCTGGGACGCCTGCCGGGAGAAGATCGCGGTCGGCTCCGAACGGGTCATTCCCCTGCCCGACGACATCAGCTTCGAAGCCGCTGCGGGCCTGACCGTCACCTACGGCACAACGATCCACGGCCTTCGCGACCGAGCCAACCTGAAGCCGGGGGAAACCCTGGCCGTCCTGGGAGCGGCAGGCGGAGTGGGCCAGGCGGCGGTCGAAATCGGCAAGGCGATGGGCGCCCACGTCATTGCCTGCGCCTCGTCAGAGGAGAAGCTGGCGTTCTGCCGGGACCTCGGGGCCGACGAGACCATCAACTATTCGGACGTCAGCCTCAAGGACGCCTTGAAGGAAGTCTCCGGCGGCAAGGGCGTGGATGTCGTCTACGACCCGGTTGGCGGCGATCTTGCTGAAGAGGCGGTGCGGGGCACGGGATGGAACGGCCGCTTCCTGGTCATTGGATTCGCCGCCGGAACAATCCCCAAAATTCCTCTCAATCTGGTTCTGCTGAAGGGGTGCTCTCTGGTGGGCGTGTTCTGGGGATCGTTCCTTCAGCGCACCCCGGACCACCATGCCACCAACATGGCCATGATCCTGAACTGGGTGAAAGAGGGCAAGATCCGCCCGCATATCGACAGCACCTACCCGCTGGCCGAGGTGCCGGAAGCCCTGAAGGCTCTGGCGGAGCGCCGGGTCATGGGCAAGGTGATCGTCAAACCCTGAGGTCAGGCCTCACATCGCAACCGCGCGGCATAGAAGCCATCCATGCCGGGGCTGCCGGCGGCGGCCATTGATGGTAGCGTCCTGAGATCTCCTTCTGCAGTCAGCGCAAAATCTGCGTGCGGCAGGTCGCCGGGCACGATCGGATCGCGCTTGAAGCGGGGCTCACTCTTCAGAAACTTCTGAACCTGCCGCTCGCCCTCATCCGTCTGGAGAGAGCACACGCAGTAGACCAGGGTACCGCCAGGTTTGAGGAGGCCGGCCGCCTTCTTGAGCAGCTTTCCCTGTAGATCAGTCAGCTTGCGGATATCGCCCTTTGTCTTGAGATGGGGGATGTCCGGATGGCGGCGGATCGTGCCCGTCGCGCTGCAGGGCGCATCCAGCAGGATGCCGTCCGCAAGATCACCGTCGCCATCCAGTTCCAGAACGTCAGCCTGCCGGATGGTGGCATCCAGCTTCAGGCGGGCGAGATTCTCCCGGACGCGGACAAGGCGTGCTTCGGACACATCGACCGCCGTGACCTCAGCCCCGGCAGCTGCGAGCTGCGCGGTCTTGCCGCCTGGAGCGGCACAAAGATCGAGAATTTTCCGTCCGCGCACATCGCCAAGCAGAAGGGCGGGCAAAGCGGCGGCGAAGTCCTGAACCCACCACTTTCCATCTTCATAGCCGTCGAGGTGCTCGATCCGGCCGGAGCTTGACAGGCGAACCGTGTTTCCGCCAGCGTGAATGCCGCCCAGCCTGTCCGCCCATTCGGCCGGTTCTGCCGCAATCGTCAGGTCGAGTGCAGGCTCTTCCAGATGCGCGGCCGCGACCGCTTTTGCACCCGGGCCGCCATAGGCCTTCGTCCAGCTCTCATAGAGCCAGCCCGGCGTGTTCAGCCGCTCGGCATTCTGTGCCTCCAGGACCGCCGCTCCGGCTTCGGCTATCCGGTGCAGCAACGCGTTCACATAGCCGGTGAGCTTCCGTCCGCCACGGCGGTCATAGCTGACAACGCGCACGGCCAGATCGATCGCCGCATGGGCCGGCACACGAAGAAAGAGGATCTGGGCCGCGCCGCACAGTAGAGCCTCATAGGCAATGCCCGAGCGCTTTCGGTTGAGAGGGGTCTTGGAGAAACCGGCAACGAGATTATCAATCTGTCCCTTGCGCCGCAGCGCAGTGGAGACAATGGCGCGAGCCAGAGCCCGATCCTTCTGCGTGAGCCCCGTCATCAATCCGCTTTCTGCGGACTGGGACAAGATTACATCCAGAGGACGTTTTTCGGTCAGGACCCGGCGAAGGATTTCCGTGGCCGCCTTGCGCGCAGGCAGGCCGACCTGGGACGCGCGCTGCGTCTTTCCACGGGAAGAACTCGGCACGTTTCAGACTATCCCCAGGGACCGTTGCCGCGGTCCGTGGATTCGGGCGAACCGCCCCACGGCCCCGCCCCGCGAGGGGAATCATCAATCCTTGCAGCCTCCGCTGACGCGGCCACCGCGCCCCAGCCGCTCGGCGATTCCGGCGCCCGGCCCCATTCCTGAGCAAAGCGCATCAATTCGGCGATGCGCTTTTCCGGATTGGGATGGGTGGAAAAGAGATTGTCCATCCGGACGCCGGACAACGGATTGATGATGAACATGTGCGCGGTCGCCGGATTTGCTTCCGCGGTTTCGTTCTCGATCTGGTGCGCCATGCCGGAGATTTTCCTGAGAGCACTTGCCAGCGCGGCAGGATCGCCGCTGATCTGCGCACCGAGTTTGTCGGCCGAGTACTCCCGGGTCCGGGAAATCGCCATTTGCACCAGCATCGCGGCGATCGGCGCCAGAATGACCATCGCGATGGTTCCGATCATGCCCAAGGGATTGTTCCGGCTGTTGCCGCCGAAGAACATGCCGAACTGGGCCAGCATGGAGATCGCTCCGGCGATGGTCGCGGTCACCGTCATGATCAGCGTGTCGCGATTCTTGATATGCGCCAGTTCATGCGCCATGACGCCGGCCAGCTCGTCCTTCGTCAGCATCTGCATCAGGCCGGACGTCGCGGCGACGGCTGCATTTTCCGGATCGCGGCCGGTGGCGAAGGCATTCGGCTGCGGATTGTCCATGATGTAGACCTTGGGCATGGGCAGATCCGCCCGACGCGCAAGCTCGGCAACCATTTTGTAGTAGACCGGCTCCGTTGATGAATTGACCTCGCGCGCACCATGCATGCGCAGCACCATCTTGTCGGAGTTCCAATACGAAAAGAAATTCATGCCTATGGAAACGACAAGGGCAATCAGCAC
>JBCCEL010000258.1:0-8506 GCA_039030315.1 Pseudomonadota bacterium
ACGGAGGGCATTATCGGGGCGGAGCTGGATGGCATCTCCTCGCACGGTTTCATGTACCTGCCGATCTATTGCGAGCACGTGAAATGCGGCAAGATCGACGGCCAGGCCCAGCCCGAGGTCCGGGAGATCTCCGCCAGTGCCTTTGCCGCGGATGCAAAATCGGGCTTCGCTCACCCGGCCATTGCAGCCGGTTTTGCCAGGATCATTCCCGCCGCAAAGGAAACGGGAATCGGCGCCCTTTCGGTCACCAATTCCTACAATTGCGGGGTGCTCGGCTTCCACGTCTCCAACCTGGCGGAAGCCGGGTTGCTGGGCCTCGGCTTCACCAATGCGCCGGCCTCCATCGCGCCGGTGGGCGGTTCAAAGCCGGTTGTCGGCACCAATCCCCTGGCTTGCGGCGTTCCCGACGGCAAAGGCGGCGTCAGGATGATTATCGATCAGTCGTCGTCGGTGATCGCCAAATCGGAGGTCACCAAGCACAAGAACGCCGGTGAAGCCATTCCGGAAGGCTGGGCGCTCGATCCGGACGGTAACCCGACCACCGACCCGGCGGTCGCCCTGAAGGGCACGATGGTGCCCATGGGCGGCTACAAGGGTGTGGGGCAGGGGCTCGTGGTGGAGCTGCTCGCCGCGGCGCTCTCCGGCGCCACGCTCGGGATCAACGCCTCGTCCTTCGCCACCAATGACGGCGGCCCGTGCAACACCGGCCAGTTCTTCCTCGCCCTCAATCCGGAAAGCTTCTCCGGCGGCGCCTTCCATGAGCGTCTCGACGCCCTGGCAGATGCCATCGAAGCCCAGGACGGCGCCCGTCTCCCCGGCGCCCGTCGCATTGCCGCCCGCAAGGTCATCCCCGGCCAGGGCATCTCCATCCCTGCAGCCCTGCACGACCGGATCATGGGATATTGCGGGTAGGCATGTCCGTCGCCCGGTTCTGATCGCACGGGCCTTTCCGATTGACCGATCAGTTCTATGAAGAGTGCCGCCCTCGGGCTTGACCCGAGGGCCCACGGCCGCTGAGCTTTGAGCATTGCCGCCCGGGTTCTCGGCTCGGGGCCGAGGACGGCAGAATGGGGCGTGACCTCGGTTTCGAAGGCGACAGGTGTGAGCGGGGGCGCTTCAGTCGTTGTCCGTCAGGCCGGCGCCGGCGCCTGAGAGGCGGGATTCCTCGGTCTCCGGGACGAGGATCTTGCGGGAGTAGGCATAGACCCGGGCGAATGCCGCCTCGTCGGCCTCTATCCCGTCCTGATAGCTCTGTTCCCGGCGGGCGGCGAACGCATTCCAGTCGGTTTCTCCGCTGGGGCCGGTTCTGAGGCGGACATCGATAGCGCCGTTCTGCTCTGGCGGGTACTCGACAGATATCGCCGCCTCCCGCGCCTTGGCCTGGCCCGCGAAGGCAATCAGGAAGCCGGGATGCTGCAACCTGGCTATATCCATTTCGGCAGCGGTGCCGTGTTCGCCCGCGAGCCAGATCATGGTGTCCATCAGGCCCGGACCCAGGAATACCGCACTGACCCCGCCCGCATCGGCCGCCAACCGGGCGCCAGTGATCTCAAATCCTGGCGACAGCCGCCGGTCTTCCAGTTCCAGGCCATCCAGCGCATCGCCCAGCAGCTTGAGGCCGGGAAGGCCCGACGCTTCCAGCCAGGCCGTGGCGTAGGCGCTTTCCTCGTCGACACCCTGCGGCACTCCCGCCCCATCGAGCGCACGGAAGGACATGCGCTTGATTTCGTCGAAGGATGTTTTCATTGCGACCCGGGTGCGGGAAACGACCAGTCATCCGCACCCGCTCCGCCAAGCTGATGCGGTAGCGGTGCGCCCTGGTACATGGTGATGCGCGTCCACAGATCGGAACGCGGATCAAAGCCCGTGGCGCCGAAGAAGGAGAGCTTGCAGCGCAACAGGTCGATCGGGCGGCAGCGCTCGCCAATCAGGTTGTCGCGGATTTCGCCAAAGGGGTAGTGCGCCAGGGTCTGTATCCGCCGCACTGCGCTGCGCCATTCCGGCCGGCGCATAAGGAATTCGGCAATGCTGGTGTCGTTGTTCCAGCTTTTCAGCTCTTCAGAGAGCCGGCTGATCTGGTAACCGAAGTCGAGCCGCATTTCCTGACCGGGGCCAACCTCTTCGATGCGCGGTCCGCGCCGCGGCTCTTCCTTGCCCTCTGAGTAATACCAGAAGAACCGGCGTTCGGACGGGTCGTTGAAATCCGTCCTGAGGGCCCAGTCGTAACCGGCTGCGATCTGTGCCTTCAAGTCTCCAACCTTTTGGGAAGGCTGGGTATGTTCGATGTTTGCGGTGGACATTCCGGCCGTGAGCTCATCGACCCGTTCCGGATAGAGTTCGATCAGAAGGCTCGCGATCAGTTCCTGTGCCTCAAGGCTCATGTCCTCCTCAATGCGGCGAAAGAGGACATCCCATGGCGACGTGTCCTGCAGCAGGTCTCCGGCGTGCAGATCGCTTGCCAGTGTGTCGAGCTCACCGCGCAGCACGTTTATGCGGGCCATCTGGATCTCGTCATCCACCTCCCAGATCGCCACATGGCGCCGCGCCCGCTTGAGAAGCTCGCCGAAGCGACCGATTTCGTCTGCCGAAGGCGTTTCAACCGCGCGCACCCGGGCAAGTGCCGTCTCGCGGGCGCTGATCCAGTTATGGATGAGGATGGGATGCTTGATCAGAAACGGCGCCATCCCCAAGCCTGTCGAGTTGCCGATGCCGAGCGCCCGGCAATGCGCGTCCGACAGCTCTACAGCTGCCGCTCCACCCCGGGCCCTGGCCACATGATTGACCAGCAGGAACGACACCAGCCGGATGAGGTAGACCGTGAGCATCTCTGCGCGGAACGGACCCTTCAGCAGCCGATGGGCGCTGGCCTTTGGGTAATCGGCGAGCCCGAACTTGCCGTTGCCATAGACGGCGGTCGTCCGCATCAGATAGCCGGTCTGCATGAGCTGGCTCATGTCGGGCTGGCGGCCCGCCGCCAGTTCATCCGCAACGTAGTTGAACAAGCGGACCGACTTGTTGGCCCGGGACAGAACGAGATCGCGTGCGGTGTAGCGGCCGGCTTCCTGGAACGGGATGTTCTTCTTCAGCCGTGCGATGTCGTCCGCGGTCGCTTCTCCATCGACGAGGGCGAAGCTCGCATCCCATTTCTCCGCGATGACCCGGTCGGTGCGTTCTTCCGGCTTGAGATACTCGGTCACGACGACGAGGGAGAAGGTGGCATCGTCGCCCCGTGCCCGCATCACCAGGTGACCAAACCCGTTTTCGTCAATCTCGCGGACAGGGCAGTCGAAGGTCCAGCCGTCCCGCGCCATCTGGAGCACCAGGGTGCGCATGAAACTGAGACGGCTGGCGAAGAATGAGCCCATACGGTCGAGCCGCATCACCTGTTCCGGCGGTCTCAACGGGACCTGTGGCCATTCGGGGCTGGAGGCATGTTCCGGGTGTACGTTCATGGTCAATAGGCTCGCTGTGCTCACAGCCCTGGAGGCTAACTGTGCAGTTGCTGGCCTAACCCTTATCCCGTCCGGGGCCGGGTGCAAGGTATTTTCATTGCTGCTTCATCTTATTGCGGCTATCTTCCGCGCCATGACGCGTGCTCTGCACATATTCCTTCCCGTGATTGGGCGAATTACACGCCCGGCCAATGCGTTTGGCCGGGAGAATGTTGTTCGTTCCCAATTCATCGATAGAAGGAAGATGTGCCATGACGGGCACCTCCGCGGATAGTTCCGCCAGTCATCAAACCTTGAAATCCTACGCCCTTGAAGTCGTTGCGGAGCGCAGCGCCGAGGCGCTTCTGCGCGTTCTGAACCCCCTGCAGAAGCTGGAGATCACCCCCCAGGAGGTGCGCTCGGGCCGGGCGCCAGGCGGCGAGGGCATGTTCATCGAGATCCAGTTCGACGCCACACCCGAGCGGGCCGGGCAAGTCAGGCGTCAGGTTGGATCATCCATCCTGGTCCAGGACGCCCAGCTGCTCAGCTGCAGCCGTTGAGGACCAGCGTCAGCTCGTGGCATTCGGCCAGCGCCGGCGGCTCCAGCTTGCGGGCCATGTTCTCGATCACCGCCTGCGGAACAGCGCTCTCCCGGGCGCTGTTCTGGCGGGCGAGGCGGTCCGGTGAAACTTCCAGGTACACGATGTGGATCCGTGCGTTGTAGTCCCGCAGGAGCCGCAGCACCTTGCCGCGGATCTGGCGGGAGATGTTTGTGCCATTCCAGACAAAGTCCTGGCCCGCCCGCAAGTGCACCTTGGCCTGGTCGTAGGCTGCCTGGATCACGCGGCCCTGGTTGCCGGTCGCGGCTGCACCGGTCTCCCGGCGGATGTCATCAAGGCTGACGGACGGCAGATCCGGCAGGTTTTGCGCAAGCCAGGTATCCTTGCCCGATCCGGGCAGGGCCGACATGACATGGACCGTGCAGCGGAAATCCTCGTGCGCCTCGTAATGCGGATCGCGGTCGTCACGCTCCATGAAGGCAAGCCTGCTCTCAGGGTTCGCGAAGCGGAACGGACCTTCCAGACAGCCCGCCTCGGCAAACACTTCCCGTGCAAGCGCGACATTGTCGAGGATCTCGGCCTGGTCATCGCAAATGCGCCCCTCGGCGTCGGCCACGGCGTGGGTGCACAGCATGACCGGCCGGCAGGCCAGCGAGGTTCCGATGGCCAGCCTCGCCGGATCCGGCCGCTCGATCAGCCAGAACGGCAATTGGTGGTGCGAGATGATCCCGCACACATGTTCGCGCCAGTGGAAATCGGCTTCAGCCTCGCGGAGCAGCCCGCGGGCCATCATGGCGCCGAGCCGCGAGTGGCCGCGCGAAGAGATCCTGCCGCCGTCCTCATGTTTCGTGGTGCCGGGCTTGCCGATATCGTGCAGGCAGGCGGCCCAGAACAGCAAGCTGCGATCCTCCGGCACCAGCCGGCGCCAGTCCCCGGACGCAACCAGCGCCTCGACCACCATGCGCGTATGGGTGCCCACGTCGCCTTCGGCGTGATGGACGGGATCCTGCGGACAGCTGTCGAGCGCGGCGAACTCGGCAAACAGGCCCCAGATCGCCTCCCAGTCGATCTTCCAACTAGGCGCGGCAGGCACCAGGGACAGGAGGTTGGCGATACCGACGGGTTCAGACGGTTTCATCATATGCCCCCTTCACGCCCAGCACCGGCGCAAAGATGTCGATGCCGTCTGCAAGAGCATTCGGCAGGATCGGCCGGTCCTGCCAGTGTCCTTCGGAGGACTGTATGGCCTGCAGGAAGTCGCCGCGCACGTATTTGAAGCGGTCGGCAACAGAGCCGGCCGTCTCCTGTTTGATGTAGAGCCCTTCGGCCAGATCGCTGTCCTCGGTCTGCCGGGCCACGAAATCCGCCCGGCTGCCGGACTTTTCGGCGGCCGCCGAGAGCGCCGTTCGCCAGTTCGCCGACTTGTACAACGAGGGCCGGATCAGCGTCTCGAGCTCAGCACCGGAGGAGATTTTGCCCTCATGGACCACGGGGACAGGCATGACCGGCAGACCCTTCAGCAGGCTGCGCCGGGCGGCTGTTGAGAGGAATGTGCCGGTCTCGCGGTCAAATACGTCGAATTCCAGGAAGTAGTGCGGCAGCCGGTCATAGAACACGGTGTGCTTGGCATACATCCATTCGCCGTACATGACGTAGCGCGCGCCCAGGACCTCCGAAAGCGGTGGAGCGTGGACGTTCGCCCAGGTCTTGAGCAGATCGAAGTGGCGCTCGCGATAACCTCCGGTCAGGAAGTGGCCGCGGCTCTGGAGCTGCAGCGTCCCGTCATCGCCAAAGGACATACCGCAGTTGGCCCCGTCGATCTTCTCTTCGATCACGAGAAACCGGTCTTTCAGTTCAGCAATGGGTTTGTCGTCGCCAAGGTCGCCCTGTTGCAGGCGCGAGCCCTCGACATGCCGCGTACGCGGGTATTTCAGGAGTGTCATGATATCCTCGCGGGAGATCTGAAGGCGTTTTGGCCTTCGGGAAAGCAGACATGACCGATCGGCCGGCGCATCACGGCCGGTCCAGTGGTTGCATATGCTGCTGAGCGTTACATTGCTCTCTCGCGGGGCGTTCGGAGATTGGGTTTGAGGGGGCGGCTTTTAGCGCGTGGTCGCGGAAAAGGCAACATGGCCGGGCCGGCGCCCGTTGTAGCAGTGCTCGAAGCGCTTACGTGAGGCGCTATTGGCTTGCAACGGAAACAGTCGGCGAGGCATTGGCCTCCGCTTCGCCGCCGTTGAGGGTCACGACCAGCACCAGGGGCAGGAGCAGAAAGGCCAGTGCGAACACGGCGTTCGGCTGAATCCTGACCGGCTTTGCCTTCTGCCGGCGCATCAATCCGATTTGCGCATTGGACGCAAAGGCTGCCCCGGCAAGTGTGTTCGTGTTCGTCTTCATGGTCGTTGCCCGCATCTCCTGGAGAGATTAGCCTCGACAATGCCAGAGAGATTTGAAGGAAGCGTCCGGATATTCGGTACAATTTTACATACCTGCCGATTGCCCTGATCCTGGGCACGCTCCCGATGGAGGATGCCGCCGCACAGGCCTGCCGGGAGAAGCTGCTGCTGCAGGCGGGCGGCGAGGGACAGCGGGTCATGGAAGTGCTGCCGGGCGGCATCCTGAAGCTGGATGGCGGCCGGATGATCAAGCCTGCGGGCATCCTCCTGCCGCAGCGGCCGCTGAACCGCGAGGACGGCGAGGCCGCGAAATCATACGAGCGTGCGCTCGGGCTACTGAGATCTCTGATGGATGGGCAGACGGTTACTGTAGCCGCTGGGGCGCCGCGCGATAGGCATGGACGCGAGGTCGCGCAGCTTGTCATTTCTCAAGGCCGCTGGCTGCAGGCCGAACTGGTCGAGCGCGGCTTTGCCCGCGTCGATCCGGAAACGCCGGGCAGCCGTTGTGCCGAAGATCTTCTGAAGTTCGAAAACTCTGCCCGGTCGGGTGGCGCAGGACTTTGGCCGGAACCGGCATTTCAGATCAGGCCGGCCTGGGCGGACCGCCGGCTGAGGCGATTGGAGAACACGTTCCAGATCGTGGAGGGCAAGGTGGCGAAAGTGGCGGAAACCAAGCGCTTCACCTATCTGAATTTCGGCAAGAACTGGCGCACCGACTTCACCGCGGCCATCAGCGCCCGCTCGCGCAAGAGGCTGGGCAAGGTAGGGTTCAAGGCCGCCGTCCTCAAGGGCCGCACTGTGCGCATCCGGGGCTGGATCACTTATCGGAACGGGCCGATGATCGAGGTGACGCGGGCGGGCCAGATTGAACTGCTGGGAGAACCCGGAAAGTGAAAGGCCCGGGCGCTTTGCACCCGGGCCTTCAACGCTGCGATATCTGGATCGGCGGATCCGCCTCAGGCGGCTGCTTCCTCTTCGGCCTGGGCCGCTTCTGCGGCAGATTTCTCATTCTTCAGCGCAGTGCTGTTCAGGACGCTCTCGATATCGGAGATGGCAGCGGCCTCGTCGATCTTGCGTACAGCTGCGATCTCGCGGGCCATTCGGTCGAGAGCCTGTTCGTAAAGCTGGCGTTCCGAATAGGACTGCTCGGGCTGGCGCTCCGAGCGGAACAGATCGCGGACAACCTCCGCGATTGAAATCAGATCGCCCGAGTTGATCTTTGCTTCATACTCCTGAGCACGGCGCGACCACATGGTGCGCTTGATGCGGGCGCGGCCCTTCAACACCTTCAACGCCTTTTCCACCAGGTCCTTGTCCGACAGCTTGCGCATGCCGACGCTTTCAGCCTTGGCCAGCGGCACCTTCAGGGTCATCTTCTCCTTTTCGAAATCGATGACGTAGAGTTCGAGGCTTGCACCAGCGATTTCCTGCTCTTCGACTTCGACGATCCTGCCGACGCCGTGAGCGGGGTACACAACGAACTCATTGGGCTTGAACTTCAGTCTTTTCTTGCTGGCAGCCATGACTGCTAGATACCTCGCGTAATTGCTAATCCAATCCCGCTCTCCAACCAGCCGGCCTGCACAAAAAGAACCGACAAAGACCTCTTGCCTGATCCGCTATCGCTGATCTGGCGCCAGATCCCTGCTCTTTGTTTCTTCTTGTATGCCGCGCTCTCCCACCGGGCACTATCAGCGCCTTTTCTCAGATTAGCGGCAAAAAAATCCGGGCTGTGTTGCCCGGGCTCCCAACTGGCATGAATATCGTGATTTCACATATACATATAGCACGGATTTACCCTTTTTTAAAGGGCATTAGGGCCGATTGCGCATCTGATGTGACGGTTTTTTGACCGAAGTTTAACGGCGTGGTTAACCCGCGCGAGCGCTACTCGGTCAAACTCGATTCAAGGTCAAACTTCTAGCCTGACCTTTGATGGTGGGCGAGACGCCTCGCCCCGGGTTCAGTCGCCTTCGCCCGGCTCCTCGGAGAAGTACTTTTCGTACTTCCCTTCCTCACCGTCATACTTTTTGGCTTCTTCGGGCGCCGGACGTGCCTGGGTCACGTTAGGCCACTTTTCGGAGAATTCGGTGTTGAGTGCGAGCCATTTCTCAAGCCC
>JBCCEL010000259.1:0-8482 GCA_039030315.1 Pseudomonadota bacterium
GAACACGCTTCCGAATCCGGAGACGATCCCACCATCTCGTCATCACCCGGCTTGACCCGGTGATCCAGGGCAGTATGCTCGGTGACGGTAGATTTGACATAAGATATTGATTTAAATTGATAAATTTATAAATTCCTCCGCCGCTCTGGATTGCCGGATCAAGCCCGGCAATGACGATGAGGGGGTATTATCATGTTAACCTGACGGCAGTGGGTCGGGCCCGGGGATGACGGCGCTTCTTTGGCTTGTCATTCTGGGCTTCTGGGCATTGCCATGGCTACATGCCGGCGCGGTATGGTTCGCCCATCTCCTCCATGCCTGGGCGTCATTCGTCGCCGGCGTCCTAGGCGGCGCCTGACGCTGAAGACTGCCTCAAGGACAGCGCGTCGACCGATAAGCCCGGATGTACTTGCCGCTCGACCAGCCTACCGGGTTGCGCTGTCCCCAGAGCGGGTTGCGGCAGCGGCCGGAGAGGCAGGCGACGCGGTACCATCGGCCGCTCCGGCCCAGCACTTCAACGCGGTCGCCGGCATAAAGCTCGCCGATCTTGCGGTGGCCGCCGGACGGGCCGTTGCGGACGGAGAGGAAGCCCGAGCCGCGCCGCCGGTTGTACGAGCGGATACCGCGCACGCCGACCAACTTGCCCAGTACGCATTCCCGCGCCGCCGGAGCGCGCGGGGCCGGCGCCGGCGCTGGAGGCGGGTTGGGCCGCGTCAGCTTGGCGATCCGTTCCTTCGCGAGCCCGGCATAGATGGAGTCCGGAAACTTCCTGATAAAGGCCTTGAGGACCTCCATGCTTTCGGTGCTCCGGATGTCCTGCCAGACCCGGTCGGCGCTTGGGCCTGTAGGCTTTGCGGGCGTCACGGACGGCGCGATCGGCGTGCTCGGCATCGGCAGGGGCTGGGCGGCCGGCGGCGTCAGCGAAGCCACGTCACCGTTTGGAACAAGATAAGCCGCCTCGCCGGAGAGCGAGGCATAGGTGAAGGGCTGCTGCCTGTTGCCGGTTGCCTGCAGAACCTCGTCGCGCACCCGGCGGAACATCAGGTTGATCTCCAGGCCAGGCGTTGCCATGTGTTTCAGCAGGGCGGCCGTATAGGGGCTGTTGCGGCCCTTGCCATCGGAGGCGACAGTGCCGGCAGCCGCCGCGAACCCGATCAGCATGCCGTTTGCCGGCTCCACCCGCGCCAGGCCCCGGCTGAGCGAGCGGTTGGGGTTCGTGATCTTCATGCTGGAGGCGAAGGGATTGTCCCGGCAGGCGTCCAGCAGCACCATCTTGATGCCGCTGGCCTCTTCCATGGACGAGGTGACGTCCTCCAGCGGAATGGCCTCAAAGCGCACCCGCCGGTCCGACTTCAGCTTGGCGTCCACCGGAATGAGATAGTTCTGCTGATCCACCTCCATGCCATGGCCTGCATAGTAGACCAGCGCGATGTCCGCGCCGGCAGCCTTGTCCGAGAAATCCGCCAGCGCGCCCCGCATCGCGGTGGAGCCGAGATCCTTCAGCCAGGTGACGTCGAAGCCGATCTGCTGCAGCCGCGCCGCCATGTCCGCGGCGTCATTTGCGGGATTGGCCAGCCTGGCCACGTTCGCATAGGCGCTGTTGCCGATGACCAGGGCGACGCGTTTTTCCGCCTGGGCCGAGGTGAAGGCGGCGAGAAGGAAGAAGGATGTGAGGAGCGCGCGGATCATGGAGAAAGGGTAACGCGACGGCGGGGAGAGGGAAAGGGCCATGTCGGACAGTCAGACGACATCCGGCAGTTCCGGCAGCTCGTATTTCTCCGGCGGCGGCGGCCCGAAATCCCGGTTCTCCGGATCCTCCGCCACCCAGGCCCGATGTTCCTCCTCGATCTCGGCAATGATGGGGAGGAGGTCGGAGACGTCGCCGGCCCGGATCCGGGCGACTTTCTCGGTTTGGCCGGAGCTTTTCAGACAATGGAAGTACTCGAGCAGAATTTTGACTGTATTGGGGTGATCTGAAAGGTCAAGGGAGAGGTGGATCGCCAATGCGCATGCAACCTGATGGGTTGCCTCGCTCCAAGCCTCGCTCCAAAAAAGAGACACTGCAAAATTATGCACTCTGATCGCGACCTCGGTGTTTCGTAATCCTAACAGCTCTTTTGCGAGTTCAGAGGATCTGGCGTTCAACGACCGGGCTTTCTGTCGGCGATCTACCCCCCCATCTCGCGTTGCCCAAGTGTCGTAGAGAGCGCCCAAGTTTCCAAGGCAAGCCATATATTCAAAGCTTCTGGAGCCGTACGCAGATTCACAAAGCTCCAGCGCCTTAATCAACTGTTCTTCAGCTTCCGCATGCTGATGCCGTCGCCAATAAAGATTTGCTAGGTTGTTACGTGTCGACGCTAGTAGAGGGCCATCCTCCGGCATACAAGCCTGTTCTATCTCCAGTGCTTCCTTAAGAGCGTCTTCAGCGGGATCAAGTTGGTCAAGGCTAATTAAGCTCATGGCGAGATTGCTGAGCGCTACTGCCAACTCTAGCAACTCTAGCGGCTTGCCGATACGGGTAACTCTAGCTAATGCAACGCAACGCTGTCTAAGTCTCAGTGCTCCAGCTAAGTTGCCGACAGCTTCTGCGTAAAATCCGGCGCTACTCAGCAGTATTTCCAGCTTTTGACCGGCAACATTTGTTCGCGGGCGAACCAACTCCAGCCACTCTATATGAGGGGAAAGCCGCGCGCATTCTGACCATCGCGAAGGGTGCCTGCCGGCGTCAGACGGGAACAATCTCCAAACAATGTTCAACGCCTGCTCGCCCCAGTGGTTGCGCTCGTCCTGGCCCATCCAATCACGCGTGACGTTTTGCGGTAGGCGATGGAAAACCAGCCTCTGCTGCTCATGGTCACCTTCGAGCTTCGCGAGCGACAACGAGGTGTGGATGGCCAGCATTTCCGCCCTGGCGAACTCATCGTTCAGGACGGCGTGCAGTGCCTGGGAACGTGGTTCCTCCGACCATGGTTCCTCGAAAAGGTCCAGGTGGACCCCATCCGGCGACAGGAACGCGCAGAGACGCAGGAGGTCCAGCGCCTCGGTGCCGTACTCAGCCTTCGCCACCATCTCCAGCGACGCGACAAAGGCGGCGTAGACCGTGTCGGGATAATCTCCCGCGGCGCCCTCCGGCCTGGGCTTCTTCAGTAGCCTGTCGAGGTTCTCAGCGTAGCTCTCGAAGCCGATCGTGGTGTACTTGCCGAGATAGGCGGCGGCCTGTTCTGCGGCCAGCGGCAGGCCGTCGAGATGAGTGGCAAGCATTTCTGCGCCTGCCCGGTCGTTGCGCGCTGAGCGGGCAAGGAGGAATTCTGCCGTGACCTCCGGCTCCCATTGGTCCAGCCGCATGACTTCGGCGAGCCCGCCGAACTGATCGGAGCGCGAGGTGATGATGACCCGTACCGTCCGGTCCGGCAGGAACTCAACGACCGTGCCAGCATCCGGCACATTGTCATAGACCAGCAGCCAGGACCGGTTCCGGGCGCCGAGGGCCTCCAGCGCGCCACGGGTGTCCTCTTCCACATTGCCGGTTTGCTCCAGGCCCAGCCGCGCGCCGAGGGTGCTCAGATCCTCCAGCAGGGTCTGGCGCTGTTCAGCCCTGATGGTCCAGACCCCCTCGTACTCCCCGCCGAACCGGTAGCAGTATTCCGCTGCCAGCGTCGTTTTGCCGATACCGGCCAGCCCGGCGAGCGCGGCCGTGATCGCGGTGCTGGTGCCGGCGCTCAGGTTGCCGTGGAGTGCGTTCAGCGCCTCCTCGCGGCCGGTGAAATGGCGGTTGGACCGGTAAGGCGCCTTGAAGATCTCCGGCAGATCGGCAGGGAGATCCTCTTCGCCCTCCCTCAAGCGTTTCGCCTCCGCCGCAAGCGTCTTGACCACAAGGGCCGCTGCCTTCTCTGCCGAAAGTCCGCTGGCGTCGATATGCTTCAAAGCCGCCAAGAGAGGAGGAAGCTTGAGCTCCTGAAGCTTGACCGGCACCAGTCTTGGCGCCCGGCCAAGGACGTCCTCCCATAACGTGCCGTAAGCCTCCGCATGCGAGTACTCGGCCCCTTCGTCCAGATAGGCCTTGGAAACGAGGGAGATGGTCTGCCTGCTCTGTTCCAGCCCTTTGTCCATCCACTGAAGGATGTGCGCGCCGGACGGCACATCGTCGGGATGAAACCAGGTCGAGAACCCCGCTGCTTCGAGCGCCTCCTTGATCGCTCTGGCGATTTCCAGATCTGCTTTTGTAAAACTGATGAAAAAGTCGCGCATCGTCGTAAATTCAGACCCCGTGGTGTAACTATACTCGCAGCCCGGTACGAACCTCACCAGCTCAACATTTACCCCTAATTCGGGAAAAGCGGAAATGTGTTTGTGCGCTGCAGGCAGCCCTGCCATGCGGCGCTGGCGACAGTGGACAGGCGCGCCTATCCGCGTTAGCGCCTGAGGTCTTGCAATGAGGAGAGGAGGGCATGCCGGCATGACCAAGCCCGAACGCACCTTTACCGGCCTTCAGGCGCGCAGGCTCATGCGCAAGCGGTCCAAGGCGACGCTGGCCACTCTGAACAGGGAGGGCGGCGGGCCGTACGGTTCGCTGGTGAATGTCTCCACGCTCGGCGACGGTTCGCCGGTCATTCTGATTTCAACCCTGGCCTGGCACACCCAGAACCTCTTGGCCGACCCGCGCGGCTCGATCCTCTTTGAAGACACTGACGGCCTCGTTGACCCGCTGACAGGTCCGCGAGTCACCGTCATGGGGCGCTTTGAGAAAGTCGCAGACGATACTGTCCGCCGGCGTTATCTGGCGCGCCACCCCTCCGCCGAGCTCTATGTGGATTTCGGCGATTTTGCCTTCTGGCAAATGACGGTCGAGAGCGCCCATGCGGTGGCCGGATTCGGCCGCATCGAAACCCTGGAGGCAGAAGAAATACTCGTGGGCGAGGGGCTCGAACTTCTCAAGTCTGAGCGAGAGCTTGCGATTATCAGCCACATGAACGAGGATCACAGCGATGCCAACGCCCTCTACGCAACCAGGCTTCTGGGTGCTGATGACGGCGACTGGACCATGACCTCCATCGATCCGGACGGAGCCGATCTCTCCAACGGCGAACGTGCCGTCCGGCTTGCCTTCGACACCGAAATCGCCACGGGCGACGATGCGCGCGACATTCTCGTCCGGCTGGTCAAGACAGCGCGCGCGTGATCTGCTAGTTCGCTGAAATGGCAAAGAAACCTGCAAAGGGCGTGGTTGCGGCCGGTCACCGGCTGACGGCCGAAGCCGGAGTGGACGTACTCCGCCAGGGTGGCACGGCAGCAGATGCCGCCATTGCGGCGCTGGCCATGGCCTGCGTTGCAGAGCCAGTGCTCTGTTCGCCTGGCGGGGCCGGCTTTGCCATGTTGCGCGATGGTGCGACCGGAGAGGTATCTCTGGTTGACTTTTTTGCCCAGACACCGATGCGCAAGCGCGCGAGGGCGGCAGATGGTGTTAATGAGGTTGTTGTCGACTTTGGCCCGGCCACATCTGCGGCTCCAGGGTTCTGGGCGGGCATAGAATACCTTCATTTGACCGGCGGCACGATTTCTCTCGCCGAACTGGTCAAGCCCGCTGTTGATGCAGCGCGCGCGGGTATTGAGGTCACACCGTACCAACACTATCTCGCCTCGGTCGTTGAGCCGATCCTGACGGTGACCCCGAGTGCCCGGGCGCTGTTTGCGCCGACCGGAAAGTTGCCGCGTCCAAGTGAGAGAGCATCCAATTACGGCCTGGCCGCGGCGCTGGAAGATCTTGCGTCATGCGGCTTTGCGGCGGGGGAGACGGGCAAGGCGGTCCTTGCAGGCCAGGCCGAAGCTGGTCATCTCAGCGCAGAGGATCTGCGGGTCTATGCTGCCATCAAGCGGGTTCCCATTACCATTGATGTTGGCGGGGCGGCGGTCCATCTCAACCCTCTTCCCGCTGCGAGCGGGCCCCTGCTGGCCCACAGCTTCAGGCATCTGACATCGCCGGGACCGGTCGATATCGCGAGGGCTCTGTTTGCCACAGGCCAGGCGCGGCGCACATCCGGAGGGGACCTGGCGCGGCTGCGGACCATGCCCCTCAGGCAGAAGGGTACAACTCACATCTCGGTCATCGACGCTATGGGCAACGCCTGTGCGGTGACAGTGTCCAACGGCGAGGGCAATGGCCACATCGTCGGCGAATTCGGCTTCATGATGAACAACATCCTGGGCGAGGAGGACGTGAACCCATCCGGGACTCAGGACTGGCCGGAGAACACCAGGCTGTCTTCGATGATGTCCCCGGCAATCGTCGAAAAGCCCGATGGTGGGCTGATTGCGCTGGGGTCCGGTGGCTCCAACCGGATTCGCTCAGCCGTGTTCCAGACGGTCATTCAGCTTTGCCTGAATGGTCTGGATCTGGAAAGCGCGATCCTTGCGCCGCGCGTTCATCTGGAGGGCGATCACCTGGATTTTGAGGGTTTTTTCGAGGATGCCGTGGCGACCGGCTTGCGCGAGCTTTTCGACGATCATCGCACATGGCCGGAGCGCAACATGTTCTTCGGCGGAGTGCATGCCGCCATGACCACCTCGGACGGGGAGTTCGCCGGCCTGGGTGATGTTCGCCGCGACGGCATTGCACTGGTCGCGCATTGAGAAGCGTTCTTGAACACAAACAGAGCCGGAGCGGGTCATGAGCCTGGAATTTCTGATAACATCAATGATCGTCATTCTGTTGCCTGGCACGGGCGTTCTTTACACGCTTGCCGTCGGTCTCGGGCGCGGATTGAAGCCTGGCCTCATCGCAGCCTTCGGGTGCACCCTTGGCATCGTGCCCCATGCCTTTGCCAGCATCGTGGGGCTTGCCGCGATCCTGCATGCCAGCGCTCTTGCCTTTCAGATCATCAAGTATCTTGGCGTGGCCTACCTGCTGTACATGGCCTGGAGCATCCTGCGTGACGGTGGGACGCTCTCGGTGGAAGGCGATCGCACGGACGCCCCTGCGCAAAGGATCATTCTCAGCGGTGTGCTGATCAACTTGCTCAATCCCAAGCTCTCCTTGTTCTTTCTCGCCTTTCTGCCCCAGTTCATCCCTGCAGGGTCCGGCCCTGCCACGCCGTTGATGATCGGCCTGGCCCTGACCTTCATGCTGCTGACTTTCATCGTGTTTGCAGGTTACGGCGCTTGTGCGGCGCTGGCCCGGGACTATGTGATCTCACGGCCCGGAGTGATGCGCTGGCTGAAGGTGACGTTTGCCGGATCGTTCGGCCTGCTGGGCCTGCGCCTCGCGCTGGCCGAGCGTTGAAACCCTGAGCCCCGAAAAAGGGGCGGCCCGCTTCTCTGGGGCGGAGAAGCGGGCCTTGGGGTCGAGCCGAGGGGTCTGGCTCTGGGGCAAGAGGGTATGGGGCGTACCCTCTTTGCGGAGGAGAGGGCCTTGGGGGCAGCCCTCTTCAGGGGAATTTTTGAGGTTTAGAACCGCCAGGCACCCGAATGACGTGTGCGAGAGGGGGCGGATGGGGTAACGCCACTCAAGCGGCCCGGCGGTTCTATCTCTTTTGTCCTTTGTCGATCCGTTGCTCGTTCAGGTTCAAACTTTCTTGCGAAGAACGTCGGGAGGCGGCTGGCTAGTCGATATCCGAGAGGGGGCGGATGGTGATACCGAGGTCGCTGGCTGCCTCCCGAGCCCTCCAGCCGTCTTCCAGATCCGCTTTGCCGTCGCGATGAATAGATCAGGAAGCCGGTGTCGGGGGGAAGGCGTAAGGTTTAGATGTCCTGACACCCTCCGAACTGGCAGGCCGCTTCCACGATCTCGTTAGTGGAGTGACCAATGTCTGTTTTGTAGGCAACGCTTCCGCGGGGGGTGGCGTCAGCGGCGGACACAGCGGCCTTGCTGCTCTCTGCCGGCGCCAGTGCGATCATGGCGGCAGCCGTCAGGCTCAATGCCAGGGTCCCTGCGATCATCTTAGCGTTTTTCATCTTCTTGCTCCCGTCTCTCCCTCCCTGCCGCCCCCGCCCTAATGTTGCTCGTCGGCGGGGGGTGTGGGAGGTGGGTTCGCCGTTTAACTTGAGTGGACTATGCCACCGCCTCGCAGAACGGGCGCTGAATGCGCCGTTCAGAAACTGTTCATGTTGGGAATATGGCGGAAGATTTCGGCTAAGCGATTGAATCTGTGTGATAAAAAAACTTAAAAAATTTGCAGAATTTGTGCAGGGGACGGCGAATCTGAACGGGAATCTGAAGAATCTGAATGGCCGTTCATTTTCGTTCAGTTTTGACAGGTCCTGCTGACATTCTGCTGACGAAATGCTGTCAGCAGCAGGGCGGTATTCTGGAATCAGTTGGAATCACTGTCCCGGAGCGTCCACCCCTATGCCGAACCTTCTCAAATCCCTCCCGAAACGTTTCATTCGGTTCATGGAGGCTCAAAAGGTCTTCTTTGTGGCCACAGCCGCGCCGGACGGGCGGGTGAATGTCTCGCCCAAGGGCCTGGACACGCTCCGCATCCTCAGC
>JBCCEL010000260.1:0-8470 GCA_039030315.1 Pseudomonadota bacterium
CGCGTCTTCCCGGCACTTTCAGCACTGGCCTTCGGCCTGCTGCTAATACTGCCGCCTGTGCAGGTGCGTGGTGACGGCGCGGAGGGCTTGCGCGATGTGATGAATTCCGTAGTTTCGGTCCTGCCCAGGGTGCCGAAGGCGAAGACCAACACCGACGAACCGGAAGGGGCCGGCGTGGTCATCTTCGATGGCCGCTACGTGATCACGGCGCTCCATGTATTGTCTCATGCCGAGGCGGTCGTCGTGCGGTCCTTCGACGGCGAGGTCATGCGGGCAGAGATCGTGGGCCGCGACAAGTCGACTGACCTGGCCTTGCTGGAGATCGCCCGCCCGTTGAAGGCCATCCGGTTCGGCCACGACCCGGAGCTTGGCTCCCAGGTCTGCGCCATAGGCAATGCATTCGGTCTGGGCCTTTCGCTTTCCTGCGGCATGGTGTCAGCCATCCACCGGACCGGGACGGGCTTCAATGCGGTGGAGGATTTCGTGCAGACGGACGCGGCGGTCAATCCGGGCTTTTCCGGCGGCGCGCTGGTCAATCGCGGCGGTGAGCTTGTTGGCGTTCTTTCGGCCATATTCACCAAGTCGGGCGAGGGCAGCATCGGAGTGAACTTCGCTGTCTCGGCCGCTTTGACCCAGCGGGTGGCCAAGGCATTGCGTGACCGTGGAGCGGTTCGCTGGCGCTTCGGTGGTGCTGCTCTCAAGGCGGTTCCGCCGCGCGGCCAGGAAGGCCGGCAGGGGGCCGAGGTGATCAATCTGCGCCCCGGCGGTGCGGCCGAGGCCGCCGGCCTGCGCCGCGGCGACATCATCCGCCATGCCGGAAAGCGGCGGGTCCGCAAGCCGCTGGATTTTCGCGCGGCCATGGCCCGGCTGATGCGCGGCGATGAGATTGAAATTCGCTTTGAACGCGGCGGTGAGAACAAATCACTTCGCCTCAAGGCGAAATAACCAATTCCAACAGTGAGGACTGAACGATGGACGATGAGAAGTTCAACATGTCGATGCGCAAGTTTCTGAAACAGGTCGGCGTCACCTCCCAGCAGCAGATCGAGGCTGCCGTGCGTAATTCCGGCAAGACCTCAGGGGCTGTCAGTGTGAAGGTCGTTCTGACCGGCCCCGACATTGGGCTCGATCACGTCGTCGAAGGCGAGATTGATCTGGGATAGGCCAGTCGTCCCGTGCATATGCCCGATCCAACATTCCCGCCGCTGCTGACCGGCCATGACGTGAAGGGCAAGCCGGGCGCATTTGAAACCGCGGGTGCGGCTGCCCATGCCGGCGAGGCCGGGGCGGGGGACGTTTTCTGGGCGCGGGACACCGCGCACTTCGACTGGGCCTGCGTGCTTGAGCCGGAGGTGGAAACCGCCCGGGCGCTGCAGATGCACTTTGCCGCCATGGTGGCGCTGGGTGATGCCTTCGGCGCGATCGCTCCGCCGGAGGTGGCCTTCCAGTACCGCTGGCCGGGGGAACTTCTCGTAAATGGCGGGCGGGCAGGCCGGGCCCGGATTGCTGTGGGACCGGAAGACAGTGACGGCGTGCCGGCCTGGCTGGTAACAGGGCTGGATCTTGCCATCAGGCGCGATGGACCGCAGTTCGAGCCTGGCGCCGATCCCGACAATACCGCTCTCCATGAGGAGGGGTGCGGAGAGATTACGCGTACCGATCTCGTGGAATCGGTGTCACGGCACTTCCTCACGTGGGTCCATACCTGGAACGAGGAAGGGTTTCGGTCAGTCCACGAGAACTGGCTCGCGCGGGCAGAGGGCTGGCAGGAAGACATTCACCTGGACTGGGAAGGCGAGAGCCACGCCGGGCGGTTCCTGACAATTGACGATGAAGGCAACATGATCCTGAAGGGCGAGGCTGGCGTGACGTCGCTTGCCATCTCCGGTGTCCTGGAAGAGGCCGGGGCATGAAGTTCTTCAAGGTCATTCGCTTTGACGGCTCGGATGACAACGTCTTTCCACGCGGTGCGGAGCCTGAGGAATGGGCAGTCTCCGGTGCGTTCGAGTTCGCGCAAATCCCTGAAGATGCCTTGAAGGGCAAGATCCGGCAGGCGTTCGTAAACGGCATGCTGGGCGTGCACAGCGGAGGGCGCAGCACGTTCGTGACTGTCGCCGAGTTCAACGAGACCGACAAGGCGGCGGCGGTCGAGGCTCTTAGCGCCTACTGCGTACATGAGCTCGGTGCGCCGGACATGGGGGCGGCCCGCCACGTCGCCATTGAAGAGGTGAACTACATCGCTGAACTGTGCAGCGGAAAACCGGTCAACACCCTGTTCGCAGTGCGACGCCATATCGATGACGACGGCAATCTGCGCGAAGCGTTCCACGAAGTGAAGCGGGCGCCGGAGGGAGAGGCCGGTCATGCCCGGATCTGGGAAGTGGTGCCCGATGACGCCTGACAGCATTACGGTCCCCGATTTCTGGCTGACGTCCGGCTATCATCTTCTGGAGGCAACACCCGAAGGCGCTCTTGCGGTCACGCCGGACTATATCCGCGCCTACCTGAAACGTGCCGAGCTGGCTCCTGTTGAAGAGTCGTGCCCGGCCGAAGTTGCCCTCCACTCGAGCCTGATCGACGATCCCTTTCAGGAGGTGGATGCCAGCCGTATCGCCGCGATTGCCGATGCGGACATGCAGCACAATTTCAAGGTGATCCTTGGCTTCAGGGATTTCCTGCGTGAGCGCGGCTCTCTGGAGGCGGCCTATCTCTCCATCGTGCGAGGTGAAGTGAAGCTCTCCATTCCGCCTCTGTTCGTGGACCAGATGGTTCATGCCATCCTGCGCAACGTCCTGAAGGACGTTGCAGATCCCCTGAGGCTGCGGGCGGGTGAGCTGTTCTTCCGGGACCAGAACGTCTCCACCGAAGACGGTATTGTCATGCTGGCCGATGACGAGACCGTCGAGATGTTTGCCGAAACCGGCGGCTTCGGTTCTCTTGGCCAACTGATCAAGGAAGCGGAGACGCCCCTGAAGACGGTCCAGCTCGACGTGCTGCACGAGGAAAATGCGGGGCTTTACTGGGAGCGCTCTGATCGCTTCGATACCGTCATCGATTTCCGCTCGCTGCAGCCTGCAAACGATGCTTTCTGCCGGGTTATTGAAGCCTGGATCGGACATTTCCTACACCTCAATGTGCGGGTGCAGCCCAAGCAACGCATCGATGATGAGAAATGGTCCTGGCATATCGGTCTCGATGCGGAGGCCACGCGCATCCTGAACGGCCTCTACAATGGCGAGGAGATGGGCGAGAGCGATCTGGAACGGATCCTTTCGCTGTTCGAAATGCGCGTTCTGGATGATGGCGCGCTGCTGCCGTCGGTGGAAGGCCGTCCGATCTATCTCGGCATCGCCAAGACGCAGGCGGGTAAGCTCAAAGCCAAGCCGCAAAACCTTCTGGTAAACCTGCCCCTGGCAGGAGAGGCTTGAGACGTGGCCGAGGACGAGGGCTTTATTGACGGCAATGGCGCGCGCGCCGTCGCCGGAGTGGTTGCTATTGGCGCGGCGGCTCTTCTCGTCTGGCTGAACTGGCACGTGCTGGTTCCCCCGCCGCCCAAGGAGCAGGACGATGCCGGGCTCAACCCGGAGTTTGTCGCCTGCCGCGATCAGCGCCTTACAACCGTCACCAAGATGAAGCAGGACGGTGTCATCAACGACCAGCAGTTCGGCCAGTTCCGCGAGCGGGCCATCGCAACGTGTGCGGGACAGTTTCCGCCAGGAGGCGACACGCAGTGAGCCGCAAGTCCAGGGCGGACCGTTTCATTGATCTGGTGACCCTCAACTACGACCGCGCCGGCGACGTCGGGCCGCACCGTTTTGACGAGGCGGCGAAGATTCTTGCCAAAAAGCCGGACATTGTGCGCAAGAGCATCCACGCCGCGGCAGCGGCGGGAGATGTGAGCGCGCTTGAAGCCTGGAAGAAGGAAAAGCCGCGCCAGCTTGACAAGCCAGGCGGGCCGTTCGGCTGGACGCCTCTGATGTATGCCGCATATGCGCGGCCACCGGGCCACTCGACCCTCGATGCGGGACTCTGGCTGCTCGACAATGGCGCAGATCCCAACGCGTTCCACCTGTCGAACGGACAGTATGTGTTCACCGTCCTGACCGGCGTTTTCGGCCATGGAGAGGCGGGGCCTGTGAACCTGCCCGAGCACCCGGACATGAAGCTTTTTGCGCGTGTGCTGCTGGAGCATGGCGCCAATCCCAACGACAGTCAGGCCGCCTACAATCGCTGTTTCCTGCCCGACAACACCTGCCTTGAGATGCTGCTTGAGTTCGGCCTTACGGCCAGTGACAGGAATAACTGGCAGGTTGAACATCAGGGAGCTCTCGTCCCCAACCCGAACGAGACCCTCCACTTTCATCTGATCCATGCGATCCGTTCAGGCTTTGCCGACCGCGTGCGTCTGCTGGTGAACCACGGCGCCGATATCAACAACCCGGATGATACCTATGCCACGCGGGTGAAGGGACGCACACCCTATGAGGCAGCGTTGCTCATGGGCTTTCCGGAGATTGCCGACTTTCTCCTGCAAAGGGGTGCGAAGCGCAGCAAACTCAGCCCTCCGGACCGCTTCGAAGCCGCCTGCATGGCCGGCGATCTGGCGGCGGCCGAGCGCTTGCTGCGGGGCGATCCGGGTCTTCTGGAAGAGATCGGGCCGCACCAGAGGGAAATGCTCTGTTCGGCCGCGGGGAACGGTTCGAAGGCGGCGTTGGAGACCATGATCGCGCTTGGCTTCGAGCTGAGCGAGCCGGGCGGGCGCACGCCGCTCCACGAGGCCGCCTGGCGCGGCGATATCAGGATTGCCGAGCTGCTGATCGGTGCAGGCGCCGACCCGCTCATGAGCGAACCGGTGCACGGCGCGGCGGCCATCGGCTTTGCCGCCTTCGCCCGACAGCAGGAAATGGTGGACTTCCTGAAGCCATACGGCCAGCCGGAATAGAGAAAAAGGGCCGCGGAGCCCCGAGGACCTGCGAGGGTACAGGCAGGAGGAAACCGGGGTCCGCGGCCAGTAAACCTTATTCGGCGGCCAGCCTCAGTGCGGTGTGCTGGGAGGACGCCAGGAAGTGCCGCTGGGCAGCGGCAACGCCTGCTCCAAGTTCGATTTTTGCGCCGGCATCGATCAGCGCCATTTCGGCCGAGCCCAGTGCCGCCAGGCACATGACCTCGTTGAGATCGCCGAGATGGCCGATGCGGAAGACCTTGCCCATGACCTTAGTGAGCCCGGAGCCGAAGCTGGTGCGGTACTTCTCGTAGCCGATCCGGATCACGTCCTTTGCATCGATCTCCTTGGGCACCACGATGGCGGAAACCGTGTCGGAATACCATTTCGGCGCCGAGGCGCAGAGCTCGCAGCCCTCCCATGCGGCGATGCCCGCCCGCACGCCTTCGGCCAGGCGGCGGTGGCGGCGGAAGACGTTCTCAAGGCCTTCCTCTTCCAGCATGGCGATGGATTCGCGCAGACCGTGGAACAGCTGTGTCGGCGGCGTGTAGGGGAAGTAACCGCCGTCATTGAGGTTCAGGTGATCCTGGAACGCAAAGTAGCAGCGCGGCATGGTCGGTTCCTTCGAGAGCTCGAGCGCCTTGGCGCTGACCCCGAGGAAGGAGAGGCCCGCGGGCAGCATGAAACCCTTCTGGGAGCCGGCCACGGCAAGATCGACCCGCCATTCGTCCATGCGGAAATCGATGGAACCGATGGAGCTGACACCGTCCACGAAGAGGAGGGCGGGGTGATTGACGTCATCGAGGGCCCGGCGCACGGCCGCCACGTCGGATGTGACGCCGGTTGCGGTTTCGTTATGGGTGACGAACACGGCCTTGATCTGGTGGCCGCGGTCGTTCTCCAGGCAGCGGGCATAGCGCTCGACCGGGACGCCTTCGCCCCACTCGACGTCGATGCACTTGACCTCCAGACCGAGCCTCTGGGCCATGTCGACCCAGAGATGGCTGAACTGGCCGAAGCGGGACATGAGCACCTTGCTTCCGGGCCTGAGGGTATTGCTGATGGCGGCCTCCCAGGCGCCTGTGCCGGAGCCGGGGAACATGAAGACCCGGCCGGTTGCGGTCTTGAAGATGCGCTTGAGGCCCTCGAAAAGGGGCAGGGTGAGATCGCCGAAGTCCGGTGCGCGCATGTCCTCCATGGGCACGTTCATGGCCTTGCGAATGCGCTCCGGGACATTTGTCGGCCCGGGGATGAAGAGATGGGTTTGCCCCGTTTTCATGTTGGTTTCCTCCGCTTGAAACTCCCTTGTGCGCGTCTGTTACTCCAGGCGGGCAGGTGGACGGAATGGAAACCGGGTCATCGTGTAAAGATGGTTATTTACAAAATCTGTTTTTGTAATATTGTAAATTCACATATATTGCGGTGCAGCAATGCGAACGAAGAAGACCTATCTCGGCCCCAAGCTCCGGCAGTTGCGCAAGGATGCCGGCCAGACCCAGATGGAAATGGCGCAGGCGCTGGGGCTAAGCACCTCCTATGTCAACCTTCTGGAGAACAATCAGCGCTCGCTGTCGGTGCAGGTCCTCATGCGGGTCTCGGAGGTGTACGGCGTCGAGTGGCGCGATCTGGTGCAGGACGACACGCCGAACAAGCTGGCGGATTTGCGCAACGTGCTGCAGGACCCGGTGTTCGAGGGCAGCCGTCCCGATCTCCAGGAACTGAGGGCGAGCCTCGATCACTGCCCGCAGCTGGCGGAAAGCGTGCTGGGCCTGCACAAGGCCTACCGGGCGCTGATGGAGCGCGCCCTTACCGCCCGCACGGTGGACGGCGCCGGACCCCGCCAGGTTTTCACCGCAAGCCCGGAGGCGGCGGTGCATGATCTCTTCCGCCGCAACCGCAATCACTTTCCCGCGCTTGAAAGCGCTGCGGAGAGTTTCTTTGACGGCGGAAGGGCCGAGGCGGACGAGATCTACGCCTATCTCAAGAACCGGCTCACGACGGGTCTCGGCATCGAGGTCGAGACGGTTGCCGCCGCGGATCTGCCGGATACCTTGCGGTTTTACGATCAGGCCGGGAGCAAGGTGCTGTTGTCGGAGGTGCTCGATTTTCCCAACAGGATTTTTCAGCTCACCCATATGCTGGCGCTGCTGGAATATGGCGAGGCGATTGACGCGCTCATTGAGAGTGCAGGGGTGACGGATCTGCGTCAGCAGGCGCGCTGCCGGGTTGAGCTCGCCAACTATCTGGCCGCGGCCGTGCTGATGCCTTATGCGGCCTTCCTCGCAGAGGCGCGGGCCAGCAAGTATGATCTCGATCATCTGGCGGCGCGCTTCGGGGTGTCTTTTGAGCAGGTCTGCCACCGGGTGACCACCCTGCAGCGGGAGGGGGCGCAAGGGGTACCGTTCTTCTTCCTGCGCGTCGACAAGGCGGGGAACGTCACCAAGCGCTTCAATGCCACGAGCTTTCACCTGGCCGATCACGGCGGCTCGTGTCCACGCTGGGATCTGCACCTGAGTTTCCGCACGCCCGGCCGCATCATGCCCCAGTTTGTCGAGCTGCCGGACGGCCAGCGCTACTTCACCATCAACCGGACGGTGGACCGGCCGAACTCAAACTATCAGGCCCAGGACAACCGGCTCGCCGTTGCGCTCGGCTGCTCCATCGAACATGCCGGATCTTTGATCTACGCTGAACCCTTCCAGCTGGGTGCACCGGATCTCTTCACCCCCATAGGCATCAACTGCCGCCTCTGCCCCAGACAGGCCTGTGCCCAACGTGCCCATCAGCCCCTGCACCTCGACCTGCCGATCGATGAAAACAGACGGGGCCAGACACGGTTTGAAAGCTAGCGCCGTCCACGGGGGCGGCGTGGAGGCATCAAGATCAGTTTCGCCTTCGTGGTATTTGTCTCCTCTCGCCGAGAGTCTGGAATCGGGGCATGACTAGAAAGGACGGCTCAGCACAAGAGACATCAGCAAACATATCAAAAATTTTATTAAATCATACAAATTGATTGAATTTTCAACCCATAGATATTTTTTCGAATATGCGCATGGTCAAACAACAAGAGGTCATCTTGAGAAAATTATACCGATGTGGTAAATATTTCTTAATCAACGGTGATTTTGGAATTGAAAATGGAAAATGAAAATCAATATACCCCATTACGTCCAAAGGAATTTACTTACAGGGCGTTCATTAGCTATTCCAGCAAAGATCGAAAGATTGGAGAGCGCTTCCAAAGGGAGATAGAAACTTTCAAAATACCGGAAACTTTGCGAGGAATCGAATCTCCAATTGGTCCAATTCCTAAACAAGTAACTCCTATTTTCCGAGACCGCTGGGACGCTAGAGCGGCACAAGACCTTGATGCGTACTTTGAAAAGACTTTGAATGAATCGGCATTTCTGATTGTCTTGTGCAGCCCCCGGGCCGCCGTGTCCGAATGGGTAAAAAAAGAGATTGAAACATTTCAGCTACAGGGCAAAGGGGATCGTATTGTAGCGGTAGTTATAGACGGCACTCCAA
>JBCCEL010000261.1:0-8437 GCA_039030315.1 Pseudomonadota bacterium
AGGAACGGACGCATGGCACCTTTGATCCAAACGCCGGGGCTTCCCAGCAAACAATTTCTCTGTTCGCGTACCCATGCCGTCCTCGGGCCTGACGCGAGGACCCAGGGCCGCAGGACTCCGGGCTCGCGTCAGGCCCGAGGACGGCATGGGTACGCGAACAGAGAAATTGTTTGCTGGGAAGCCCCGGCGTTTGGATCAAAGGTGCCATGCGTCCGTTCCTGACCCTGCATACACCGTCCCAGGCGAAGGCGTATTACGACCAGGGGCTCTGGGCCTCCGAAACCTTCTACAGCCTGCTTGTGTCCCATGCTTCGGCACGACCGACCGATTTCGCCCTGAGAGACGGGCGCCAGCGCCTGACCTGGGAGGAGGTGCTGGGACGGGTTGGCGCTACGGCAGCAAATCTTCGGAAGAAGGGGCTGGTTGCCGGCGACCGGGTGTCGGTCTGGATGTCGAACCGGATCGAGGCGGTGATCCTCTTCCTGGCCTGTAACCGGGAAGGTATCGTCTGCAACCCATCGCTTCACCGCACGCATACCTGCGCGGAGATCGTGGAGCTCCTGACCCGGCTGAACGCCTCGGCATTGCTGACGGAACCGGGCTGGGGCGCGGACCGGCACGCGAACGATCTCGACGCCATGCTCGCCGGACTTGGATCTCTGCGTCAGATCTACACCCCGGAAAGTCTGCCGAAGCTCGGGGCGGCACCTGACACGCGGCCCTCGGACGATCCGGATTCAGTGATCTATCTCGCCTTCACCTCCGGCACCACCGGGGCGCCGAAATGCGTCATGCATTCCTGCAATACGCTCCTGTCCAACGCCCGGGACATGGTGCGGGCCTGGGGTCACAACGAGCACACAAAGCTCCTGAGCCTCAGCCCGCTCTCCCATCACATCGCCTGGGTGGGCGTTGCCCAGTGGCTGCTGTTCGGCGGCGAGTTCATCACGGATCTGCCCCCTGACGGGGCGAGCCGGCTTGACTGGGTGACGGAGTGTGAAGCGACCTATGTCATGGGCGTGCCCACCCACGCCATTGATCTGCTGGCCGAGCAGAAGGCGCGCGGAGCGGAGCGGCTGGCCAGCGTGAAGACGTTCTACATGGCCGGCGCCCCCATTCCGCCGAGTGTGGCGGAGGCCTTCGTTGCGCAAGGCATCAAGCCGCAGAATGTCTACGGTATGACCGAGAACTCCTCCCACCAGTTCACAGACCCCGGCGACACGACGGCGACGATCACCAGCACCTGCGGCCGTGGCGGACCGGCCTACGAGGTCAGCATATTCGACAGTGAGGATGCGGACCGGGTTCTGGCACCTGGGCAAACGGGCCAGATCGGCGGCCGCGGGGCGTGCCTTATGCTGGGCTATTATGGAAATCAGGAGGCCACGGAGGGCAGCTACAACAGCTCAGGCTGGTTCCTCTCCGGCGATCTCGGACAGCTTGATGAAGCCGGCAACCTTGAGGTCTCGGGGCGGCTGAAGGACCTGATCATCCGCGGCGGTCACAACATCTATCCCACGGCGATCGAGGCCCTGGCTCTGCGCCATCCGGGGGTGGAGAAAGCGGCGGCGTTTTCCGTCAGGGACGAACGGCTGGGCGAACGGGTCTGCATCGCCGTTCTGGGGCATGCGCCGGCGGACGATCTGCTGTCCCATCTCGCGGCAGAGGGCTTGTCCATCTACGATATGCCGGAATACTACCTCGCGGTGGACGAGTTCCCGCTGACAGCCAGCGGCAAGATATTGAAACGCGATCTGATCGAGATGGTGGCGCGGGGTGAGGTGGCCCCGGAGCCGGTCAGGTATGAGGCGAAAGGAGCGGGGAAATGAGCGTCGAGCTGACGCGCGACGGAGATGTTTTGATCCTTACGCTGCGGCGGCCGGAGGCCTTGAACGCCCTGTCTTTCGACATCGTGGGCGAGATCGGGGAGGCCCTGGATGAGGTCGGCAATTCGGATGCGCGCTTTCTGATCGTGACCGGCGAGGGGGAAAAGGCGTTCTGCGCGGGCGCCGACATCAAGGAACTGCGCGAGGCCGCGCCCCTTCAGATGCGCGAACGGATGGGTTTCGGCCAGAAAACCTTCGGCAAGCTGGACCGTCTCAAGGTGCCGTCGCTGGCCCTGATCAACGGCTATGCCTTTGGCGGCGGCCTGGAACTGGCGCTGGCCTGCACATTCCGCATGGCAACGCCAAACGCGAAGATGGGGCTGCCGGAAATCAAGCTTGGCCTGATCCCGGGCTATGGCGGCACCCAGCGCTTGCCGCGGATCGTCGGTGAGGGCCGGGCGCTGGAGATGATCATGACCGGCCGCACAATAGATGCGGCCGAAGCAAAGGCCATCGGACTTGTCAGCGAAGTGATCGACGGCGATGCCGTGGCGCGGGCGAAGGCGTTTGCCGGGCAGGTCTCGGCGCTCAGCCTGCCGGTTCTGTCATTTGCCCGCGAGGCGGTGACCCGGGCGCTGGACAACACGCTGGAAGCCGGTTTCGAGCTGGAGGCCAATCTCAACAATCTCGCGTTCCAGACGTCGGATGCCAATGAAGGCATGGCGGCGTTCGAAGAAAAGCGGCCGGCGGAGTTCAAGGATATATGACGCTGCTGGATCGCCTTGCCGCCAACCGTTTCTGGAGCGAGGAAGAGCGCCTCGTCCTGGAACAGGTGCAGCGCGCCGCCGATGAGGTGATCGCCCCTCACGCTGCGGGATACGATGAAGCGGGCGCCTATCCGAAAGCGAGCATGGATGCGGTCAACGAGCTTGGGCTGAATGCCATTTTCGTGCCCGAAGCTTATGGCGGCGCGAGGATGTCCTACGGGCTCTATCTGGAATGTGTATCGATCATTTCGGAAGCCTGCGCCTCGACCGGCATCATCTACGCCACCAATTTCCACGGCATGAAGCCGCTGATTGATCTGGGGACCGAAGAGCAGAAGCAGCGTCTGCTGCCGGCCATTGCCGAAGGCGGTGTCGGCTCTCTCGCGATCACCGAGCCGAATGCCGGGTCCGACGCCACGGGCATGCGCACCAGCTTCACCCCTGATGGAGACGACATCATCGTTAATGGCGGCAAGATCTTCATCTCCAACGGCGACGTCGCCGACCGTATCCTCCTGTTCGGCAAGTGGAGCGAGATCGATGACAGCAAGGGATCGATCTCGGTCCTGATCCTGGAAAAGGACACGGGCGGCTTCAGTGCCGGTTCGCCGGAAAAGAAGATGGGCCACCGCGCTGCGCCGACGGTCGCGCTCAGCTTGGACAACGCCCGGGTGCCGCGCGCCAATCTCATTGGCGAACCGGGCGACGGATTGTCGATCCTTTTGTCATCCCTGAACAAGTCCCGCCCGTCGATTGCCGCCCATGCCCGCGGCATTGCCCGTGCGGCGTTCAAGGACATGACCGCCTACATGAACGAGCGCGTGCAGTCCGGCCGGCGCATCATCGACTTCCAGGCCAACCAGTTCCTGCTGGCGGATCTGGCGAGCGAACTGGCCATGGTCGAAAACTGGACCGATTATGTCGGCGGTCTCATCGACGGAGGGGCTGAGGAATACGGCCAGGAAGCCTCGGTCGCCAAGCTCCGGGCCTCGGATCTTGCCATGCGCATGAGTACCGAAGCGGTGCAGATGCTGGGCGGCTATGGCTATATCTGCGAATACCGGGCGGAGCGCCTGATGCGTGACGCCAAGATCACCCAGATCTGGGAGGGCACCAACCAGGTGCACCGCCAGCTCATCGGCAGGAGTTTCATTCAGAAGTGACAGACGAAATCAAAACTGTCGGCATCTGCGGCGCGGCCGGGACCATGGGGGCGGGAATCGCGATTGTTAGTGCGCGGGCCGGTTTCCGCACGGTCTGCTACGACATGACCGAAGACGGGCTGGCCAAGGCGAAAGCCCAGACGGAAGGCTTCTTTGGCAAGTCGGTCGAACGGGGCAAGATGACCGAGGAGGCGCGGGATGCAGCCGTCGATGCCCTGGTGCCTGCGACGAATATCGCGGCGCTGGCCGAATGCGATCTCGTCATTGAGGCCGTGTTCGAGGATCTGAGAACCAAGCAGGAGCTGCTGGGGAAGCTGGACGGCATATGCCCCGACCACACGATCTTCGCCTCCAATACATCCACGCTGTCGATCACCCAGATCGCGGCGGGCTGCCAGCGCCAGGACAAGGTCGTGGGCATGCATTTCTGCCTGCCCGCGCAGCTGATGAAGCTGATCGAGATGTCGCCTGGGATAAACACCTCTGCTGAAACCTTCGATGCTGCCTGGGCCTGGACGGAGGCGGCGGGCCAGTTGCCGGTCAGGACGCAGGACAAGCCCGGCTTCATCCTCAACGCCCTGTTGGTGCCTTTCCTCAATGATGTGATCCGCGCGATAGAAGCCGGTGTGGCCGAACCGGCAGATATCGACAAGGCGATCAAGACGGGTCTGAACTACAGGATGGGCCCGGTGGAGCTCCTCGATCTCATCGGCCTCGACACCCAGGTGCGCCTTTGCGACGCCTTCTATCCGGTAACGCTGGATCCGCGCGCTTCCGCTCCGCCGCTCCTGCACCGCATGGTGGCCGCCGGTCATCTGGGCCGCAAGACCGGACGGGGCTTCTTCACCTATGACGGCAATGCGATGTTCGGAGGCTGACCCCATGAGCTACACCATCATCGCCCACGGCGAGAGCCGCTCGTTTCCGACTGGAGATGTGTTCCTCACCAGCTCCTCGGCCGAGGCAGAGATCACGATCCATATCGGCGGGGGGTATGAGCCTGATCCCGGCAAGATTGCCGTCCTGGTTGAGCTTGGGACCGAAAGCCTGGGCGCCCATACCGGTGAACAGTCCGGCGAAGAGGGGGACAATACCCTCGGGTTTGCCCGTTTCCGCAATGGCGAGGATGCGCCTTCCAACCTGATTGAACTGGTACGTCAGCCAAACACTGACGAGGCCGCACTGAAAGCTGCCAAGGAACTGTTCGAAGGCGCCGGCTTCGAAGTGGCCGTGTGCAGCGATCAGGCTGGCCGCATCATCGACCGGCTGGTCCGGCCGAAATACAACTACGCCCTGCGCTTTCTGGACGAAGGGCTGGCGGCCGCGAAGGATATCGATTTCACCTGCAGGATGGGCCTTGGCTATGCGGACGGCCCGATTGAGCGGGTCGAACGGGGCGGCCTGCTGCACCACTACGAGGTCAGCCAGGCGCTGTTCGAGACCTATGGCACGCCAGCCTATGCGCCAGCCCGGCGCGCGGTGGTGGCAAAGCAGCGGGCGGACAAGGACACCAAGTGAACCGCGCCATCGAAAAGCTGCTGAACCCGTCTGCCGTGGCGATCCTCGGGGCAACCGAGGGCGAACACCGGATCGGGGGCAGGGTGCTGCACTACATGCGGCGTTCCGGCTTCCCCGGCGCGATCTACCCGGTCAATCCGAAGCGCGAGGTCATCCAGGGCCTTAAGGCCTATCCCAGTATCCTGGATGTTCCGGGAGACGTGGATTGTGCGGTGCTTTCCGTCCCGGCCGCCGCAGTCAACGCGTCGCTTGAGGCCTGCGGGGAGAAAGGCGTGGAGGCGGCGGTGCTCTTCAGCGCCGGCTTTGCGGAATTGGGCGATGAGGGCAAAGCCATGCAGGCCGAGCTGACCGAAACCGCCCAGCGCGCCGGCATCCGTTTTCTCGGGCCCAACTGCCTCGGCGCGTTCAACGCCCATTCGGGCTTCATCGGTACCTTCAGTTCCAACATCATCGACAGGACGCCTGAACCCGGCAAGGTCGGCATTGTCAGCCAGAGCGGGGCTTTTGGGGCGCATCTCTACTCACTCTGCGACGGGCACGGCATCGGCATCTCCTACTGGGTGACAACCGGCAATGAGGCGGACATCACGATCGCCGATTGCATTGCCTTCATGGCGACATCGGACGAAGTGACGACGATCCTGGTCTATGCCGAAGGCATGAACGATGTGGCCGGTCTGGCGGAGGCGCTTGAACTGGCCAGGGCCAATCGCAAGCCGGTGATCTTTCTTAAAGTGGGACGTTCGGAGGCCGGGGCAAAGGCGGCGCAGTCCCACACCGCCTCGCTCGCGGTATCGGATGTCATCGTGGACGCCTTCCTCAAGCAGCACGGGGCGCACCGGGCCGAGACCACTGATGAGATGGTCGAGCTGGCCTATGCCTGCCAGACCGGCCGTTTCCCGGAGGGGCGGCGGGTTGGCATCCTGACGATCTCAGGCGGGGCCGGCGTCCAGATGGCCGACATCTGCGAGCCGGCCGGGCTCCAGGTGCCTGAGTTCCCGGCTTCCGCGCAGAAAAAGATCACCGACCTGCTGCCGTTCGCCTCCGCGACCAACCCGGTGGATATGACCGCCACGGTAGTCGAGAAACCGGAACTACTGCTGGAAAGCTTTGATCTGGCCTCCGAAGTGGATGACTGCGATGCCTTCGCGAGCTTCCTGACGCCGATCGCGGCGCGCGAGGAAGTGATCGAGGGACTGTCCGCCTGGGCAGCTGGTGAGCGCAAACAGCGTCTGCTCGGGCTGTGTGCTCCCGTTTCCGTCGAGATCCGCAAGCGTTATGAGGACGCCGGCATCCTTTTCTTCGACACTCCCGACAAGGTGATCCGCGGCATTGCAGGGTTGGCGGGCTTTGCGGAGAAATTCAGATCGTCTCCCGGGACGGGAGCCGATGCGGGAGAGCGCGGCGAACTCCTCAAGGCCGGACAGACGCTCAACGAGATGGAGGCCAAGTCCGTCCTGAGTTCCTGGGGCGTGCCCGTCGTTCGCGAGAGCCTCGTCACCAGTGCGGATGAGGCCGTTGCGGCGGCTGGAACGCTGGGAGGCCCGGCCGTTCTGAAGATTGCCTCGCCCGACATCGCGCATAAAACGGAGATTGGCGGCGTTCTCTTGAACGTGGACGGCGCGGACGCCGTGGCCTCCGGATTTGCCGAGCTCACGCGCCGCGCCGCAGCTGCAAGCCCGGACGCCCGGGTAGACGGTGTCATCGTGTCCGAGATGGTCTCGCAAGGCGTGGAAACGGTTATCGGAGTGCAGAACGATCCGACCTTCGGTCCCGCTGTCATGTTCGGTCTTGGCGGTGTTCTCGTCGAGGTTCTGAAGGATGTCAGCTTCCGGCTCGCGCCCTTCGACGTTGATGAAGCCATGACCATGATCGCTGAGATCAAGGGCTTTGCGGTCCTGGAAGGTGTCCGCGGCCAGCCGCCGGTGGATATCCAGGCTCTTGCAGAAACGCTCTCCGCGGTCTCGCGGTTCGCTGCAGCCCATGCTGATCTGGTGGACGGCGTGGACATCAATCCGTTCCTGGTATCGCAAGACCGCGCCGTTGCACTCGACGCCCTGATCGTCCCCAAGGCACCGCCGTCATGACGGGTGCGATGGATATTGTCCAGTCAGTGATGCAGCTGCGTGTCCCCGACATCGGTGAGGGGGTTGAGTGGTACCGGCAGGTTTTGGGCCGCGCTCCCGACATGCAGCCCGTTGAAGGGGTGGCCGAGTGGGAGATCCTGCCGGGAAGCTGGTTCCAGGTTATCGAAGCGCGGCCCGACCCTGGCCGCAACCGCGTCAGGCTCGGGGTCAACAACCTTGAACATGAGATCGAAAGGCTGCGTGAGACGCCGGGGCTGGAACTTGCCGAGCCGGTCGTTCTTGAGGGCATTATCGTTTATGCGGATGGTGAAGATCCGTTCGGCAACCGGATCGGCCTGTTCCAGGTACTGGACTAGCGCCTGGAGGGCCTTGGGAAGATATGGAATTCGACCGTAAACAGCGAAGTGCCTACCCGGTGTGGGCCGAAGATATCATCCGTTACCGGGACCTCGACCCGAATGCCCACGCGAGCCATGTGGCCATTGCCGAGTATTTTGAGAACGGCCGAGTGCGGCTCAGGCATGAGCATCTCAGCCATCTCGGCGAGCAGTTCCTGACCGGTTTCGTGCTCGCAAAACTGTCGATCGAGTTCTTCCGGGAAGTGAAGTTTCCGGGGCGACTCTCTGTTGGAACTGGTGTTTCCCGCCTTGGCAACAGCTCCTACACGCTTTCGCAGGGCTTGTTCTCCGATATTGACTGTGTTGCCTCGGCCGAAGTGATCACCGTTTATATCGACAAGGAAAGCCGCCGTCCGGCGCCCCTGCAGAGCGAGTTCAGGGCTGCGCTCGCTGATCTCATGATCAAGGGGTGACGCCGGCCCGTAGCCGCCGTACAATCTGCGCCATTCTACCTGGGAGAAATCCGATGTCCGATGCCCACGCCCTTCAACCCGAGTTTGACTGGTCCGATCCTGCCGATGCCCGCCGGGCTTTCCGCACAGGCGCATTCACGGGAAACACCGCCGGCATCGCACCGGGATACACGCAGGGCAATCTGGCCATCCTTCCGGCAGATCTTGCGCTCGATTTCATGCGCTTCTGCCAGCGGAACCCGAAGCCGTGCCCGATTGTGGGCCT
>JBCCEL010000262.1:0-8365 GCA_039030315.1 Pseudomonadota bacterium
GATCCGGTGCACCTGCTCGTAGTACAGGGTCTGCCCGTTGGCGCGGGCGTTCCGGTCCATCTCGATCAGTGGTGCCCGGTGAAAGCTATCTGGCGGCGCTGGATGCTTTCGAAGATGTGCAGGACCAGATCCGGCTCATAACCTGCCGTCACGAGGCATCTGCGGCCAACATGGCCGAAGCTCACGGCAAACTTACCGGCCGGCCCGGCATTTGCTTTGTGACCCGCGGCCCGGGGGCCTGTCATGCCGCCGTTGGGCTGCATACGGCATTCCAGGACTCCACGCCCATGATCCTGCTGATTGGCCAGGTGGGCCGGGAAATGGAAGACCGGGAAGCGTTTCAGGAGATGGACTACCGGCGGTTCTTCGAGACCACGACCAAGTGGACGGGACAGATCAACGACGTGGCGCGCATTCCCGAGATGGTTTCCCATGCCTTCTATACAGCGATGTCCGGGCGTGCAGGACCCGTGGCGCTGGCCCTGCCGGAGGACATGCTGACCGACATGTCCGGCGTTGCGGATGCGGCTGCCGTTCAGAGGATTCAGCCTGCGCCGAGGCCTGAAGACATGGCGAGGCTTGGCAACATGCTGGCCGAGGCCTCCGCACCTTTCCTGCTGCTTGGTGGGGGAGGGTGGAACGCTGAAGCTGTCAGCGACATAAAGCATTTTGCCGAAGCCTATGATCTTCCGGTCAGTTGTGCGTTCCGCAACCAGGACCGGTTCGATAACTTTCATCCCAATTATGCCGGCGACCTCGGGATTGCGCCCAATCCCGCGCTGCTGGAGGCGATCCAGAGCAGCGATCTCTTTCTGGTTGTGGGACCGCGCCTCGGAGAGATGACTTCGCAGGGATACGGACTTCTGGAGATTCCCTCCCCGCAAGTGCCCCTCGTGCATGTTCATCCGAGCGCAGAAGAGCTCGGCCGGGTCTACCAGCCGGTCCTCGCCATGAATGCTGGCATGGCGGAGTTTGCTGCTGCTGCCCGAAAGCTTCCAGGGCGGACCGATCCGCCGTGGGCCGGTCGCAGCCGCCAGTCGAATACTGATTATCGTAGTTACATTGAAATCCAACCGACTCTCGGCAACCTAGATATGGCGCATGTCATGACCGTGCTGAGGGAGCGGCTGCCGGCGGATGCCATCATCTCGAACGACGCCGGGAATTTCTCCGGCTGGGCGCATCGTTACTGGCGCTTTTCCAGTTTCCCCAGCCAGGTCGGGCCGACGTCTGGTGCCATGGGCTATGGCGTTCCCGCTGGAATCGCAGCGGCAATCACGATGCCGGAACGCCAGAGCGTCTGTTTTGTTGGCGATGGAGGGTTTCTGATGGCAGGAAGCGAAATCGCCACGGCCATGCATCATGGCGCCCGGCCGCTCTTCCTGGTGATCAACAACGGCATTTACGGCACAATCCGCATGCATCAGGAGCGGGAGTTCCCCGGCCGCAATCCGGGCACGGACCTGACCAATCCTGACTTCGCATCGTATGCCCGCTCATTCGGGGCGTTCGGAGAGACGGTGCACCGTGATGAGGATTTCGCCCCTGCGCTTGAGCGGGCGCTGAGCAGCGGCAAGACAGCGCTCCTGGAACTGGTTACGGAGCCGGATGCCATCACCACCAAAACAACACTGAGCGCCATCCGGGAAGGAGCCCTTGCCAGGCAGGAGTAGCATTCGGCTTTGATGAGCGATCTGTTTGAATCAAGGGAATAGCACGTGCGGAAGTTTGGGCGTGTTGCGAATGCGACGGACCGCCGAGTTACTGCTTCAGCCCATCATCGGGTCGTGTCCGTCGATGGTCCAGGCTGGCGGTGGCTCCCCATTCCCGGGTCCATCCGTTGACCGCGCGAAGCCATTCGGACAATTTGAGTGTCCGGCTGGGGTCCGCGTGTCCCCAAAACTGGTCTTTGCCAACGCAAATGATGTTTTCTCCCTCAACGCCTCTCGCGTTTGGAGGAGGAAAGGAGTTTTCGATAAAGCCGACGTCACCAGGCACCCAATCGTTCTTTCCAGCCCCGTAGTCGTGATGGATCCGCCGGCTGGCTCCCTTAAGGATCAACAAGGTGATCTGGGCACACATCATCCGGTACTTCTCGGCATTGTCGACAAGATCTGCATACGCCTTGGTCGGATCATCTGCCAGTGGCTGCAGCAGCCCTGCGTCATCCAGCTTCCAGTAGACCGGATTGAATTCTGGAGAGCCGAAACGTATCGGATCGAAATCCCGGGTCCGGTGAACCACGTTGTGCCGTGCTCTGAGGTGGACGAAGAGACTTTGCAGAACTTCATGCTCTGTGCTCCCCACCACATCGAACACGCGGGGAGAGGATGCCATCATGGTGGCAATCTCGGGATAAGCATCATTCAGAGTTTCCGCAGCATTGAGCGCTCGAGCCAGCATCTTGGCCTTGTCGGCGCCGTTGTAGCCCGTAGCGTCCAGTTTGGCCTGAACTGCGGGTCCTCCAACGCCGCACCGCTGTTCAACGTGGGTGAGCTCGTGCGCGATAAGGCCCCGTCCCTCACGGGTGTCGGGTCTGAATGCACCCTCCGCGAAAGCAATTTCATTGCCGGCGGTGATGGCCCTCGCTCCCAGTTGGCGTGTGAGCGCGTGCGCTGTGCGATCGTTGCGTATGCGAACGGCGCCATACCTGCCGCCGAGCGTGGATTCGAAGTACCGCCGGCTCGTCCGGGAAAGGGCGTTTCTGCCGGCCGTTTGAGTGTTATCTCGGTCCGACGCTTCGCGCGTGCTGGACGGGGCAATGCCGTTCGTGTCCGAACTCACTTTTGCGTAGGCTTGATCGGCGGCATGCTCATTGTCACTTGATGATTGCGCCTGAAGGATCGCCCGCACCCGGCTTCGGGCCGTGCTGCCCAATCCGGTCAGCCGGGACATGGTCATACCCGATGCTGAACGGGCATTGCGATGTAGCCGGGTTTTCAACTCTGGACCCCTTCCTTCTGTAGCGTTGCAGATTGGAAATGGAACATCGCTCAAGAAGTCTCAGGGCCAGACGTGCCAGGTCTGGACAGCAGGTACTTTCTGAACACGAACCACAGCACCAGCGGCACGAAGGCGGCAATGACAAGGGTCAGCACGGGACGTTCCGCGCCCAGGTGACCGGCCGTGGCGTAGGCAAAACCGAGCGGGATCGAGCCGCAGGCGAGCGCCGGCAGGAAGATGCGGGCCGGCATGTTCGAGAGGCCGGCGAGGATTGCCACCATTTCAGGCAGCACCGGAAGCCAACGGGAGGTCGCCACCAGCCACCCGCCCCAGCGTTCAAAAAGGCCTTCGATACGTTCCAGGCCCTCGGCGCCGGTGAGCCAGATGGCGTGTTCCCGTTTTATGGTCCGGCAAACGCCATAGGCCAATGAGCCGGCCAGAATGGAGCCGGCGGCGCTCACGATGCCGCCCCACAGGGGGCCGTAGATGATGCCCATGGCTGCCATCACCGCGCTGCCGGGGATGGGCAGAAGGATGTCGGCGACCATCAGCCCTATAGCAGCCGCCCAGGCCCAGCTCCCGAAGCTGCGGAACCATTCGATGGTGCCGTCGCCGATGAAGAAGGCTTCCAGCCTGTCCCCCCAGATCATGAAGGGCAGAATGATGAGCAGTGCAATCACCAGTACGGCAAAGAGCGCGCGCGACATTGCCTGGCCTACTCGATGATCAGATCTGTACTGCGCCTTGCGCCGGGCTCTTCGATCCGCGGCTCGCGCCCGCCGCGGAGGATCGAGTTGCCTTCGAACACCGTGCGCTGGTCGATTGCCGGGGGATTGAGCCAGTCCTCCTCCGACATCTCGCCGCTCTGGCCGTAGGCGGCAAGGGCGTTTTCGTAGCAGACCTTGCGGACCGTCGCCTCCGGGATACCCCGCTCGAGGGCCAGCTTCGCGGTCTTGGGAACGCCCAGGCAATCGGAGATGCCCCAGTCGCAGGCGGAATCTACGATGATCCGCTCCCCGCCGTACTGCGCCAGGATCTCGACCATGCGCGCATTGCCCATCTTGGTGGAGGGATAGATCGAGAAACCTGCCCAGAAGCCGCGCTGCAGGGTCTCGGCCACGGTCTCCTCGTTGTTGTGGTCGATGACGACCTTGGACGGGTCCATGCCGTGCTCCTCGCAGACGTCCATGGAGCGCGATGTGCCGCGTTTCTTGTCCCGGTGGGGCGTGTGCACCATGACCGGAAGGTCGAGTTCCTTGGCGAGCTCCAACTGGAGGCGGAAATACTTGTCCTCAAGCGCCGTCTGCTCGTCGTAGCCGATCTCTCCGATCGCGACGACACCTTCTTTAAGGGCAAAGCGCGGCAGCCATTCCATGACGCCTTCTGCCAGTTCCTCGTTGTTGGCCTCCTTGGAATTGAGCCCGACGGTGCAGTAATGGCGGATGCCGAACTGGCCGGCGCGGAAGCGTTCCCAGCCCACGATGGTGCTGAGATAGTCCACGTAAGTGCCGACGAAGGTGCGCGGCTGGCCTAACCAGAAAGCCGGCTCGATGAGGGCGACGATGCCGGCGGCGGCCATGGCCTCATAGTCGTCCGTCGTCCGCGAGATCATGTGGGCATGGGGGTCGATGAACATCATGGTGCGGTCTCCTCGGCCATCAGACTTTCCCAGGTGAGCGCGCCCGATGCGATCGCAGCGCCGAGGTCTGGTTTCGTCTCCAGCAACGCTGCTGCTTCGGTGGACGATGATGAGGCCAGGGCAAGTGCCGCCCCGGAGGCTTCAGGGCCGTCTCCGTCCAGGGCGCGGTTCAGGTCGTCCAGTGCCCCGTCAGCGTCCGCGAAAGGGCCGACGCAACGCCACAACTCCGGCGTGACCGGCCTGTGTGCGGCCCAGCGCTCATGGGCATAGTCGCGCAGGATACGGGCGAGTTCCGGGTTTGCCCGCTCGTCGAGGCCAACGATAGGGTGCAGTGTACTGTCGACGAACAGGGCCTTCAGGATCATGTGGTTCCAGCGGTGCTCGTCAAAACGGTCCCGCGGGTAGGGGTTGTGATGGGCGATCGCTTCGAAGACCGCCCGGATGTTGGAACGCAGCCCCTCGCCGGTCTCGAAGTCCAGCTTTTCAGGTTCCGGATACAGCGGGAGGCCGCGGTAGAGAGCAATCATCTCGCCCACATCCGCCGTTCGCCGCAGATCCTTGAAACGGTCTGCAAAGGGACGCTGCCCTCCATGGGCCAGGAGCGCGGCTACCCGCGCGGCGCCGTCGATGCTCCAGCCGCCGGGATTCCAGCCGTCACGCGCCGTCTCTGCGTCCTCAAGATCGGTGTCGCTGAGCACCAGGTCGCCCCGGCCCAGCTTCCGCGGGGCAAGCCCGAGGGCGATGTGCAGGTCACGTTCAGGGGCGCCGCCGGAGAGGTCTTCGATCACGGTGTTGAACCAGTCCGCCTGCTCCGGCGCCTGCCTGCTGACCCATGTGCAAAGCAGCTCCAATGGCGTCGGCATCCCCTGTTCCTTCGTTCTTATGGTTGCGGTCGATCCTAGCGAAACTGCCTGACCGGCTCCATGCCTTTTCTCTTGTGATCATGCCGGACTGCCGACAATAGTAGCCATCATGCAGAAAACCCTTGTCATTCTCGTGGTGGGCCTTGCCCCGCATCTGGTCGGACCGCACACGCCGAACCTGAGCAAACTCGTCAGTCGTGGCGGGATGCGCCACCTGAAGGAGATCACTCCGGCAGTGACCTGCTCGGCGCAATCGACCCTGGTGACCGGGCTGGAACCGTCAGGCCATGGCATCGTGGCCAATGGCTGGTACTTCAAGGATCTTTGCGAGGTGCTGCTGTGGCGCCAGCCCAATGGATTGGTCCATGGCGAGAAGATCTGGGATGCGGGCAAGGCGCGCGATCCGGCCTTCACCTGCGCCAAGATGTTCTGGTGGTACAACATGTATGCCACCGCCGACTGGAGTGCGACGCCCCGGCCTATGTATCCCGCGGACGGCCGCAAGATTCCCGACCACTATGCCTATCCGCCGGAATTGCATGACGAACTGGATGCGAAGTTCGGCCAGTTCCCGTTGTTCAAGTTCTGGGGGCCGTTGGCGGACATCACATCCAGCAGATGGATCGCGGGTGCGACCCGTTATGTGATGGAGACCCACGATCCTACGCTTACCCTGAGTTACCTGCCTCATCTCGATTACAATCTGCAGAGGCTGGGGCCGGACGTGAACCATCCGCGCCTGCAGGAGGATCTGCGCGAAGTGGATGCGCTGTGCGGCGATCTGATCGACTATGCGGATGCGCACGATATGCGCACGATGATCGTGTCGGAATACGGCATCACGCCCGCGACCGATGCGGTGCACATTAACCGTGCGCTTCGCGAGGCCGGCTTCGTCGCGGTGCGCAACGAGCAGGGCGAGGAGAAGCTGGATGCCCAGGCCTCCGCCGCCTTTGCCGTGGCGGATCACCAGATCGCCCACATCTATGTGCGCGACAAGGACCGGATGGCCGAGGTGCGCAAGCTGGTCGAGGGGCTGGAGGGTGTCGAAAGCGTCTGGGACGATGCGGGCAAGCGTTCCAACGGCCTTAACCACGAGCGCTCCGGCGATCTGGTGGCCATCAGTAAGGCGGACCGCTGGTTCAGCTATTACTACTGGCTGGATGATGCCCGCGCCCCGGATTTTGCCCGTCTTGTCGATATCCACCGCAAGCCAGGCTACGATCCGGTGGAGCTGTTCTTCGACCCGGCCCTGAAGATGCCGATGTTCTCGTCGGCCTGGCGGCTGGGACTGCGCAAGCTCGGGTTCCGGAAGAACCTGGACGTGATCTCGCTGAAGGACACGGCACTGGTGAAGGGCACGCACGGGCGCCCGGTGGATGACCCGGACCACGGGCCGCTGGTGATTTCGTCGGAGGCCGGCCTGCTGCCGAAGGGCCCGGTGGCTGCAACCGCCTTCAAGCAGCTGGTGCTGGATCACGTCTTTCGGTGATGGTTGGCTTCTCCCTCTGCCGTTCTCGGTCCCCGAGCCGAGGGCCCAGGGCAGCACGCTTTGAGCCCCGCGGCCCTGGGCCCCCGGGTCAAGTCCGGGGAAGGCATCTTTGGCCGGTTTGACCGGTCGAACCGCGAACCGGATGACGGCGGCGGGGCCATCTGCCGGGACGCCCCGCCGCCTATAGCCACCGCTCGAGGGGGGATCACAGCGGCGGATATACCGATTGGCCCCATTGCGGCTCCGGGAGAGGGTTAATCTGTCCGGAGCCGCACCCACCCGCGCAAGGAGCAGTCAATCCGGCGGCCCCCGGCAAGGAAGACACCGCCGCGGCGGGGTGGGGAAACGGTGTGGGCAACAGCAGCGGCCTGTCGGATTGACTGATCAGACTTTCCCCAGTGTCGTCCTCGGCTCGGAGGCCGTGGACGGCAGAGATGGACGTCCAGTCGTTTCAATGGGTCGCTGGTGTGGGGTTTGATTCTCTGCTCCCAAATTGAACCTCCTCGCGCCGCTTCGATCGACGATAGTGGGTTTTTATAGATTTAAATAGTTATTAAATCTATATATGAGAAGTATATTGCGTTTGTCAAGCCGGCGGGACCTCTGATGTCTGCATGTCCTACCAGATCACCGGCCCCCAATGCGCAGCCGCGCGAAAACTGCTTAAGCTTGAGCAGAGCGAAGTGGCAGCCTCGATCGGTGTGGGCCGGGAGTCGCTCAGCAATTTCGAACGCGAAGTCAGCCGTCTGAACGGCCCGAACATGGAAAAGCTATTGGCCTTCTTCGACGACCGGTCAGTGAGCTTCGTCGTTCAGGGAAGAGCACGAGGCGTCCTGCTCATCGACGGTTAGCGGACCATGAATGCTTCAATCCCCGGCAACATAGCGGTCGCCGCCCGCGCCCTCATCAACTGGGAACGGAGCGACATTGCTGAGGCAGTCGGCATTTCAAGGAACACGCTGTAGACCTTCGAGAATGGTTACACCCAGCTGACCAGCGAAAACACGCAAGAGCTTGTTCAGCTTCTGCCACGCCCAAAACACAAGCTTTGTCCATGGCCCGACTTACGGCGTGTTGTACACGCCTGATGGGGGATAAGCGGTTCAGCAAGGTCAGATAGGGGACTTTGCGCAGTAAGCCGCCGCGAGATCATCCAAACTCCTACGGTTGAGAACTGGAGTACACCAGAAGCTCAATCAGTCACCGTTGACATTGAAGCACGTTGTCCTTTAATCGGCAGAGCTTACTGCGCATTTCTGCAGTCGCCAATCCTATTGGCATTGGACGCATCGGTTGGACTGGGGCAAATAACTATGACACTGCATGAATTTAGCCGTGATATCGTTCCAATTATAGGGCTTCTAATAGCTGTCCCAGGCGTGCTGGCTATATTTCTTGTATATTTTCAGCTAAAATTAACCCAACGGC
>JBCCEL010000263.1:0-8344 GCA_039030315.1 Pseudomonadota bacterium
CGCCGCAGAGGGGGCAGGTTATTCTCATGTCTCTGATCCTCCCCTAGTGCCAGCCCGGCATGGGGCCGGCGCCCTTCTCGTCGATGGCATAGCCACGGCGGAAGCGGTCGAGGGTGAATTTGGAATTGAACTCATGCGGCTCATCGCGCGCGATTGTGTGGGCAAAGCACCAGCCCGACGCCGGGGTCGCCTTGAAGCCCCCGTAGTTCCAGCCGGCATTCATGTAGAGCCCATCGATGGGCGTCTTGCAGATGATGGGCGAGCCGTCCATGGTCATGTCCATCACCCCGCCCCAGGTCCTCTGGAAGCGCAAGCGCGAGAGGCACGGGATCATGGCTTTGCCTTCGGGTAGAAGGTGGTCGATCAGGTGCAGGTTGCCGCGCTGGGCGAAGGAATTGTAGCCGTCGAGATCGCCGCCGAAGACCAGGCCGCCCTTGTCCGACTGGGAAATGTAGAAGTGACCCGCTCCGAAGGTGATGACGGTGTCAATCAGCGGCTTGTAGGGCTCGGAGACAAAGGCCTGCAGCAGGTGCGTCTCGATAGGCAGCCTGAGGCCGGCCATGTCGCCGACCTGGGTTGTGTGACCGGCCACCGCCATGCCAACCTTTCTGGCCTTGATGTCGCCACGGGTGGACTGAACGCCAATGACGGCGCCTGAGGGATCGCGCAGGAAGCCCGTTACCTCGCAGTTCTGGATGAGATCGACCCCGCGCATATCCGCCGCCCGGGCATAACCCCAGGCCACCGCATCGTGACGGGCGGTTCCCGCCCGAGGCTGCACGGCGGCCCCATAGACAGGAAAGCGCGCATTCGGCGAGTAATCCAGATATGGCAGAGCCTTTTGAACTTCCTGCCGGTTCAGAATTTCTCCATCGATGCCGCATGCGCGCATGGTATTATAGCGCTTGGCAAAGCCTTCCATCTGCGAGGGCGTATGGAAGAGATTGTAGATCTTCCGGTGCGAGACCATGGCATTGTAGTTCAGGTCCCGGGAAAGGCCCTCCCAGAGTTGCAGGGACTTCTCATAGAAATACGTGTTGCCGTCGATCATGTAGTTGGACCGGATGATCGTGGTGTTCCGGCCCGTATTGCCGCCACCGAGCCAGCCCTTCTCCAACACGGCCACGTTCGTAATGCCGTGCTCCTTGGCAAGGTAGTAGGCGGTGGCCAGACCATGTCCGCCGCCGCCGACGATGATCACGTCATACTCGGCCTTGGGCTCAGGGTCGCGCCACGCGCGGTCCCAGCCCTTGTTGCCGCCAAGCGCCTTGGTGAAGACGCTGAACCAGGAATAGTGTGTCATGGATTGATGAGCAGATGCTCTCCTCTAGCGGTTCGCTGCCAGTACCCGCACCCTAGACCGTCACACCCGCGAAGGCGGGTGTCCAGAGCCGCAAACAATGGAATGCGCGGACCGGTCCCTGGATTTCCGCCTACGCGGGAAGGACGTGTTGAGGTGTCGATGAAACTCATTTGACCGTTTTGTTCGATTAGCTGCCATGCAGCGCGGTGAAGTGGCCGAGCCACTGTGCTTTCAGTTCTTCTTCGGTGGCGCCGGCATCATAGGCCGGCGTGATCAGCGGGGCGGCCTTGGCAACCGCGATGATGACAACGCCCCTGAAGCGCTCGCAGAGATCGCCCCAGACCTCCTGAAACGCCGGCAGGTGCTGCGCAAACTCGGCGCTTGCGCGCTCCACATATCGGGCATCGCCGCTGACCCGGATCCCCTTGCGGACGATGGGATCGACGAAGTTCACCTCGACGGCAGGATTCTCGCCGATATTGCGTACGGTGTTGGGGGAGCGCATTTCGCCGAACATGATGTGGCTGTCGTCGAGCACGAGAAACGTCCCCTTTGGCGAGACATTGGGTGCCCCGTTGCCGGAGACGGTCGCGACAAAACCGAGCCTCTGGTCGGCGATCACCTGCTTCATCTCTGCGCTCAAAACAGCCATGGATCAGCCCGCATACCCCGCGTGAAGCGAATTCACTAGCACATATGATTCAATTGTTCTATGGAAATTAGATACGAAACATATGTTTCAGCCATCACCTGGGCGACACATGCACGAGCTTCTCGACAAATTGTCGGAAACCTACTCCGGGCTCAGCCCCCAGCTCCGGCTGGCGGCAAAGCACGTGCTGGATCAGCCTGAAGACGTGGCGCTCAAGTCCATGCGTGCGGTTGCCGCCGATGCCGGCGTCGCGCCGGCCACGATGCTGCGGCTGGCCCAGGCAACCGGCTTCAAAAGCTACGATTCCTTCCGCGAGCCGTTCCAGGATAGCGTGCGCTCCGGCGGCGCCAGTTTCGCCTCCCGCACCGAATGGCTGGTGCAGCTGGCCGGGGAAGGCGACACCGGCAAGCTTGCCGGCTCCATGGCCGAAGCAGTGATCTCCAACGTCGAGAACGCCTTCAGGACAGCGGATCCGGAAACGCTGGAGGCGGCAGCGTCCCTGCTGCGCGGCGCCAACCGGGTCTATGTGGCAGGCTTCGGCGGCATGAGCGCCGTGGCCAACTACTTCTACTTCGTCGCCCACATGGTGCTGCCGAATTTCGTGCCGGTCGGCGCTTCCGGCGGCACCTCCATCGATGATCTTGCCCATATCGGCGAGGATGATGTGCTGGCGACCTTCTCAGTAGCCCCCTACAGCCGAGAAACCAGCCGAGCCGTCGCCTTCGCGAAGCGCCGCAACGCCAGAGTCTTTGCGATCACGGACAGCCGCGCTTCGCCCGCCGGTTCGGAAGCAGATATCGCGCTGTTCGCCTCGACATCCAGCCCCCAGTTTTTCCCGTCCCAGACCGCGGTCATTGCGCTGATCGAAACACTCATCGCCCTGATCGTTGCCCATGGTGACGAACGGATCGTGGAGTGGATGGACGATCTTGAACGGGTCCGGGCAGAGGAGGGCCTGATCCTCAAGCCTGGAGAGGGTTAGCAGGTTGGGCGGTCTCCAGAAACTCCTTCATCCGGCCCATGGCCTCGCGGATGGCATCCTGGGACGCGGCATAGGACACGCGCAGATACCCGTGTCCGTTATCGCCGAAGCTGCCGCCGTGGAGCAGGGCGACGCCGGCCTCCTCAAGGAGCCGGGTGGCCAGCTCGGTGCTGTGCCAGCCCGTGGCCGTCACGTTCGGGAAGGCGTAGAAGGCGCCGCCGGGCATCCGGCAGCTGAACCCCGGCAGGGCGTTGAGCCCGTCGACCACCACGTCCCGGCGGGCAATGAACGTGTCCCTGAATGTCTCGATCTCGTCCATCGGCCCGTTGATCGCCGCAAGAGCGGCCATCTGGGCCGGCCCATTGACGCAGGAATGGTTGATGGTGATGAGTTTTCGCACATGGTCGATGAGACCGGCCGGCCAGACGCCGTAGCCCAGCCGCCAGCCGGTCATAGCAAAGGTCTTGGACCAGCCGTCAAGCAGCACCACCCGGTCCTGCAGCTCGGGAACCTGGAGCAGGCTCGCCGGACCGCCGTCATAGATCTGGTGGGAATAGATCTCGTCGGACAGAACAGCCACATCCGGATGGCCGATCAGCCCTTCAGCCAGCCGGTCGAGTTCCCGCTTGGGCACCACGCCGCCCGTGGGATTGGCCGGCGAATTGAGAATGATCAACCGGGTTCGCGGCGTGATCAGGGACAGCACCTCTTCGGCATCGAAAGCAAAATCGTGCTCTTCCCGGATCGGGTAGCCAACCGCTTTCGCCCCGGTGAAACGCACAGCTTCCCGGTAGGGGGGGAACCCCGGATCGGGATAAAGGATCTCCGTCCCCGGTCCTCCGAACATGGCGCAGGCAAAGAAGATCGTCACCTTGCCGCCCGGAACGACGATGACCTGGTGTGGAACAGCATGGACTCCGAGCCGGCCCTCCACATGTGCCGCGACAGCCTCGCGCAGCTCCGGCATGCCGACCGGAGAGGTATAGCCGTGGGGCCCGTCTCGCGCGGCTTTTTCGGCCGCGTCAAGGATATGGGCCGGAGGCTGGAAGTCAGGCTGGCCGATGCCGAGATTGACAATCGAGCGGCCCTCGCTGGCGAGCGCGGCTGCCCGGTCGGAGACGGCAAACGCGCCTTCCTCTTCCAGAACGGTGGCGTTGGGGTTCAGTGCGACCATGCCCCTCAGGCTCCCTCTCTCATTCAGGATGCGGCTTCTAGCACAACAGCAGCATCCGCCTACAGACCATTGCACAACAACATGACCCTTGGAGGAACCAGCCATGCGGCTTGACGGAAAAGTAGCGATCGTGACCGGAGGCGCATCAGGCTTCGGTCTCGGCATCGTCAAATGCTATGTCGACGAGGGCGCGAAGGTACTGATCGCCGACATTGACGGCGCCAAGGCAGACGAACAGGCCGCCGCGCTCGGCAGCAACACCGCCGGCCACCAGGTCGACGTCACGGACAGCGCAGCGGTCAAGCTCATGATCGAGGCCGCCAGGGAACGCTTCGGCGGCCTGGACATCATGGTGGCCAATGCCGGTCTCGGGCAACGACCTGTGCCGCTGGATGAGACCCCGGATGAGGAATATGACCGTCAGTTCGACGTGAACGTGAAGGGCATGCATTTCTGCTGCAAGCACGCAACCGCGTTCTTCAAGGCGCAAGGCCATGGCAACATCATCGTTACGGCCTCCGGCATCGCTCTTATGCCGCGGCCCAATCTTGTCGTCTACGGCGCCACCAAGGGCGCGGTCCTAACCTACGCGAAGGGCCTGGCGATGGAGCTGGCACCTGCGGGAATCCGGGTCAATGCTCTGTGCCCTGCCGCAGGTGATACGCCCATGCTGCAGGAATTCATGGGCGGCGAAGAGACAACGGACAAGAAAGAAGCATTCCGGACATCCATGCCCATGGGCCGCTTCATTACCCCGGAGGACATGGGTCACGCGGCCGTCTACCTCGCCTCCGACAGGGAAGCCGGTGCAATCACCGGCACGGCCTTGGCCGTCGACGGCGGTCGGACGATCTGACAGCAGCGGACCGCTGAAGCCATGACCAAACCCACCAGAAAATCCCGCCGCAGCAGCGGGGGCCGGGCAGGGCGTCACGAGGCACGGGCCTCGGCGTTGCCGGAAGACATCAAACCGGTGAAACCGGGCTTTCAGGGAGGGCGGTACAAGCCTCTGAGCGAGGCGGAAGAGCAGAAGATCCACCGCGCCGCCCTGGATGTGCTCGCCAATATCGGCATGGGCGAGGTGCCGCAGGTCGTCATCGACAAGGCCACCGAACTGGGCTGCACCTATGACGACCGCGGCCGGCTGCTCTACTCCCACGCCTTTGTGGAAGACATTCTGGCCGGCGCTGCCCGGGACATCGTGCTGCATGGACGAGATCCGAAGCACGATATCGAGATCACCGGCAGACGCGTCTATTTCGGAACGGGTGGCGCGGCGGTCCGCACGCTTGAGTTCGACAACAACACCTACCGGCCATCAACCCTGGAGGATCTCTACAAGTTTGCCCGGCTTGCCGACAATCTGGAGAACATCTCCTGGTTCACCCGCAATGTGGTGGCAACCGATGTGCCGGACATTCTCGATCTCGACATCAACACCGCCTATGTGATCGCGTCCGGCACCACAAAGCCGCTGGGCACCAGCTTCTTCACCGGAGAGTATGTCTATCCCGCGGTCGAAATGTTCGACATGATGCTGGGCGGCGAAGGCCGCTTCCGGAAAAAGCCCTTCTGCAAGGCCCATATCTCGCCCATTGTTTCGCCGCTGCGCTATGGCGACGACGCGGTCAGCGTCGCGCTCGCCGCGATAGAGCTGGGCATGCCGATCAACGAGATCATCGCCGCCCAGTCCGGCGCGACCGGGCCGGCACCGCCCGCTGCCATGCTGGTTCAGTCGCTGGCGGAGACGCTGGCTGGCCTGATCATGGTGAACATGTTCGCCCCAGGCCACCCCACGATCTTCTCGAACTGGCCGTTTGTCATAGATCTGCGCACCGGCGCCTTTGCGGGATCGGGCGGTGAAATCTCGGTCCTCAATGCAGCCGCTGCGCAGATGTCGGGCTTCTACGGCCTCCCGGGTGGCGTATCCGCCTCGATGGCAGACGCGAAACGGCCCGACAGTCAAGCCGGCTACGAGAAGGCGATTTCCACGCTGGCCGCTGGCCTCGCAGGTGGAAACCTTGTCTATGAATCGGCCGGCATGTTCGCCTCCTTACTCGGCGCCTCGTTCGAAGGCATGGTGATCGACAACGAAATGCTGGGCATGGTGCACCGGGTCATCCGCGGGATCGAGGTCAGCGACGATACTATCGGCCTCGACGTCATCGAGGACGTGGTGTTCGGCCCCGGACATTTCCTCGGCCACGACCAGACGATTGCCGCCATGCAGCGGGACTATCTCTACCCGGATCTCGCAGGGCGCGAGAACACGGACGCCTGGGAAGAGATCGGTGGAGAGGTCATGGCCGACAGGGCGCACAGGCGCGTGGGGGAAATCCTTAGCACTCCTGCACCAGGTTACGTGGATGCCGCCACGGATTCCGCCATCCGGGAGAAATTCAACATCCTCCTGCCGAGGTCGAAAATGTGACGGGGATTCCAGCCATATTCGAGCTGGTGTTGCATGAGGCTGGAATGGATGTTCCGTTCACCCCGACGAACCAGCACGAGATTCCGGCTGCGCCAGGTGCCTACGCCTTGCTCCTACACCTTGCCAAACCGGTCCGCCTTGATCTGAAATCTGTACCTGTCCGCAGCCTTCCCGGCGGCTGGCACATCTACCTTGGCAGCGCCCGTGGCCCCGGTGGGCTCAGGTCTCGCATCGGGCGTCATTTCCGCCGGACGAAGAAATCCCATTGGCACATCGACCGGCTCACCGCAAAAGCGGACACCCTGTCCGCCCTGGCGGTCGAAGGCGGCAGCGAATGCGACCTGGTCAGGAGGCTCCTCGCCGAGGATCAGATCCGCTGCGAAGCTCCCGGCTTCGGCAGCTCCGACTGCACCACCTGCCCGGGCCACCTCCTGACGATCACCTGACACCAACGTCGGCCGCAGCTTGCGAAGCGGCAAGCCGTCATCTAGTCTGACCATATGGCGGGATCACCCAAAGCGCGCATTTCAGGTCTCCTGGCACTGTTCATCGCAGGAGCGGTTTTGGCCGGCTTTCCGGGCCAGGCCCCGGCGCAGAAACTTGAAGATGACGAGGTCGTTGCGGTTCCGGATTCAAACCGGGAAATGGTCAATGCAATCACTCGGGCCCGCGAAACACTGCCGACATTCTTCCGCCTGAAATCCGCCCCGGAACCGGGTCAACAGGGCTTTGCGCTCAAGGTTGCGATCAGCGACAGCAGGAACACCGAACACTTCTGGCTGAAGGATATCGACAGCAAGGGCAATGGCTTCACGGGCACGATCGACAACACCCCGCGGAGCGTAACGCACGTGAGGTACGGGCAGCGTTATGACTTTCCGCAGAAGGACATCTCCGACTGGATGTACCGCTGGAACGGCAAGATCTATGGCGGCTACACGATCCGGGTCCTGCTGAAAATGATCCCGGCCAGTGAGGCTGCCCGTCTCAAGGCCATGCTCGCGTTCGAGCCAAAATGAGGGAACCGGTCGCAACCGCAGCGCAGCAGCGGATCGTGTTTCGCCGTCAGCTTTCTCCAACTATCTTCACGAACGCCTTGAAGAACTGATCGGCCGTCTTCTTGGCCGAGGAGTTGATCAGCCTGCTGCCGAGCTGGGCGATCTTGCCGCCGACCTGGGCATTCGCCGCATAGGTCAGCACGGTTCCGGCACCGTCTTCGGCGAGCTTCACATCCGCGCCGCCCTTGGCAAAGCCGGCAATGCCGCCCTCGCCCTGTCCCTCGATACGGTAACTTTCCGGTGCGTTGATGTCCTTCAGGGTTACTGCCCCTTTGAACTTGGCCTTGACCGGTCCGATCTTGCTCGTCACGCGCGCCTTGAACTCCGTATCGGAAATCTTCTCCAGTTCCTCGCAGCCGGGGATGCAGGCCTGCAGCACATCCTTGTCATTGAGCGCCGCCCAGACCTTTTCGCGCGGCGCCGGGATCTTGTACTCCCCGCTCATATCCATCGGTGATCTTCTCCTTGTTACCGGCCCCCGGACACATCGACGAACGTGCCGGTGACATAAGAGGCAGCGTCTGACAGCAGCCAGAGAGCCGCCTCGCCAACCTCGTCCGCGGACCCCGATCGCGCCATCGGCACGGTCGGACCGAGTGTCTTCACGCGGTCCGGTATGCCCGTGTCATCGTGAATATCGGTCTCGATGATACCCGGCCTGACCGCATTCACCCGAATGCCTTCCGCGCCGACCTCTTCAGCCAGACCTTTGGTGAAAGTGTCAATTGCACCTTTGGAGGTCGC
>JBCCEL010000264.1:0-8324 GCA_039030315.1 Pseudomonadota bacterium
CATCTTCTCTCCCTCAACCTGCAGGAAGCCGTTGTGCATCCAGACATTGGCCATGACATCGGTGTCGTGAGCGCAGCGTGACTGTGCGAGCTCGTTCTCGTGGTGGGGGAACGTGAGATCAATGCCGCCACCGTGAATGTCGAAGACCTCGCCAAGGTGCTGTTTCGCCATGGCCGAGCACTCGATGTGCCAGCCCGGCCGACCGCGGCCCCAGGGCGAATCCCAGCCTGGCAAGCTGTCATCGGACGGTTTCCAGATAACGCTGTCTGACGGGTTGCGCTTGTACGGCGCGACTTCGACGCGGGCACCGGCAATCATTTCATCCAGCGACCGGCCCGAAAGGCTGCCGTAGTCGGGGCAGCTGGCCGTATCTAGAAGCACGTGGCCTTCTGCTGCGTAGGCATATCCCTTGGCGATCAGGATCTCCGCCATCTCAACCATTTGTGGAATGTGGCCGGTGCAGGTCGGCTCGACATCCGGCGGCAAGGCGGCCAGTGCGGCAATGTCTTCGTGAAACTGCCGGGTGGTGCGGCTCGTCACCTCGGCGATCGCCTCATTGATCGGCTGGTCCGGATACTCTTCCGCCGCACGGGCGTTGATCTTGTCGTCAACGTCCGTGATGTTGCGGACATAAGTGACGCGATCGGTTCCATAGACATGACGCAACAGCCTGTAGAGCAGGTCGAACACGATGATCGGGCGCGCGTTTCCGATATGGGCAAAATCGTAGACCGTCGGCCCGCAGACATACATGCGCACGTTCTCAGGATCGATCGGCACGAACGGGGCCTTGGTGCGTGTCAGCGTATTGTACAGCTTCAGTTCCATGTCATCTCACGTCAGATTGCGCCTGCAGGGCGTGTGCTGGGGAGGGGTGGTCAAGGCTCATATAACGTTTCCCGCCGCCGGCAGGTACGTTCATGTCATGGAAATTTGGATGTGAACGGCCCGGCCAGCGCCTTTTGTCGCTAGCTAATAATAATGCCGCAGCAAATCTTGCTGTTCGGTATCGTCGGGGCCTGTTTCATGAGGCGCTTTAAAGCGCGGGCGCCGCGGCGGGTCAAGCCCCGCCGCATAGAGCTGCTATTCCGCTGCATCCACTTGCCAATCCGGAGTTTCGTCCGCCTTGGCCTTCTTCAGCTCTTCGGCAACAAGGAAGGCCAGTTCCAGGGACTGGCTGGCGTTGAGCCGCGGATCGCAGTGCGTGTGGTACCGGTCGGAAAGATCTTCTTCCGAAACCTCTCTTGCCCCGCCGATGCACTCCGTCACATTCTTTCCGGTCATCTCCACGTGGATGCCACCGGGATGCGTGCCCTCTGCCTGATGAACCGCCATGAACCGTCTGACCTCCTCAAGAACACGGTCGAACGGCCTGGTCTTGAAACCACTGGAGGCCTTGATGGTGTTGCCGTGCATCGGATCGCAGGACCAGACGACCGACTTGCCTTCACGCTCGACGGCACGGATCAGGTTCGGAAGATACTGCTCGACCTTGTCATGGCCGAAGCGGGCGATGAGCGTGAGCCGGCCCGGCTCGTTGTTCGGGTTGAGCACGTCGATGAGATGAAGCATCTCGTCCGGATCGATGGACGGTCCGCACTTCATGCCGATGGGATTCTGGATGCCCCGGCAAAACTCCACGTGAGCGTGATCCGGCTGCCGGGTGCGGTCACCGATCCAGACCATGTGGCCCGAGGTGGCGTACCAGTCTCCGGACGTTGAATCGACCCGCGTCAGCGCCTGCTCGTAGCCCAGCAGCAACGCCTCATGCGAGGTGAAGAAATCAGTCTGGCGCAGCTGGGGCACGGTGTCCGCGTTGATGCCGCAGGCGCGCATGAAATCCATGGTTTCGGTGATGTGGCCCGCGAGCTCCAGATACTTCTCATATTGCGGCGTGTCGGCGAGGAAGCCCAGGGTCCAGCGGTGAACATGCTCCAGGTTGGCATAGCCGCCTTGAGCAAAGGCGCGAATGAGGTTGAGCGTTGCGGCCGACTGCCGGTAGGCCAGCAGCTGGCGTTCCGGATCAGGCACCCGGGAGCCGGGCGTGAAGTCGATGTCATTGATGATATCGCCGCGATAGCTCGGCAGCTCCTGATCGCCCATCTTCTCAAAGTCGGAAGAGCGCGGCTTGGCAAATTGCCCGGCAATGCGGCCGACCTTCACAACCGGTGAAGACGCAGCATACGTCAGCACCACCGACATTTGCAGGAACAGGCGGAACGTGTCCCGGATATTGTCGGCAGAATGCTCTGCAAAGCTCTCGGCACAATCACCGCCCTGAAGCAGAAAGCCCTTGCCCTGCGCCACCTTGGCCAGCTTGCGTTTGAGCTTGCGGGCCTCGCCTGCAAACACCAGCGGGGGAAAAGTGGCGAGCTCCGCCTCGACCGAAGCGAGCTTCTCGGCATCCTCATAGGCCGGCATCTGGATTACCGGCATTTTCCGCCAACTGTCGGGGGACCATTGCTCAGCCATGCTGAAAGCCTTTCCACTAAACGTCAAACACACTGCACTGCCGCAGGCAGTATAGCCCATCGGGCCCGCCAGATCACGTGGCCCCGGAGCCCCAAAATCAGGCAGGCGGCGGCTTATAGCGCCTCTGGTGCCGGATTGCCAGCGTCACACCGTTCACCGCTTGCTAACCAAACAGTCAACCAAATGGTCGCGTCTACCTTTCGGAAACCCTGTTTCACGTACGCTGCGGCGTGCCTGGGGCGGCAGACGTTACACGAGTGGCAGTAGAGCCTGACTGTCCCGCTCCCTCACCCGGCCCCCCATAGTCTACGGTGCCGTGGGTGGCCGGGTGGGGGAGCGGGACGGACGAGTCAAAGGCAAGTGCCGTTCGTACTAGTGGGATTAGGCAATGATCAGCTGGTTCTTCGACACATCCTTTTGGCTCTATCACGACTTCATCCATCCGCTTCTGGATATCGGATTCTGGTTCCGGTGGCTGTTCGACGGAGACGTGCCGCTGGCCCTCTCGTTTCTCATCCTGAACTCCCTGTTTCTTATCCTGCGCCTGTTCGATAATGGCTCCGGCACAAACAAGGACTGGAACTCCGGCCCGTCTCTTGTGTTCCAGACAGGATTGATCGTGGCAAACATTTCACTGGTTACGATTGACGCCTCCATGAGAGGCTGGCTCTGACACCCAGCGGTGCTACCAGCCGCACTCCGATCTTAACGGCTTGATCGCGGCCTCCAGCCCGGTGATCGGAAAAGACGCCGTCACGGTGCGGGAGAAGAACGGGGCACCGGTGATCTGAACTTCTGTTCCTGAAAACAGTCCCTTGATGACCGGTATTGAGGACGCTCCTTTCCAGAGGCCAACAGCCTTGAAGTCCTTTGAAACGGCAAAATTCACGCGCTTTTCGGTCTGGCTGTCCACCTTCAGGGTGACCTTGAAGCTGTCGAGCACGGACGCAACGATGTTTCCCCCGAAGCTTACCGAAAGGCTCGTCGTATTGATTTCGCAGGAAACCACAAGTTCCAGCCAGGCCTGCTGGCCGATGATGTTACGATGCTGCTCTTTGGAACGGGTCCGCAGAACGTAACCCCCGTCTCCGGTGACCGAAGATGACCATACGGACTTGGACGAGGCCGTGGCATCCGCGTCTGCCTTTCCTGACTTGGTGGTCAGGTTCGGCACGAACCGCCCGCCGGCCCGGTCGCTCTTGCCGTCATTCCGCGGGGGCAGGCCGGTTTTGCGGCTTGCATTTGAGGACGTTGTCGCGGGCTCCGCATCCGCGCGGTTGGCCTTCCCGCTTGGCGCAGCCGCCGGAGCGGGACGAAAGATCTGATCATAGCAAATCAGGCGTCTCAGATCGCTTTCTATCCGCGCGCAGGACTGGCCGGACTGCACGGACTGCGCCACCGCCGTTTCCGGCGCAAGCGCCAACACCAGTGATGTCAGAGTTACTCGAACAAAGCGATCCATCGCGCAGTTCCATTGCTGCGCGTCCCAACACGCCGCCAGCTCAAGCTCGTCTTATAGCTGCTAGAGCAGGGATATGGCCAGACAGTGACAGGACCTCCCGACTCTGCGGATTGAGAATGGCAGGCTAGCTTTCAGGATCGTCCAGCATCCGGGAAATGAGGATCTTCTGAACCTCGCTGGTGCCCTCGTAGATCTGGTAGACGCGGACGTCGCGGTAGATCTTCTCCACCTCGTGGTCGGCAAGGTAACCGGCCCCCCCGAGGATCTGGATTGCCCGGCTGGCGACGCGTTCGGCCATTTCGGAAGCGAACAGCTTCGCCATTGACGCCTCGCGCGCGCACTCAACGCCGTCCGCGTGCAGGCGGGCCGCGTGCAGATAGAGCTGACGCCCCGCTTCGATCTCCGTGGCCATTTCGGCCAGCATGAAGGCAATCGCCTGGTGTTCGATGATCTTCTTGCCGAAGGTCTCCCGCTCGGCAGCATAGGCCCGCGCCCGGGCGAGTGCCGCCTTTGCTCCGCCCACCGATTGCGCGGCCACGCCAATGCGGCCGGCAGACAGATGGGCCAGCGCGATCCCGAGACCGCGGCCCGGCTCACCCAGAACATTCTCGTCTGGCACCCGCAGATCCTCCAGAGCGATCTGGCAGGTATCGTTCGTGCGATGACCTAGCTTTTCCTCCTTAGCGAGCAAGGTATAGCCTGGCACGTCCGTTGGCGTGACGAAGGTCGTGATCCCCCGCTTGCCAGCCTGCGGGTCGCTCACAGCAACGATGATCGCAAGATCGGATGTGGCGCCGCCCGTTATGAAGGCCTTGTGCCCGTTCAGGACCCAGTCGTCACCCTCCCTGCAGGCGCGTGTCCTGATGGCTGCGGCATCGGAACCGGTATGTGGCTCGGTGAGCTGGATGCAGCCCAGCCATTCGCCGGAGCAGAGTTTCGGCAGCCAGGCCTGCTTCTGCCGGTCCGTCCCGCTGGCCTGAATGGCGGCACACACAGGGGAGTTGTTGGCCGACATGACGTTGGCGGTGCCGCCGTCGGCAGCCGACAACTCCTCTATCGCGAGGACATAGGCCACGAAATCCGCGCCTGAGCCGCCATACTCCGGGTCAACGCAGACCCCTAACAGCCCTGCGGCTCCCATCTTGCGGTAGAGGCTTCTCGGTGCTCTCCCGGCGGCTTCCCACTCGCGAACGTGAGGCACGACTTCCTTTTGCGCAAAGGCGCGGGCCGTTTCGCGGATGAGCTTCTGGGATTCCGAGATGCCCATCCGTCACCTCCTGTGTCTGAACGTCACTCGCCTGAACACGCGACCCACCGGATGCTCAACTCTGGTCAGCGGAAGCAGCTTCTGGCCAGGCACAGGCTCCGGGAGCGAAGGGCTCCAGAAGCGCACGCAAGCAGCCGGTCAAACTTGTCAGGGCTTCCCATAGGCCGAGTAGCTGAAGAATGACGGTGCCGCGTCCCAGCCCTGTGACATGACATCGCCGAGCCAGAGCGCAAAGCCGGGGAACATGAAGATCATGCCAAGCCCGATCACCTGAATGACCATGAACTGCATCATCCCGAAGTAGATGTCCTTCAGATCCCACTCCGGCACGACCCCCTTCAGGAAGTAGGCCGATAGCGCCACTGGCGGCGACAACCAGGCAGTTTGCAGGTTCACCGCGACGAGGATCGCGAACCAGGTCAGGTTGACGTTCAGTTCGACCAGCAACGGCACCAGGATGGGCACGATGATCAGCACGATCGGCACCCATTCCAGCGGCCAGCCCAGCAGGAACACCAGCGCCATGACCAGGAGCAGCATCACCGTGACGGACAGATCCATGGACAGCAGGATTTCCGTCAGGAATTTCGGTGTGCCGAGGTTCGAGAACACGGCGCCGAAGAAGTTGGACGCTGCGACCAGGAACATGATCAGGACGGTGATCTCCAGGGTCTTGATCAGGGCGTCGTAGAACTTCTCTTTTGTCAGCTTGCGATAGCCAAGCGACAAAAGGATCGCCCCGAAGGCACCGCAGGCCGAGGCCTCAGCCGGCGTCGCCCAGCCCAGGAGGATGGAACCGAGGGCAAACGCGATGAGGATCGTCGGCGGCACGAGACCCATGAAGAATTCGTACCAGAGATCTGAGAAGTAGAAGCCGCCCGGCTTGTTGGCGCGGGTCCACTCGTAGACGCCGTACATCACGCCGATCCAGAGGATGGGCAGGATCAGGCCGGCCAGCGGGAAGAAGGCCAGTGAGCCGGAGGCGCCTGCGAAGATTAGCCAGACCATAACAGCCAGGGACAACATGACGGCCGCGACTTCGACCAGATAATAGGGTGAGGTCTTCGGCTGCTCCTCTTCAGGCAGGATGGGTCCCATGGCCGGGTTGAGCCAGCAGCGGCCAAGTGCATAGATCATGTAGAGGATCGCCAGCAGAATGCCCGGAACAATCGCCGCACGGAACAGGTCCGTGACCGGAATTTCCAGAACAGGTCCCATCACGATCAGCATGATCGAGGGCGGGATAAGAATCCCGAGGGTGCCGCCTGCCGTGATCGTACCCGCCGCGAGGCGCACATCGTAGCCGGACTTGTTCATCGTCCGCGCGGCCATGATGCCGAGAATGGTCACCGAGGCGCCGACGATGCCGGTGGCGGCAGCAAAGATGGTGGAGACGAACAGCACGGCGATGAACAGTGCCCCGCGGGTGCGGGACATCATCAACTGGACAGCATTGAACAGCCGCTCCATGAGGCCAGCCTGCTCCATCATGATGCCCATGAAGATGAACAGCGGCACAGCGACCAACTGATCGTCCAGCATGGTGGAGTTCACCTGCAGGGTCATCAGGAAGAAGGTGACTGCACTGCCGGATCCCCAGGCCCCGAACGTGAAGGCCAGGAAGATAAGGGTGAAGGAGATGGGGAAGCCGACGAAAATCGAGAACAACATCGCCCCCAGCATGAACAACCCGATGGTCGGCTTCGAATAGTCGAACAGGCCGGATCCGCTCGCAATGGCGCTCCACCAATCGTCGAAAGGCAGGGACTTCGCGAAGAAGGTGGCGCAGAAAACGAAGACGAGGAGCAGGAGATAGATCGGCATCAGCCGCAGAAAGATCCGCTCCCGTTCCTTGCCCATGTCGTTGAAGGCGCGGAAGAGTTCCGCCACGCCCTGCAGCATCAGCAGGAACGCGCCCACCGGCATAGCCAGCCGCGCCGGCCACAGGATCGGCGCCCAGGTGGTGTCCATGGTGGTTTCGTTGCGCACGAAGGCGGCCCACCAGAACTCGGCCGCGGTCCAGGTGAAGAACAGCATGGCCGGGAAATAGAAGGCGAGATAGAGGGCCGCATCCACCGTTGCTTGTGTCTTCTGAGTCCAGCCGCGGTAGAGAAAATCGGCACGGATGTGCACACCGCGGAGCAACGCATAGCCGGCTGCTGCCATGAAGATGACACCGCCGACCATACGCGAAATGTCGTAGGCCCAGAGCGTGGGACCAAGTCCAATGGAGATGGCGAGTTCGTTCATTCCCCATCCGGTCAGGGTTCCGAACATGGTGCGTGAGACAACCTCGAACACCATAACGCCGATCAGGGGCACCAGCAGGATGCATATGATCTTGCCGACCCAGTTGTTCAGGACGTCAATGAATGCCGTGATCGGGCGCTGCCACGGCGTCATCGTCTCCGGGGTTTCGCCGGGCTGCTCGGCGCGCCGTTCCGCGATTAACTCGTCGGTGATGTCCAGTTCGTCTGGATTAACGTCGTCGGCCATGTCGCCCTCCGCCCCTCGTCTTCCCGCTTGCCTGGCCTCCGTCCGCTTTCAAACGCGACGTCTTCTCAGGCAACTAAGTGCATCGCTCGCCGATGCTGAACTTGGACAAGGGACGCAACGCTCGTGCGCTTCAAACCTCCGAGGCTCTGACGACCCCTCTCCAAGATCAACTAGCATATGATACTCAAGCCGTCGATCTAAGCTCCCTCTCCCCGCGAGAGAGAATAAGGGCGGCGGCAGAAGTCCGCCGCCGCCCCCATAGTTCGTTACTTCTTCAGGCTGTCTGCGTAAGCTTTGCCAAGCGCAGCGTTCGATGCCTGAGCGCCGGCCCAGAACGGAACGGCGATGGCAGCAAATTCCTTCTGGCTGTCATAGACCTGCTTGAAGAACGCATTTTCGCCAGCGTTCTTCTCCAGGAGAGCCTTTGCAGCATCCATGTAAGCCGGGAAGTAGTCAGCCGGCGTGTCGTGCAGCTGCACACCATGCTTTTCGGTCAGCTCTTTCAGAGCCTTGCCGTTTTCGTAGATACGATAGGACATGGCTTTCGAAAGAGACGCATTGGCTGCGACTTCCAGAGCTTTCTTCTGGTGGTCGGTCATGCCGTTGTAGACGTCGCCGTTGATGTAC
>JBCCEL010000265.1:0-8316 GCA_039030315.1 Pseudomonadota bacterium
ATGAGGCTTCTGTAAAATTTGTCGAACCCGAACGGCGACAGCCGCCTGTGCTGGCAAGACCTGATGTCAGATCTCGCCCTTCGGATCCCACTTGAAGAATTTCGCCGCGATGAACGCAGCCACGACGCCCCAGGCCAGCATGATCGCGATGCGCGGGAGCGCGATATAGGTCTCTTCCGGGCCAGACCACAGGAAGCCGCTTCCGGCCATGTCGGAGCGGAAGGCGTGACCGAAGGCCAGGGAGAAGTGCTTCAATGGGAACACATCCGCGATCCAGATCACCCAGGTGGGAACCTCCCGGAACGGACGGATGAACACATCCGACAGGAACGCCAACGGCAGCACTGTTGCGCTGGTCACTGCCTGGACCGTGTCCGACGTCTGGCATACCGCGCAGACCATCATGCCGAGACCGGCAAAGCTCAAACACCCGACGAACAGGCTGAGAAGCGCCATGGGCAGCTTCTCCGGATAGAATCTGACATCGAAGAAGATATTGCCCGCCGTCATGACCACGATGACCGCCGCGATGGCGATCACGGTCACTGCCAGTATACGCGCCCAGATATAGACCCAGGGCTTAAGCGGCGTGCCCCGGATGCGTTTGAGAACGCCCTGATCGCGGGATGTCGCGGTTGAAATGGCGAGATAGGTGTAACAGGCCATGACCGCACCGAAGACGGCCAGCGCCGGTGCATAGAATTGCGCCGTGGTGATTTCCGTTTCCGGGATCTCCTCATTGCCGAACAGGATGACGAAGACCAGGAACATGATCAGCGGCATGGCGACAACAAAGAACACGGCCGCGGGACGGCGGAGGAACAGCGTGAGCTGGTGATAGGTCTGGCGAAACAGCAGCATGGGTCAGTCCTCGGCAACCGGGCGCCGGCCGCGGGTCAGATTGAGATAGATTTCTTCAAGGCTTGGCCGGGTGACGGTGAGGGAGGTCAGCTCAAACTGGTCGGAGAACGCCCAGCGCGTGAGATCGGCAAGCACCGGGGTGGGATTGTTGACCTCGAGAATCGCCCAGCCGCGCTCCATTTTCAGAATGCGCTTCAACGCGGCCGGGAAATTTTCCGGAAGGGTCCTGTCCCCGAGATGAAACCTGATTTCCGTGTATTCCCCGTACTGGTCGCGGAGGGTCTGCGGAGAGCCTTCCGCCTTGATCTGCCCCTCCACCAGCACCGCGATCCTGTGCGCCAGCGCCTCCACTTCATCCATGTAGTGGGAGGAAAGGAGAATGGTCTTGCCCAGCGCATTGAGCTCCAGCACCAGGTTCCAGATGTTGCGCCGGGCATCCGGGTCGAGGCCCGTTGTCGGTTCGTCCAGAAACACAAGATCGGGGTTTCCAACCAGCCCGAGACCGATCTCCAGGCGTCGCTGCTGACCGCCGGACAGGGCCTTGACCCGCGTCGCCTCCGCGAAGGCGAGATCCACAAGATCCAGGATTTCCTCAATGCTGTGCGGAGCAGGATAGAAGGAGCGGAAATTGGCGACCGTTTCGCGAACGGTCAGCTCCGGTTCCAGCGCTGTGGACTGCAGCACGATGCCGATCTTCTCCCTGAGCGCAGTCCCGTTTTGGCCGGGGTCGATGCCAAGCACTTCCGCGTCGCCGCCGTCGCGCCGACGGTAGCCCTCCAGAATCTCGATTGTCGTTGTCTTCCCCGCACCGTTCGGACCGAGCAGGGCGAAGGTTTCGCCGGGCTGGACCTCGAACGAGACCCCGTTCACGGCCTGCTTTGCGCCATAGGCTTTCATCAAATTCTGTACACGGAGGGTCGTCATCGGATCAGCCGGCCGCCAGGTTGAGAATCATCTCGGTGTTTTTCCAGGAAAATCATGGTCCGGACACGGGACCTCAGCGTTAAGTATACCTGCAAGAGCATATGCAAGGGCCTGTGAAAATGGGGCAAATTGGTCGGGGCGAGCAAAACAATGACATTTTGGCGACACTCATGAAGAAATTCGCTCTGACCGGGCCAAACGCGCCTTGCCAGGCTTTTCGGTTTCGGATTGTTGGGCTAAATACCCCGTAAAGGTTGTGGCGTGGGTCGTTTCGATTCGCCATGGCTGCGATCGCCGGGCTCGCGAGGGGAGCCTGAGGGGAAAGTTTGAGTGAGACAGGGTCGGCTGAGTTACTCCGGACATGACTAACAAGAGCAAAAAGATTGTAATCGTCGGCGCCGGACCTGGGGGTCTGGCTTCCGCTATGCTGCTGGCGAATGCCGGGCTGGACGTTACGCTGCTTGAGAAGCGTGACCAGGTGGGCGGACGCACCGGCCAGATCAAGCAGGATGGGTTCACGTTCGATATCGGACCGACCTTCTTCCTCTATCCGCCGGTGATCGAGAAGATTTTCGATGCCTGCGGCTTCGATCTCTGGGCAGAGATCCCGATGAAGAAGCTGGATCCCATGTACCGGCTCGTCTTCGAGAACCGTGGACACCTGGATGCCCGCGGCAACATCAAGGCGATGATGGACGAGATTGCACGTCTTGCGCCGGACGATGCCCCGGCCCTTCAGCGCTACATGGACGAGAACCGGCAGAAGCTGAAATACTTCAAGCCTACGCTGGAGAACTCCTTCCAGAGCTACAAGGATTTCGTGCGGCCTGATGTGTTGAAATCGGTCTTCATGCTGCGCCCGCAGCTTTCGATCGATGGCGATCTCAGGCGCTATTTCGCAGATGACCGGATCCGCCAGGCCTTCTCGTTCCAGGCCAAGTATCTCGGCATGTCGCCGTTCAACTGCCCCAGCCTCTTCACCATCCTCGCGTTCCTCGAATACGAGTACGGCGTCTGGCATCCGATCGGCGGCTGCGGCGCGGTCATGGACAAGATGGCCGAACTGGCCACACGGATGGGCGTGAAGATCAAACTGTCGGAAGGTGTCGAGAGCATCGATTTCGACGGGCGCAGAGCCAAGGCCGCGGTCACCGCCAAGGGCCGCTACGAATGCGATGCCATGGTCATGAATGCCGATTTCGGCCGAGCCATGGAAACACTTGTACCGAACTCGATCCGGCGCCGGTGGAAAGACAAGACCATCGAGAAGAAGAAGTTCTCCTGCTCCACCTACATGATGTATCTCGGCATCAAGGGCAGGTACGACGATCTTCCGCACCACACGATCTTCCTGACGGAAGATCTGCACAAGAACATCGATCAGATCCAGGATTCCAAGATTCTGCCCGAATCCCCCTCCTTCTACATCCAGAACGCATCGATCAACGACTCCACGCTGGCACCGCAGGGCATGAGCACGCTGTATGTTCTGGTGCCTGTCGCCAACCTCGACAGCGAGGTGGAATGGACCCCGGCCCAGGAAGCGGAATTCCGGGAGTTCGCGCTGAAGCGTCTGGAGGCCATCGGCCTGACCGACCTGCGCGAGCGGATCGTGACGGAAAAGATCATGCAGCCGCAGCGCTGGCACGATGAACTGGACGTCTACAAGGGCGCCACGTTCAACCTCAGCCACACGCTCACCCAGATGCTTGCCTTCCGCCCGCGCAACCGGTTCGAGGACCTGGACGGCGTTTATCTCGTTGGCGGCGGCACTCACCCGGGCAGCGGCCTGCCTGTGATCTTCGAATCCGCGCGTATCTCCGCCGGCCTCCTGGCGGAAGATCTCGGCATCAGCCTGGCAGGCGTGGAGCGCGAGGAGCTGGAGCCGGCTTCAACCGGCGGCATGCAGCTGGAACAGGCGTCGTAAGCGGCGCGCAGTTCACCCTTGATTTTGCCGGCCTTTCGATCCGGCGAACGCCACAAATCCGCTGTCGTCGAGCTTGCCCCAAAGGTGTCCGGTCAAGCTTTGCGCCATTCAGAAAAGCCCGTTTAGGTCAATGCACTTTGGTCTCTCGCGGCAGAGGGAACACACTTCTTAATCTGCGGACGATCCACCCCACTCGTCATCGCCGGGCTTGACCCGGTGCTCCAAGCCTGCTTGCGCGATGACGTTTGGTCAACCGCACCGGGCTGATTCCACGAGATGAGCTTACTTCGTTCCGTGACGCTCTGGATTGCCGGGGCAAGCCCGGTGAAGACGTGTGGTTCAAACTGCGTCTCTTGTGCCCATGACAGGCCGTTTCGTTAGCTGCTAAAGAGCGGCGGGAAACAGCATTCACCAAGGCTCCATGGCGAAATCCTCCAAAGCCGAACGGCAAAACAAGGCAGCTGAAGAAGTGCTGGCGCGCTACAGTCCGCGGGTTTCCGGCTTCTTCGAGCGCTATCTTGCGCGCTATTTCGCCAAGAACTTCCATGGTTTCCGCATCGCAAAGGGCGGAGAGCCGCCCGAGATCTCCGCCGACAGGGGACTGGTTGTCTTCAACAACCACTCCTCGTGGTGGGATCCACTCGTCATGTTCTACATGTCGCGGAGCCGCTACGGCGACCGCTGTGGCTTCGGCCCAATCGATGCCGAAGCGGTTCAGAAATACAAGTTCATGCTGAAGATCGGACTGTTTCCGGTCGAGCAGGACACAGCCCGGGGCGCAGTGCAGTTCCTCAACGTCTCGCACGGTTTGCTCTCCCACGGCGGTACCAGCCTCTGGCTGACGCCCCAGGGAGAATTTGCCGACGCCCGCCGGCGCCCGGCGGACTTCAAACCGGGCATCGCCCACCTTGCCCGCGACTGCGCCAATGTGAGCTTCGTACCCATGGCCCTGGAATACTGTTTCTGGAACGAGAGCAAACCTGAGCTTCTGGTGCGCTTCGGGACCCCGGTCGAGGCGGTTGCCGCCGGAGAACGGAGCACTGAAGAATGGCAGTCGGCCCTGGAACGCGCACTCGAGGAGACCCAGGATGCGCTCAAGGAAGACGCCATCAGCCGTGATCCGGATCGCTTCACATCCGTATTGTCGGGTGAAGCCGGTGTCGGTTTTGCCTACGATGCCTGGCGGCGCCTGAAGGCGCTTGTGACCGGCAAGAAGTTTTCCGCAGCACACGAGGATGGCCCCGCATGAGCTGGTTGACCTGGAGCTGGGTCGCATTTGTCCTGGCCGCCCTGCCCTACGGCCTGGGCGTGATGAACATCTTCCTCTACCGCGCACCGAGGCCGGCGGGCGACAAGGTGTCTCCCATTTCGGTTCTGGTTCCCGCGCGCAATGAAGAAAAGCGCATCCGGCCACTGCTGGAGACCATGCAGGAATCAGAGGGCGTCGAGTTCGAGCTCATTATCGCGGACGACAACTCGACGGACGCCACCCCCGACATCATCCGCGAATTCTCCAAGGACGACCCGCGCATCAAGCTGGTGTCCACGCCGAAGCTGCCCGAAGGCTGGGGCGGCAAGAACCACGCCTGCTACTTTCTCAGCCAGCAGGCAAGCCACGAGAACATGGTCTTCATAGATGCCGACATGATCGTCTCACCGGATTGCCTGGCGCGAATCTCGGCTCATCTGGATGACAACGATGCGGCCCTGATCTCGGGTGTGCCCCTGCAGGAGACGGTGACCTTCTGGGAACAAGTGGTCATTCCGCAAATCCATGTCATGCTTCTCGGCTACCTCCCCTTTCTCGGTGTAAAATTGAGCAAATCGCCCGGTTTCGGCGCAGCTGTCGGCCAGATCATTGCCGTGAAGCGCAGCGCCTATGAAGAGACCGGCGGTCATGAGCCCATCCGGGCGACTCTGCATGACGGCGTGCAGCTGGCACGCCTGTTCCGGCGCAACGGGCTGAAGACGGACCTGGTCGACGTGACATCTGTCTGTGCAACCCGGATGTACGAGGATCTGGAAGGCATCTGGAGCGGTTTTCTCAAGAATGCCCATGAGGGCATGGCGACGCCCGTCGCGCTGCCGATCTGGACTATCCTGCTTGCCGGAGGGCACATCCTGCCGCTAGTGCTCGTGCTGATCGGTCTGGCGCTCGGACTGCCCATCGTGGTGGCGATGGTGGCGCTGTTGTTCACCTATTCCTTCCGCCTGCTGCTGGCTTTCCGCTTCCAGCAGACCCTGCTCGGCGCCCTGCTCCACCCGCTCGGCGTGGCCTTCATGCTCTATCTGCAATGGGTCGCCCTTTTCCGCAGTCTCGCCGGAAAGACCGTGAGCTGGCGCGACCGCGCCTATGATACATAGCGCGCTTCCCGGCCGCGCTTGATTGTCCCGAATCTGTTTTCACATTATTCGCCATCTCCAGCACTTGTTGAACACTGTTAAGTGCCGGAGGTGGTGGGGCGATGCTCGGGACAATCGAAGAGTTCCTCAAGAAGATCTACGCCGCAATCGCAGTGATCGAAGGAGTGTTCGCCGCGATCTTCAGCCCGCTCTGGGCCTGGCTCCGAGATATCTGGGGATACATCGGACCATCGCGTTTTTCAGCTCTAACTGTACTGATCGGCTTCGTATTGCTGGTGTTCACGCCGCAGGGACGAGAACTTGCCTACGGCGTGGGAGACGAGAACCCCGCAATCGTCTTCACGCTGTTCTGGATCTCCGTAAACTGGCTCGCGCTCCAGTCCTGGTACTGGGCCCGGATCGCCCTGCCCATAGGCCGCTATAGCCCTCAGGGCGCCGCCGCCGGTTCAGCTCCGCCCATCAGTTTCTGGGCCGGATGGGTGCCCCGGATCTACGCCCTCATCGCTTACGCGGCGGCGGCGATTTCACTGCTGCTGGCCGGCAAGACGGGGCCGGCGCTTTTGATGATCGGCAATGCGGCTTTTGCCCTCTTCGGGATGTACGCCCGGCGGCGATTGATCGAAGAAGGGTTTTTCGGCCGGAGCCCAACATTCAAACATATCGCTCACGTTGAGCCAGGCCAGAACACCGGAGATGGCTACGCGAGCTTGCCGCCTCTGTCCCGTGCGATCCTCGTCATTTCAGTGCTTGTCGCCCTCGTCGCCCTGGCGGCCGTCTCGATCTGGCCGATCGGGATCGGTCAGACCTTCGGAGCCGCGGCCATTGCATTCTTCGCCTTCGGCAACCTCGTGCCGATCGGCAGCTATCTCGTACGCAGCTCGCAGAAAGCCGGCTTCCCGATCGTTTTCACGCTGATCCTCGTGGCCGTGGCATTCAGCCCGTTCAACGACAACCATCATATCACCCTCGTGGACGGGGACGATGGGGGCACAGCCCAGAGGCTTGGCACCGAACAGGCGCTGGACAAGTGGCTGGCAGCCAATAACGTGGCGGACGGCGATACCGTCCCGCTGGTGCTGGTCTCAACGGCAGGGGGCGGGATCCGGGCGGCCTACTGGACCGCAACGGTCCTGGGGGCGCTGCAGGATGCCTGTCCCGCCTTTACCAGCCGGACCTTTTCGATCAGCGGCGTTTCCGGCGGCAGCGTCGGCACAGCTGTCTTTGCTGCCAACGCCGCGAACACGAAGATTGATCCGGCCGCCGCCTGCACCAGTGAGTGGGCGCCTTATCTGGGCAAGGGCGAGGCCTCCACCATGAGCCGGGGGGTTCTGTCGAAGGATTTCCTCGGGCCGACGCTTGCGGCCATGCTGTTCCCGGACCTGGTCCAGCGCTTCCTGCCCTACCCTTTCCTACCGGATCGTGGACGTACCTTGGCTGATAGCTGGGCCGAGGCCTGGGCGGAGACCTGCCGCGAGCAGGATCGCTGCACAGCCGGCAACGGCGCGGCAGACCGGCTGAACCAGAACTTCCTGTCCTTCGCACCCTGGCGGGAAGACGCCTGGCGGCCGGCCCTGCTCCTCAACGGCACCCATGAGGAGACCGGCAAACGCATCATCACCAGTCACATCAGGATCGACCGTGAGGTCTTCTTCGATGCCTTCGATGCGATTGATGTTCTGCAGTCGGACGTGGCCCTGAAGACCGCCGCGCTCAACAGCGCGCGGTTCACCTATGTCAGCCCGGCGGGCCTGCTGGTGAACAAGGCAGGACAGAACCGCGGGCACGTCCTGGATGGCGGCTACTTCGAAAACTATGGTGCCGTCACCACCAGCGAGATCCTGCAAAAGGCTGCCGAAGTCCTCGCCGCAAGGAACGTCAAGGTGCGGCCGATCCTGATCCAGATCACCAGCGATCCCAAGCTGCGCGTCAGTGACGAACCGATACCGGCCACCGGCTTCCTGCCGGCCGATTACGTCAGCACCGCAAAGCTCGCCAACGAAGTGGCCGGCCCGATCCGCGGGATCCTTGCAACACGGGCGGCCCGCGGTGTCCTGGCCAGCAAGACGAACATGGAGATGACAAGGTTCATCAACGATCCGGCCGTCGACTTTCCCAACATCGCCGATCCGGTCTTCGCTCATTTCGAACTCTGCTCCGGCCCCGGTCAGAACGAACCGCCCCTCGGGTGGTCCATCTCGAAGCGGACCCGAGCTGAAATCACCCGCATTCTGGTGCGCCAG
>JBCCEL010000266.1:0-8305 GCA_039030315.1 Pseudomonadota bacterium
ATCGGCGAGAGCATCGAGACGCTCGTAGAAGGCACCGCCGGAGAAGCTCTCCGGATTGAGCGCAAGGAAAAACTGGCCGGTATTGCAGGGGCCACCGTCATTGGTGGCAAAGGATGAGGCGTTGATCCCGAGCGTCGCGCCGGAGAGCGCCGCGGCCAGCAGCTCTACCACGAGCCCCTGCCCCACGCCCTTGTAGCCACCCATCGGAACCATCGTGCCCTTCAGGGCGAGGGCCGGGTCGGTGGTGGGGTTACCGTCAGGATCGAGCGCCCAGCCTTCCGGAATCGCTTCGCCGGCGTTCTTGTGCTTGGTGACCTCCGACTTGGCGATCACCGATGAGGACTGGTCGATGATCAGCTTCACACCGCCCTCCCCATCCGGAACGGCGCACGCAAGCGGGTTGGTGCCCACCACCGGTTTGGAGCCGCCCACCGGTGCGATGGAGGCCGGCGCATTGGTGAAGCCGAGACCCAGCAGCCCGGCTTCGGCCAGGTTGGAAACATGGAAGCCGAGCACTCCGCAATTGTAGGAGTTGGTGACGGAAAGCGCCCCAATGCCCGTTTCCTTTGCCGCGGGGATGATCCTGGCAAAACCGGCCCCGATGGCGGGATGAGCGAAGCCCGATTTTGCATCGGCGGCAAAGGCACTGGCGGAGATCTCCCGGACTTCGGGCTGGGCCTGGCCGTCGATCTTGCCGCATTTGGCGTGCTCGCAATAGATCGGCAGGTACATGAAACCGTGCGAGGAGATGCCATCCAGCTCCGCCCCGATAATGCCCTCCGTCAGGGCGGCCGCATTGGCGCCCGATGTGCCGCATGCGGTCAGCGCCTTGATGGCCAGTTCACGTCCCTCTTCAACGCTGAAGTGCACCTTGTCGCTCATGCCGTTTCCTCCCACTGAATGCGCTGCGTTCAATGGGCCAAGACGCCGGAAATGGCAATGGCGGAGCGCGCTCCGTCAGTCCCTTTCAATGCGGCACTGGTAGCAGTTGTTCGAGGCGGAGCGGACATGGGCATAGGCGATGGCGCCGTCTGCAAGCAGCGCAGCAGCGGCCTTGGGAATTTCGGCTGTGGGCACGATCAGGCCGGATCCGTAGACGATCCGGTTTCCCTCACAATAGCCGCGGAGAATGTAGTGCGGGCTGTCCAGCATCTCCGGAACCGAGCCGTCGCTCACATGCGCCAGGCAGGCCCGCGCGTGCAGAAAGATCGGGCCCTGCTCGGCATAGGGCTGTGCCTCCGGGAAAGGCCGGTGGGACAGAATGAGATATTCCTCACCGCGGCCGATCTGCCGGAGACAATGACGGCACGGGACACCGCTACCGGAGGAAACCTGGCGCTCGGGCGCCTGGCCGTTCGCATCCGGGCCGCCGGACTGAAGTTTGCGGACAAGGGCTGAATCGAGTGGGACAAATGTGACCATCATCGTTGCTCCGGTTCTGTTGGATCCGCCCAAGAATGGCGCTTCCCGCCAGGCCTGATCCACCCGAATCCTGCGCCGGGACACTCCGCTTCAGTTTCTCCGTGCAAATTTCTTCAAAATACAAGACCCGGTATTTTTACGAGTACTACAAAATTAAATTGTTTTCTATTTGAGAGACGCCCACTGGGTAAATTAACATCAAACATAGAAGAGAGAGAATGCAAATGATCAACGGAAAAACACTTGCACTTACCATCGCAGCCGGCGCAGCCGGCGCGTTCATGCTCAATGCCGCGGCCAGCCTGACAAACGACGCTGTGGCCGGCGCCGCTGTGGGCAACGTGGCAATGGAGGTTCCGCGCGATATCGGACAGGCGGGCAATGCGGCCTTTCACGGCATCTGGGTGACCAGAGGCAACAAGATCAGCTTCTGCTCGTTCAGCGGCAGCTCTGTGGCCTGCACCAGCAACAACCTTCCCTGAGCGAAGTGCGGTGGCTGCCCGCCCTGGCGGCCGCCGTCTTCTAAACCTTCTCGCAGATCATGTAGATGTGGACGTAGTCCATTGCATGACCTTTGGGACCGTCCGCCACCCGCCGCTGATAACGGCCATAGAACTCGTCAATGATCGCTGCTCTTTCCTCGCCTGAACGGTTGGTGGAAAGACCGGCGACGAAGGTGGGCTCCGACCAGGATCGCAGGGTGGGGATGTACTCGCGGGCAAACTTTTCCGCATCACCGTGCTGCTCGAAGTCCCGCTCATAGGGACACCGCACGACGCGGGACTCCACGTGTTCCAGGCGCAGGCCCTCCCTGTAGACCGGGCTCGCCTCATCGCGGAGCGGCGCCGTGAACTGCTCCGTATTTCGGTAGCATTGCGGGAAGTTGGTCCCGAGATACTCATCCTCCGAAATCGTGCCGTCGACAGCCAGTTCCTTCAGGATGTCACTGAACGTGTCGAACATGTTGACGCCGCCGGTATTGCCGAGATAGCGGCCCTCCTCGTCGATGCCGAAGTTGAACAGCGCCAGCCGGCCGCCCGGCGCCAGCTCCTTCGTCCGGTTGAGCAGCATGGTTTCCCAGTCCCGCGCCCCCTGGGCTTCGAACGCCTCTCTTTCCCCGCCTGACGCCCCGACCATATGGACGTGGTCAGAGATATTGCAGGGTACTTCGGAGATGTAGTGGGACGCTGTCGAGGAATGGCCGATGTGGAGCGAGGCCGGCGGCAGCATCATCTGGTGGAACGACGTGCCGCAGCCATAGACATAGAGATTGTCGATCCCGTCGAAATAACTTTCGATCTCGGTCTGTCCGTGGATGATCCGGAAGAGCTGGGAGAAATCGTTCCGCGGCAGATCCGTGTAGACCATCTGGATCGGCCGCGACGGACAGCGGCGGCGGACTTCGGTGAGCACATGGCGCACCATGTCGATCGAGGTGCCGCCATCGGCGCAGCCCATGTCCGACATGGTGAATATGGTGCCGTCGTCCGGAGGGTCCATGCGCTCCAGCGCCTCCAGGATCAGGTGTTCCGCACCGTCCATGACATCCTTGGCGCCGGTTGTTGCCTTGGAGTAGTAACCGGCCCCCTTCATGGCCATGAAATCGTCGGTTCTGGTCATGTTCATCAACGCGCCCTCCGCTTTTTGCGGCGCGCACCAAAGCCCATTCGGCCGCGCGCGTAAACCCTGTTGCGCCCCCGGGCCGGCGGTGTTAGCGCAAGCGGCCATGACAAAGCCCCTCTCCCATATCCGGGTGGTCGATCTCACCCGCATTCTCGCCGGCCCCTGGGCCGCCCAGCTGCTGGCCGATCTAGGCGCGGAAGTCATCAAGATCGAACGGCCCGGCGAAGGTGACGACACCCGCGGCTGGGGACCGCCCTTCATCACCAATGCCGACGGCAGCGAGGGCGATGCGGCCTATTTCCTGAGCGCCAACCGGGGCAAGAAATCGGTTGCGATCGACATCTCCAGGGCGGAAGGCCAGAACCTGGTGCGCCAGATCGCCCTGAAGTCGGATGTCCTCATCGAAAACTTCAAGCTTGGCGGGCTGAAGAAATACGGCCTCGACTACGACAGCCTCGCCGCGGCCAATCCGCGCCTGATCTACTGCTCGATCACCGGCTTCGGCCAGGACGGCCCCTACGCCCACCGGGCAGGGTACGACTTCATGATCCAGGGCATGTCCGGCCTGATGAGCGTGACCGGGGAAGCGGACGGCATGCCGCTAAAGGTGGGAGTCGCGGTGAGCGATCTCTTCACCGGGCTCTACGGCGCCAATGCCATCCAGGCCGCGCTTATCGACCGGGAGCGGACCGGGCGCGGGACCCATATCGACATGTCCCTGCTCGACACCCAGATCGCCGCGCTTGCCAACCAGAACAGCAATTATCTGGTAAGCGGCGCCGCGCCCGGCCGGCTCGGCAACGCCCATCCCAACATCGTGCCCTACCAGGCCTTCGAAACGGCGGACGGACACATCATCCTGGCCATCGGGAACAACCGGCAGTTTGCCGCGTTCTGCAAGGTGGCCGGGCTGGGCGACCTGCCGGACGATCCGCGCTTTGCCGGCAACAAGGAACGGGTCGCCCACCGCGAAGAGTGCGTCGCGCTGGTCGCAGCCGCGATGAAGCAGAAGACCACGTCGGAATGGGTCGGGGTGCTGGAAGAGGTCTCGGTGCCCTGCGGCCCGATCAACTCCATCGACAATGTGTTTGCAGATCCCCAGGTGGCGCACAGGGGCTTGCGCCTCGACACCCGGCGGGAGGACGGCACAGGCACGCCGACGGTGGCCAATCCGATCCGCATGGACGGCAAACAGATGATCTCTGAGCGTGCAGTGCCGGCACTGGGCGATTCAACCCGCGACGTGCTGCGCGACGCGCTCGGCATGGACGATGATCAGATCGAAACCCTGAGCGACACCGGCACCATCGGGTAACGAGGCTGAGGGTCATGAAGCTGGAGATGATCACGGAACGCCTGCGACTGACGCCCTTAAGCCCGGAAGATGCCGAAATCTGGGTCACCTTGCGCTCTGACCCGGAGGTCATGAAGTATATCGGGCCTGCCCGCGACAAGGAGCATCTGCTGGAGATCCTCCCCAAACGCTGCCTGCGCGGGGGCGGCGGTGCGATCGGCTTCTGGTGCGTTTCGGTGCGGGAGACGGGTGAGCGCATCGGAACCGCGCCGCTCCTGCCCCTGCCTGTCGAGGACGATGACAGCAAGTGGGAGCGGCTCGAGGAAGAGACGTTTCCAGAAGAGGATATCGAGCTGGGCTACACCCTGAAGCCCGCCGCCTGGGGCAAGGGCTATGCCACGGAAATCGCCCTGGCCCTGCAGAGGTTCGTCTTTGAGGAAACGCCGCTACAGAAGGTTGTCGGCGTCACCCACCCGGACAACCTTGTATCCCAACACATTCTCCGCAAAGTGGGTATGCGGTACACCGGCCTGCGGCGCGCCTATGCCCTGGACCTTCCGGGGTTCGAGATGACCAGGGAAGAGTGGCTGGCCCGTCAGGCCGCATACCGGGCGTAGCCCTGGATGTAGTAGTCGGCTTCGTTGGCCACGGCCCGAGCGGAGGCGCGGCCGGCCATGGCCTCGGCCCAGCGTGCGATCTTCGGGCAATCGTCCGGGATGGAAAAGCCGCGGTAGTGGGTCCAGGCCGGCAGGCGCTCGAAGAAGGGATACCAGGCCAAATCGACCAGGCTGACTTGCCCACCGAGCCAGTAGGGACCATCGCCAGAGAGTTCGCCGAATCCGTCCTGCTCCGCCTTGCGTAGCCGGTCGGCCAACTTGGCCTTGAGTTCGGCGTCCTTTGTCTCATCCTTGTTGCGGATCACGGCATAGAAGTCGCCGGTGAAGTAGTCGTCGCAATAGGCGATCCAGATGCGGGCCCTGGCGCGCGCCACCGGATCGGCCGGCATCAGGGCAGGTTCGGGGAAAACCTCATCCAGATACTCGTTGATGACGAGGCTCTCATAGATCGTCTCACCCTTGTGGACGAGCGCCGGGACCTTGCCATAGGGTGAGACCTTCAGGAAGCGCGCCGACTTGGCGCTCAGGTCTTCCTCGATGTGCTCAAACTCGAGGCCCTTCTCCAGAAGGGCAAGACGGGTGCGGTGGGCATAGGGGCAGACGCGGGCGGTGAAGAGTTCCATGAAGCTGGCCTCCTGTGGCTTTGGGCACAAGGCTAACCTATGGGCTCCGGCTTGTCCAAGTTGGCGCTGATCTGCCGGGCAAGCTGCAGCAACTCCTCGTCCTGCCCGTGGCGGGCGACGACCTGCAGGCCGTAAGGGAGATTGCCGTCGCCCGTGCCCGACGGCAGCGATATCGCCGGCAGGCCCGTATAGGTCCACAGCGCGTTCATGGCCCAGTCGCCTGTGAAGGAAAGCCCTTCCGGCGCCGTACACGTGGCAGCGGGACAAAGCCAGGCATCAATGCCTTCGGCCTCCATCAGGACGGCCATGTCCTGTTGGCGCCGCGCCGCAAGACTTCGCATATCTTCAAGTTCGGCATCCGTGACCGCCCGCCCCTCCTCGAGGGCTTCGAGGAATCTGGGGCTGTATCGGTCTCGGTACATCGGGAAGAGCCGGGCTTGTGCCCTGGCGGCGTCCGCATTGGTCAGACGGGTAAGTTCAGCCCGTTGATCCAGAGCATCTTCCACCAGGCGCACACAGCGCGGCTTGAAGCCCGCGTCCCCAAGTTTCTCGATCGTCGCCTGGAAGTGGGCACGCGCCGGCTCGTCTGCCTGGTCCAGATAGGGGCCTTCGAGCACCGCAAGACGGAAACCGGGCTCGGACGCGTCCCTCCACGTGTCGTCCAATGCAGCCATCGCACGGCCGATGAGATCGAGCTCAAGTGCGAAGAGACCGATGTGATCGCGTGAAACCGAATAAGGAAACACGCCGTCCAGCGCGACCCGGCCGAGCGTGGGCTTGAAGCCGAAGATACCGCAATAGGCGGCCGGGCGGATGGTGGAGCCGCCGGTCTGGGTGCCGAAGGCAAGGTCGCAGAAGCCTGCCGCGATCGCGGCGACGGATCCACTGGACGAGCCCCCCGGGGTATGGGCCAGATTGTGCGGATTGCGGGTCGCGCACGGATGGAAGGCCGCGAACTCGGTGGTCTGCGTCTTGCCCATCACAACAGCGCCGGCTTCGCACAGCCGCGTCACGGCACTGGCCTCCGGCCCCTCGAACTCCTCATCCGGTATGGCCGAACCGCAGCCCGTGGGATAGCCGTCGGCGTTCATGATGTCCTTCACGCCGACGGTTACGCCGGAAAGCGGCAGACCGGAAGGGGCCGTGGCGGCTGCCCGGCGCACGCGATCCGGATCATGGGTGCCGGGTACGAATGCCTGGATCTCCGCTTCCCGTGCGGCAATGGCGGCGAGCTGGCGTCCAAGCTTGCCGGTCATGTTCACGCATAACGCTCCGGGCCCACCCACTGGGCGGCATTGTAGCGGTCGCCATGGGCCCAGCCGATGGGCAGGGCCTGGTCGATGCGGGCAAGATCTTCTGCGGAAAGATTCAGGCCCGCACCTGCAGCAAGTTCCTTGAGGTGAGCAACGCTGCGCGTTCCGGGGATAGGCAGCACGTGGTCGCCCTGATGCAGAAGCCATGCGATCGAGAGGGAGGCCGCGGTGGTGCCCAGGTCGGCAGCAAGGTCCTGAAACTTCTTCACTTCAAGCAAATTGGCCGCGAGGTTCTCGCCGAAGAAGCGCGGATTGTTCTTGAGAAAATCGATGCCGGCGGCCTTTTCCGCTGAAGGCGGGCGGTCGGTGAGCAGGCCGCGGCCGACCGGAGAAAATGCTACGACGGCCGCGCCCACTTCGGCGCAGGCCTGGGTCAGGCCGACCTCGGGCGTACGGACGGACAGGGAGTATTCCGACTGGACGGCCCCCACGGGATGAACGGCCGCAGCGCGGCGCAGGGAATAGGGCGCGATCTCGGAAAATCCGAACCCGCCGATCTTGCCGGCCTTGACGAACGAGGCGAGGCTTTCCGTCACCTCCTCGATCGGTAGGGATTGGTCGCGGCGGTGGACATAGAAGAGATCGACCTTCTCCAGCCCCATGCGCTTCAGGCTGATGTCGAGTTCGGCTTCCAGATGGGCGCGAGAATTGTCGAAGACGCGCTCCTTCGTCTCCTTGTTGCGGGTTATCGACGCCTTGGTGGCAATGACGAAGGGGCATTCGCCCTTGTGGCCTCTCAGAAACTCACCGATCACGTCCTCCGAGCGGCCCATGCCGTAAACGTTTGCCGTGTCGATATGATCGATGCCGAGATCGAGTGCGGCAGAGAGGATGTGCAGGGATTCCTCCTTGGTGGTGGCGCCGTAAAAGTCGGTGAAAGACATGGCGCCGATGCCCACGGCGGAAGTCAGAGGGCCGTCGCGGCCAAGGCGGCGTTTTTGCATGCGAATGTTCCTGATGGATGAAACTTCAGTGTGGGATGACGAGGATAAACAGGAGGGCGGACACCGGGTCAAGCTGCAAGGTGATTGTGAGAGGAAAAATATCTTGACAAATTAGATTATTCCAGGTATATTGTCTCCCATCTTCCCTCATGAGAGGGCACCAGCCATGGTCGTGCCGGGTAGTGGAGGGGAGATCGTGATGGCTTGCCTCTGACGGTGTAACGGCCGGAGGGGCTCGTACGGGCAATCGCACTGCCTTGGGAATGGTGCCGGAGTTCGCATCTTCAGGCGTTCCGGACTCAAGGTCTGGCCTCCCGGCGGGGTAGCCCCCCGATACATCTTCGGATGTATGACGCCGGACAGGCCCCGGGTAAATCGCCCTCCCCGTTAAAACATCGCGGCGTGGGGCCGGATGGTCCGGCCAAAAGGAGTAACCTCGAGAACTGAACTTTCTGACGTCTTTGTGCAC
>JBCCEL010000267.1:0-8276 GCA_039030315.1 Pseudomonadota bacterium
AGGAGAGGTGGGATTGGTGTAACTCATGCCGGCCTGGGAAGGATTAGCCAGAGAGTTGGGGAACAGGCGCTGGTAGTTCTTCAGCCCGCCAGTCTTGCCCCGCCCTTTGTTGAGCGTGATCTTGTCATAGATATCGTTCAGAAGAGTTTCCGCCTCGAGGCGGTTCGCCGCGCTGAATTCAAACCCGGCCCGGCTATCTATCTCGATCGTTCCCTTGTCCAGTTCAGCCTGAATGTCCCGGATCCACTCCGATTTGTCGAACTTGCGAAGCCGGCCGCTGTCCCAGAACTGAGGCGTCATCCAGTCATCAAGCCGATCAACGGGAATGCCGGCCGCTCTAGCGCGGTTGAACGCCTTCTCGATCGCCGCTGACATGGCGCCGGCCGCTTCCTTGGCCGCTGCATCCCCAGTGTCCTTGCCGCGCATCTCAAGCACGGCATTACGCGTGCTGACATGGTTCTGAACCAGCCCCGCCGCTCGGGTTTGGAACTTGTCTATGAATGCGCCCGCCTCGCGCAGAAGACTCCCAAGGATCACTTCGGACTGGCTTTCGACGTTCATGCCGCCTTCGTCATGAATGTCACGGACCAGCATCGACATGTAGCCGGCAATCGGACCCTTTGAATGGGCCGCAGCCCGGTCCTCGACAGATCTCAGGGCGATTGCAGTTTTTGCGATAGAGAGTTTCTTTCGCTTTGCTGATTCCGCCATGATCCGCGCTGCCTCAAGTGCAGCGGCTGCATCCGCCCGGTCTGGAGGCAGATCACGACCGAGCTTGCCCTGAGCACCCTCATGCAACGCCCGGGCAGCATCGGCCGCACCTTGGCTGATCTCACCACTTTTGACGAGGCGAGCGAGGCAGTTGGCAACGAGGCTCACGCTAAATTACCCCATTGGGGCGGGCGGAGCGCCTTTTTCGTTCAGCTCACCGCGCTCGCGCAGGCCCTTGATGGCCGTATCCTGGCCCCAGTCGATGCCCAGCAGGATTCCGTCCTCAATGCTATCAACCCCGCCCTCAAGTGCCCGGAGAGTGAAGTCTGTGTACTCGCCTTCATCCGGCGCTGATGGCAGCAAGCCCCTGTGAACCCTGCCTAGCGTCCGCTGGATATTTGCGATGTTGATCGCTCGGAAGAACATCGGGTCACTGTTGAGGTCTGTCCCGTCCGGAAGCGTATCGTCGCCAGGTTCGGCAGGCGGTTTTTTCCCTGCCTCGCTCATCGCGCCAAGCGCAGATGCGATCGCTGCGGCAAGAGCGGTCAGCGCGTTGCCGTCGGTGTTCTTCAGGTCTCCCAAAAGTTCCTGAAGCAGGCCCGGATCAGGCATCTCCCCGCCGCCGAAATTTGCGAAGATTGCCGTAATGAGAGAGCCGGCGACCGCGCCGAGCGGGCCCGCTCCAAAAAAGCCAGTGATCTTGTCGAAGAGGTCCTTCATCGTCGGTTTCCCTTTTGTCTCAGAGCCGAGGGCAGGGGCTTCCTTCAAGAGCTCCAGCATCTTCTGCTCTGTTGCGTCGTCATATCTGTCTGTGACAGCCAAGCCGTGCGCTTCCTGAAACTTGGCGTAGGCGCGAAATTCGATCTTGTAGCCAAGCAACATGAGGCCGAACCGGCCTCGCAGCTTCACGCGGTCGCTCCAACCGTTGAAGCCGCCGTTGATGACCTTCGTCTGCTGACGAAAGTTGCCGGTGTCAGAGTATTGGTTCAGCTTTTTCCACTGCCAGAAGAAGATTGCTGTGAGGAAGCTGACCTTCAGCTCCGTAGCCACTTTCTCGCGATGCGCGGCCGTGGAATAGTCCGGATGGCTATCGAGTCCAAAAACCTTCCGGAGCCAGCGGACGAACGCCTGATAGTTGCGGAGCCAGGTAAGCTGGATGATCCCGCGGCCGAACCATGGGGCATATCGCCGGCCTTCACCGCCAATCTCGCGTGTGTAGGCAAACTGAGCGCTCTCATGTGCGACTTGCGCGAGAAAGTCTCTGAGCCTGTGCAGCTGATCAATGCCGATCACGGATGCGAAGACAGGGAGCCATCGCACCACGGCCTCGATAATCGCGGCCTGTTGCTTACGTCGGTTTCTTCGGGGACCAACGACAGCTAGGATCTGTTGTGAGGAAATTTGTGCGGACATGCTTCATCATCGCAGCATGTTCGGCCGCCGCAACGCACAGGTCTTACTGGTTGGCTGCAGCCAGTAGTTTGCCCAAGTCCAGAAGACGCGGCGCCAGCTCGATCAGTCCCAGTGCGCCGCAAAGAATCCACATAATGCGTTCAAGCATCCGGATGCGGGCAGAGTGATGATCAAGGCGCTCTTTGTGATTGTTCGAAATCTGGGCGAGAGCCTTGATTTCGCCTTCTATCAATCCATCTTGGAAAGTCTTATCGCTCATTGGTTGCCCCGGTTAGGCTGCAGACTGGCTTGCAGTATCGAACTCACCTGGTCGACCTGCAACGCACACCTCTATTTCCTTGGCCGCGGCGAGCTCATCATCAGCTTCATTCAACAGATCGGACAGGTTACGATACCCTGTAATCTCACCATCTTCGTCCACCATCGGAATTTGCATGTCGCCGGCAGCAGCCTCATCAGTCAGGCGGTCGACGCTGATGCGCTCCGCTTCGCGCACAATCTGATCTTCGACCTCGGGATCATCGGCCAATTTTTCAATGTTCTCCGGCGCCAGGCGTTCATCAGCGATCGTCGCCAGATCGTCGCGGCCGGATTTGCGCAATGCAGTCTGGAGAATGTCTCCGGTTTCCAACGGATCGCCGAGCAGCCTTTGGCCGGCCAGGTTCTTCTGTGCCTCAGCCGCATAGTCACCGAGCATTTCAGCCAGAGCCTTCCTTGATGCCGGCTGTGCCAGATCGCCGTTCTTGAACATGAAGCGCCCAAGAAGCTTCGCAACCTCGGACGGCCCACCGAACATCTCAGCCTGGTGAAGCAGATCGCTGAACTTCTTGCCTTCGTCCCGGGCACGCATGAGCAGGCGGACGGCATCGATCAGATCACCCGTCACGTCCATCCCGGCCGGGATCCGCCCCTCGATCACGCTATCTCGCATCCGGGCCCAGGACGGTGCCACGTCCTGCAGCGCACCGCCTAGAGACCGGATGTTGTTGTCGGGATCTTCCAGCACCCGTGACAGAAGCTGGCTGTCCTCATACGCGCGGGCCATCACTGCAGCGTTGACCCGTCGAAGGCCTTCTTGCGAAAGCACACGGTTCTGGTCGATCAGTGAGCCTTGCTCAGAGCGAGGCAGCTTCTCCATGAAGCCGCGCACGAAGCCCCGATTGTCCGATGATCCGAGATCGCCTCCCTCAATCTTGTCCAGCATTCCGCGATCGAGGTGTCTGGCATCGCCGAGAGCTTGTTCAGCTGCAGACAGCCGCATCGTCGACGGCCGATTTGCGGAGACGACGAATGCTTGTCTGCCACCTTCGTCAAACGGCGTGACGCGCCGCGCAACCAGGACTGGTTCCTGAACGCCGTCGAGATCAAAGCCCTGAGAGCGCAGGTAGTTGCGATAATTGTCTGCAGGGGCTCCGCCTCGGCTGTACGCCAGCCGAACCGCCATAACGCGCGCATTGCCACTTTCCACGATGCCATCGGTTCCCACAACCGGGGCGCCACTTTCAGCCTGAACTGAGGGGCCCAGGCGTTCGGGTTGGAGATTGCGGGACATTGAGCCGATCTGATCGCGAGAGATTGCCCGCTCGCGTTCGCGGGGCTGCAGTTCGGGGGGGAAGGCTTCATTTGCGGTGAAATCGTCCTGATGTGACGTGATCAGGTCGCGCGCTTCGACAACCTCATACTGGACACCGACGCTCTGCCCGTCAGCCGTATAGAGCCGCCCGGGCCGCGCTGCGTTCTCAATGAACGCTTCCGGCGGCAGCTCTACCGGCCGCGAGGCTGCAATGTCTTCGGCCGCTTTGTGCACGGCCGCGCGATGGGATACCTCTCTGGAGGCAGGCTTTGAAAACGGCGATCGCGCCACGGCAGCCTGCCGCTTGACCACGTTGCCGGCATCCTTGAGTTCGCGATCAGCGCTTCCGCTTCGCCCTTCCCATGCCTTTGCCAGGAGACGGACACCGCCTCCAATAACAAATCCGCCCAAGCCGGCCGCCAGAACGTTTTCGGTTGCATCTCGTATAGAATGATCGGGATCGATTTTGCGGCGACTGTCGAAGATGCTCGCCTGGATCACTGCTTCGGAGGTGAGTGCAATCCCGCCTTCGGTGAATGCCACGCGCCCCACGCTGCCGCCCGGACCCGCTCCGAACATCATCGCCAGGATGTTGACCGGATCGGTCATTGCTCCGGACATGACGCCAAGGAACGACGCCGCCTGATTCTTGAAGCCCGTTTCGCGCTGTGCAACCTCCGACCGCCGACGGCGGGCATCTCTGCCACGCTCGATCTGACGGCGCTCTATCTCATCGTCGTCAGGAAACGCCAGGTCAAACCCGGGTGTGTTTGCGCGCGCAGACTCGAACCGCTCTCGTACCGTGTTGTAGCCGTGCCATTTGGCTCCGCGGTCGAGTGATTCCGGATTGGGCAGAGCTTCACCGGTTCTCTCGTAGTAGGCGTCGAGGGCGTCTTGGACGACATCAAAGCGCCGCTTGTCCTCGCTAAATGACCGCTCGACTGCCCAGTCCTCATGCAAAGACGAGAGATAGGACTCTCCAAATGTCGCAGCAGGTCCGGTTGCCGCCCTCGAACTGGCGATCTGGAGCGCTCCGCGCGCCTCGGTTTCGTATATGTCAAGTACCGCCAAGATCGATACCCCGTGTCACCAACGGATTGAGATCAAGAACGAATGCCTGCCCCGACCTCTTGTCCATTGCGTAGGCTTCTGCGTCCTGGCTTCCATAGGCGAGCAAGTACCGGCCGGGCCCATGACTCTTCAGCCGGGCATTGTCCATGACAGAGTCGAGCGTGATGGCCGTGCCGTCCTGAAAAACAGCACCGGCCAGATCTGTATCAACGAGTTTCCCCATCAGATCCTTGAACGAGGCCTGACTCATTCCATGAACGGGAGCGATGAACTTGCTGCCGTTCATCTCAAGGATACCTCCAGTCACGTCCGCGAAGGCGTGCTCCATTCGAGATCGATTTAGGTTCTGGGAGGTGTCCCCGGCCTGAGCGGACAGGTCAGCGTAGCGGGCCCGTGCCGAATCCACATAGTCATTCCAGGGCGCCTGCATACCCGGAGCGAACACGGTCATCGGCAAGGTTTGGTCCAGCCGAGTGATATAGGCCCGATCGCTCTCTTTTGGAGCCAGCCTCGGTTCTTCACGCAGAAGCGCGTTGCCTCGGAGTATGCTTTCAGACAGCATGGGGTCGGCGGAATGAAGGGCCCCGGCAACAGCCGTGACCCGGGAGGCACCCTTCTTGGCGAGCGCGGCGATGGTGCGCTGATACTCCAGCCCGCTCAGATTTTCCGATATGGCACCGAAGATTTGAGATTGCTCTGCGGCCGTCGCATTTTCCAGCGAACCACGCAGCGCTGTGACTTCTTCCGGCCTGAGTGGCAGCACGTCCGGCTTGCCGTAGTAGGCTGCGACACGCTTCGCCATGACCGAGCGATTCCGCAGGCTATCGCCCAACGTGTCTGCATTTGAGAAGTCGATCGGTTCATTCAGTTCTGCGATGCCCGGAATGCCTCGCTCGATAGCAAGCCCGATCGGATCCGACTTCAGTTGGTCGACCGTCCGAGTGTGAATTTTGCGCATTGATGCGACAAGATCGACACCATCCGTATCCGGCCCATCGATCGCTTGTGTCGCCTGCGCTTCATCAAGCTGGTCCTGCTGCTGAATTGGCGGGAGATCGGCAAAGGGAGCGAGAGCCTGCAAGTCCTCCAATGAAGCTGTCAGCTCACGCGAGAGATCGGCATCGCCTAGAAGTTCGATGCTTTGAACCAGGCCGGCGATGTTATCACTGCCGGGCGCCAGGCCGCTCGCGATACCGGCTTTCAGGTCAGACAGAATGCGCTTGGCATCCGATGCGACCTCCTTGCGCATGCGCTTCACGACTTTGGAGTTGGAGCCTCTGCCGGGCACCGTTCTGCCCATCTTGCGGTCGGCCCACATCGCGACATCGCCGGCCGACATGCCCTTCAGGAAGGGGTTTGCATTGACAACCCTATCGCCAACAATGTCCTCGATTGGCGTGCTGGCGTTCGCCTTCAGAACTTGCGTTGCACCGCCGGCACCCAGAAAGTGCGCAAGATACAGCGTGCCGCCGGACACCTCGATGCCTGACTTTTGCAGTGCTGCGGCATTGTCGTTCCGGTACGCCTGAATCATCTCACGCGACAGCTCGCGATCATTGCGCATCTCAAGCAGTTCATCGTCTGACCGTCCGGACGCCAGATCAGGCCGATGTTGCTTGATCACGTTTAGCCAAGTGCTCTCGATAAACTGCCCGGCGCCTGTCGCAGTTGAGCGTGGATTGCGCGCCGTTGGGTCGCCGGCGCTTTCAACACTTTCAACCCGGTCGACAAACGAACCCGTCGGGCTGGCCGCGGTTCGTCCTGTCGCCTTCGCCAGTGCCTCACGCTGAGCGTCGTCGGGCAGCTGGCGAAACTCGGACAGTTCGCGGGCTTCAGCACGTGACCGCAGAAGGCGGAGTGAGCCATTCACATCGCCGAGCTTGGCCAGAGATTGCGCCAGCGCATCCACGTCATCATCATCATACACCTTGCCAGCTTCGATATCGCCGCGAAGCGTCTTGGCTTGAACCTTCAGAGGCTCCAGCTCGGCTTGCCGCTCGGATCGGATGCCCCGGATCCGCTGTCGCGCGATGCCAGAATAGGTGCGCCGCTCTCGCGCAGACAGGGCAAGATCCGGGCTTTCGAACATGTCCTTGATGGCTTTGTTTGCGGCCGCCAATCCATTCTGTGCGTAGATCCGTTCCACCTGCCCGACCACGGCCTCAGCTTGATGGCGCGCAGACATGCGTTGCATCTTCAGTTCCGCCTCACGGGCAGAGAGTGCAAATTGCGGGTTGTCAGCCAGTTCCTTGAACAAGGCTCCAACACCTTCCTGAGCCTGTCGATACTCGGCGCTATCAGTCGCGCCTTTTGCGGCCAACGCGGTCATCTCATCGTCGAGCGTCCGGATCTCTGCCAGGATGGTGCTCTGGTACTCTTTCAGTTGCGTGCCGTGCGCTTGGTCCAGTACGCCTCGCTGCAGAGATGAAAAATGCTGTTCAAGAAGCGTCGTCACCGGGCCTTTGAGCCCCGGGTTATGCTTGCCGATCTTGTTCAGGAGTTCCTTTTGAAACCCATTGTATGAGGCTTCGAACGCAGTAGCATCGCCGTCCGCCTCGTTGCGCAGCTCTGTTGCCCTTAGGCGGATTTCGGCGCCCATTCGTGCGAGATAGGCGGTCTGAGCGGCCCGGTTGTAGGCAATATCAGAGCGGGAGGTTGGGTCACGAAACGTGACGTTCAGATTTCCTTGCTCATCGCGAACGACGGCGGATTGCCCTTCACGCGCGGCCTCATCCTGCCGGGCCAGCGCATAGGTCTGCCCTGCTGCATCCAAGGCCACGGATAGCTGCCCAAAGGCGGAAACAATGCCGGCCACTGCTGTCCCTGTGCGCGGCAGAGAAATGCCTGAATTTTGCTCCGAAACTCCCGGCAGTTTTACCATGCGTCACCCGTTCTGAAGTGAAAACTGCGCTCCACCGAGACCGCCTCCGACAAGCGCAAAAATGCTGGCCATGTCCTGCAGGCGAGCATTCGTGCCCTGCCGGTCCGCCTCAAGCTCGAGTCCTGATTGTTTTATCCGGCGGTTGCGGTCAGAGATCCGCGTGTTGTTGCGCAAAATGGCCAATTCAGTGGGGCTCTCCGAAGTGCCGACGGATGCGCGGATTGCGCGGATGTTGCTGAGCGTCTTGTTCAGTTCGGCGAGCTCGGCGTTGCCCACCTGTGTGGCCTTCAGGCGGCCGGCCTTTTCCGCCACCTTGGAGTCACCTGCGGCAGCTTGATGCCCCAAGAACTTGCCGACGCCTCCGATGATCGGAGCCGCAACCCCCGCAGTCATGCCCCCGCGCTGACCCGGTCACCGGGCGATACACGCTTTCCATCAAGCCGTAGCTGACCGGTGCGCGCCCAACGGGAAACAATATTGAACGGAACGTCCTGCAGATGACGTTTGAACCACCGGTCCACCCGGATATCGTCATCGTCACCTGCAATGGTAAACTGACGGACGTCGAGAACTTTCAACGCCTGCTTCTGATCTTTCAGTTTTGCCGGAGGCGTATCTTCCTCTGAA
>JBCCEL010000268.1:0-8221 GCA_039030315.1 Pseudomonadota bacterium
AGCACGCCGGCATAAAGTACGTTATCGCCGTTCCCGACATTGTCACGAGCGCCGGCCTGCTGTGGCCTCTGTCGCAGGATACTGACTTCAATCTCGTCCGGATCTGCAAGGAAGATGAAGGGGTCTCCATCTGCGCGGCCATGTCCTACAACGGCACCCGCGCACTCCTACTGATGCAGCAAACCGGGCTGATGGATTCCCTCAATGCCATCCGCGCCATTGGCATGGATTACCGGCTCCCGGTCTGCATGATGGTGGGGTTGCAGGGAAAGGAACCCCACCTCCGGCCAGCGGAATCCGCCTCTTACGGGGTGCGCATTGTCGAGCCCGTGCTCGAAGCCATGCAGATCAAAACCCATCTCATCGAAGAGCCTGGCGACACCGATCTCATAGCGCCCGCGATCAGCGAGGCCTACGCACAATCAAGGCCCGTGTGCATGCTCGTCGGCCGGGCGCCGGTGACGCCATGAAACGCGATCTCGCACTTGAATGCCTGAAGGCCCATGTCACGGAGGACGACATCGTTGTCGCCGTCTACCAGACATGTTTCGACTGGCTGGTCCTCAATCCGCGCGACCTCAATTACGTCGCGACGGGTGCGATGGGGCAAGCCTCGTCTCACGGCCTGGGGCTGGCCCTCGCCAACCCGGACCGGCGTGTTGTGGTGTTCGATGGTGACGGCAGCCTGCTGATGAACCTCGGCTCGCTTGTCACCGTTGCCGAAGCACAGCCTGAAAACTTCCACCACTTTCTCTTCTTCAACGGTGTCTACGAGGTCAACGGCGCCCACCCCATTCCCGGGAAGGATACGGTCGACTTTCAGGGCATGGCGCTGGCGGCCGGCTACCGGTCTGCCGAAAGCTTCACCGAACTGACCTCACTGGAGAAGAACGTCGCCGGCATCCTTGATGCGCCTGGACCGACCTTCACCGAACTCAGGGTTGAGCCTGGCGCGGCTTATCCGCGTGACTACGCTTACATCCACAGCTCTGAAGCGCGAGAGCGCTTTCGCCAGGCCCTCAACCGGGGCTGAATTCCTCGCGGACCATCTCCAGAAAATCCTCCGCAACCGCCGAAAGGGTCTTCTGTGTCGACCATTTCAGCGCGGCACGGAACGGGATGGTCGGCTCGAACGGCAAAGCCTTGCAGCCTGACAGTGCGCCATGCGCGCCCTCGACCGAGCCAACGATGGACACACCAAGTCCTTCGGCCACCAGGCAGCAGATGGCGTCAGTCGTGCGCGCTTCATACTGCATGCCGCGCTCGACACCGGCCGCCCGAAATACATCGTCGACCTCAAAACGGAACTGCGCGTCGGGCTGATAGGAGATGAAATTCTCGTCCGCGAGATCTTCCGGCAAAACCTTCTCCAGGCTCGAGAGACGGTGACCAACGGGGACGATACAAACCGCATCGGTGTTAATCAGGGCGAGATTCTCCAGGGACGGATTCTTGCCGGTCGGTGGGGCAATGCCGAAATCATGGTTCTGCGACACCATCCAGTCCACGGTGTCATCATTGGGCTGGATCTCGAGCGAGACCATGGCTTCCGGCCGCCGCTCCGCGAATGTCTTGATCAGGCGGGGCGTCAGGAGTGTCGAAAAAGTCGGCGTCGTGACGAGGCGCAGACGGGCATGTTTGAACTTGCGGATCGAGTCCGCGGCCTGCTTGATCCGTTCCAGCCCGCTGAGCGCAGTTCGAACCTCATCCACTAGAAGACGGGCTTCCAGTGAGGGCTTGAGATTGCGGCCGGCTCTTGTGAACAGCTTGAATCCGACCTCCGCCTCCAGATCGGAAATGAGACGGCTCACCGCCGGTTGCGAAATTCCAAGGATCTGCGCTGATTCCGTCACGGTTCCGGTTGAAACCACGGTGCGGAAAGCATCGATTTGCCTGAATGTGATCTTCACGCGTCTTGGTATCCGACCCACGAATGCATAACACGAAGTTATGAATTATATATAACATTTTCAAATTCGTACAAACTCATTCGTTGACACTGATTATACATCAAGCAATAGTGATCGGGTCAGATTTGGCGGAGAAAGGCGCAATTGCCGGCTTTCTGCGCGCGCGAAGATCACCGAGGAGGTGATTATGGCGGCTGAGGACATGAGCCTGGACCGTATAGAGGCGCGGAAGCGGCCTCCGTCCGGCTTCAGCTTGCGCGCCAGCGCCTACACGATCTGGCAGATCACCCAGGCTGTTCTTGTCTTTGCAGTTCTCGGCTGGCTGGCGTTCCGTGGCGCCCAGGCGATGGAGTATAGCTGGCAATGGTACCGCATAACTCCCTTCTTCTACCGCGAGATCGACGGAGAGATCATCTGGGGGCCGCTGGTCAAAGGCGTCATCGTCACCTTGCAGCTCGCGGCGATCAGCAGTGTCCTCTCCATATTCATCGGCTTTGTGACCGCCTTTGCCCGGCTGTCGGATTCCATAGCCGGGCGGTGGATCTCGACCTGGTATCTGGAAGCGATCCGCAACACCCCGCTGCTGGTGCAACTTTTCCTCTTCTACTTCGTGATCGCACCCATCTTCGGCATTGACCGTTTCTGGGCCGGCGTCCTGTGCCTGTCGTTCTTTGAAGGCTCGTTCGCCGCCGAGATCATCAGGGGCGGAATTCAAGGCGTCGACCGCGGCCAGTACGAAGGTGCCGACGCCATCGGGCTGACGGCGCGCGACAAGTACCGCTACATCGTCGTCCCGCAGGCCATGCCCCTCATCCTGCCGCCACTCACGGGACTGCTCATCTCGCTGATCAAGCACTCCGCCATCGTCAGCGTAATCGCCGTCGCCGAGCTGACCACGGCGGGCCTCAACCTGATCTCCGACACCTTCATGGCTTTCGAAGTCTGGCTTCTCGTTGCGGGCATCTATCTCGTCCTGACCGTCTCTCTGTCCATGGCCGTCAGCGCCTTTGAAACGTCCCTGAACAAGGGAAAGCGATAAACTCAAACATCCATAGGGAGGACATCATGAGTTTGCTCAAGAACCTGAAACAATTGGGGCTCGCCATACTGGTGGCGATCTCCGCACTGACCGGCAGCGCATTGTCTGCCTCGGCAGATGGCGTGCTGGAAGACATCCTGAAGCGCGGCACCCTGAAAGTCGGCATGTCGACCTTCGTACCGTGGGCCATGCGCGACAAGCAGGGCAATCTGATCGGCTTTGAAATCGACGTGGCCACGAAAGTCGCCGAAGACATGGGTGTGAAGGTCGAGTTCGTCCCCACCGCCTGGAGCGGGATCATCCCCGCTCTGCTCGCCAAGAAGTTCGACATCATCATCGGCGGCATGTCGATTACGCCCAAGCGCAACCTTACGGTCAATTTCACCATCCCCTATGCCCATTCAGGCCAACAGATGGCGGCCAGCACGAAGCTCGCCGAGGGCTTCAAGAGCCGGGACGATTTCAACCAGTCGAGCGTGACCATCGCGTGCCGCCGCGGCGCCACGCCCTGCAACGCCGCTCAGAAGCTGTTCCCGAAAGCGACGGTCCGCCGTTTTGACGACGACGCCCAGGCCTTCCAGGAAGTCGTCAACGGTAACGCCCACGCGATGATCTCGTCGGCTCCGAAACCGCGGTTCTGGTCGGATGCCTACCCCGGCAAGATCTTCCTGCCCTTCGGCGGCGAGAACCTGACCAAGGGTGATGAAGGATTTGCGCTGCGCAAGGGCGATCATGATGCGATGAACTTCTTCAGCAACTGGATCCGGGTGAACACGTCCAACGGCTGGATTGGCGCACGCCATGACTACTGGTTCAAGGACCAGTCTGCCTGGAAGGACATGGTCGCGCCTCAGTAGCCGACGGATTAGGTACGCGAGCCGGCGGATCGCCTGACCGGCCGGCTCGCAGCCGTTCTGCAACACTTCATGGACCGCAACACCCCACCTCCTCCAGCGCCCCGCAAGCGGCTGACGGTCACGGATTACATATTGTTTGCGATGGTGGCGGGCGTGATCGCCTACGCAGCCTACCGGGTGAATGACGTCCTGGTCTACAACTGGAACTGGACGCGGGTTCTCGACTTCCTGGTGAAGGAAGACCCCGAATCCGGCAGCGTGGTCCCCAATCTTCTTCTGCAGGGCCTTGCGACCACGCTCCGGCTGGCAGTCTGGGCCACCATTCTGGCCACCGTTATCGGCATCGTCATGGGCTACTGGCGCACCAGCGCCAACCTCACATTGAGGATCATCAGCCGCTGCTATGTCGAACTGATCCGCAACATTCCCCCTGTCGTCTTCATCTTCATCTTCTACTTCTTTATCTCCAGCCAGATATTCCCCGCGCTCGGCGTCGAGGACATCGACCGCGACGGCGCCTTCGCCTCCAGTACGGCCTTCGCCATCCTGTTCGGCGATCCGGCGCTGTTTTCAAACTTCCTCGCCGGCATGGTCTGCCTCGCCCTGTTTGAGGCTGCCTACATCACGGAGATCGTGCGGGCCGGCATCCAGTCGATTGACCGAGGACAATGGGAGGCAGCACGGGCGATCGGCCTGTCACCGTTCAACGTGCTGCGCGATATCATTCTGCCCCAGGCCGTCCGCAAGATCCTGCCGCCGCTGGCAGGGCAGTTCATCACCCTCATCAAGGATTCCGCCATTGTTTCGCTCATCTCGATCCAGGAACTGACCTTCCTGGCCACGGAGGTTGCCGCCACGACCACCAAGGTGTTCGAGACCTGGATCCTGGTGGGCGGAATGTACTTTGTTCTTTGCTACAGCTTCGCCGTGCTCTTCGCCCACCTGGAACGGCGGGCAAAGCGGGCAAGGCGCTAGGTGGGAGGCCTGAGAATGGCAGACGGAAACGGCTCGACGCCCCTGGTCGACATCGCTGGCGTGTGCAAGTGGTATGGCGAATTCTGCGCCCTGTTCGATATCAACATGAGTGTAGGCAGCGGAGAGAAGGTCGTGGTGTGCGGGCCATCCGGGTCCGGCAAATCGACCATCATCCGTTGCATCAACCAGCTGGAACAGCACCAGAAGGGCACAATATTGGTCGAGGGCCGCGAAGTTCACCCCGGCATGAAGAACATCGAGGAGATCCGCCGCGATGTCGGCATGGTCTTCCAAAGCTTCAATCTGTTCCCCCACATGACCATTCTTGACAACCTGACAATCGGCCCGGTCCGCAACCGGGGAACGTCAAAATCCGAGGCCGCGGACTTGGCCATGCACTATCTCAACCGGGTGCACATCGCGGAACAGGCCGAGAAGTATCCCGCCCAGTTGTCGGGCGGGCAGCAGCAGCGGGTGGCGATCGCCCGGGCGCTCTGCATGCAGCCCAAGATCATGCTCTTCGACGAACCGACATCGGCACTCGATCCGGAGATGATTTCCGGCGTTCTGGATGTGATGATCGAACTGGCCGACGACGGAATGACCATGATCTGCGTCACCCACGAGATGGGCTTTGCCCGCAAAGTTGCCGACCGCATCATCTTCATGGATCACGGTGAGATTGTCGAAACCGGGACACCTGACGCCTTCTTCGACAATCCGCAGACCGACCGCGCCAAACTCTTCCTCAGCCAGCTTCTCGCCCACTAGGCGGGGCTTGGAAGCTGGCATAGAATGCGGGTCCCTCGCCTTTCTACTTTTCAAAACCAGTCGGATCCGCCCATGACCCTCCCCAGTTACCACATGATCGACGGCGCACCGCAGCCGGTGGCTCCGTTCAACCATGCAACCGAAATTGACGGCTGGGTGTTCCTGACCGGCCAGATGCCCACCGAACCGGGTGAGCCGGATAAGCCGCTTCCGGAGGGGATTGAAGCTCAGACCAGGAAGGTCATGGACAACCTGATCATCGTTCTGGAGGGATTGGGACTCGGGCTACAGAACGTGGTCCAGGCGCGGGTCTATATCACCGAGTTTGAACGGGACTATCAGGCCATGAACGACACCTACCGGGCCTATTTCCCCGAAGGCAAACTCCCCGCCCGCACCTGCATCGGCGTCACCGGCCTCGCCGTCGGCGCCCTTGTCGAGATCGACATGGTCGCAAAACGCCCCTGATTGCAGCGCAGCACCCCAGAGCACAACGATCGTTCACCCAGTAGACGCCGTTCTGCAAGATCAGGTGTATCGCAATGCACGCTTGCCTCTCGTCCTGTCCTGGCAAACGAACTTGCCGGGCGCCTCACTCAATGAAGAACAGGACGCCCGATCAGACCGCTCCTCAAGGAGACTTTCGCTCATTGCAGACTTTCGTGCTGCTTTTTGCACGCGGCAATTGTTCCCCCTGACTTCGCCTCGGGCCTGGAGGGCGTTTTCAAGAACTATCGGAATTCCGAACTGGCCTTTGCAACGGCAGCTTTGACTGACAGAACTGCACCTCCAAAGCCCTCGCTGTCAGGCCGTCTTCAATAGATCGGTTCTCGCACCGCCGGGCAGCGCGTACGCGCAACACCCGGCAGCGATAAACGGCCATTTGAGCCGTGCGAGAGTGTCAGGCTTTGAGGATAAAGGTCACCATTAAGTCTACTCGGTACTCGGAGATCTTGCCGTTATTGACCACCACCTTCTGTTCCTTGACCCATGCCCCCTGGACATTTTTCAGGGTTTTTGAAGCGCGCTTGACGCCCTTTTCCACTGCGTCGTCGAAGCTCTTCGTTGAAGAAGCGATTATCTCGGTTACTCGTGCGACTGACATGTTACTTTCCTATGCTTTTTGACGTGTTTGGTGGTCTGGACCGCAATTGCGGCCCAGCAGCGGCAAGGTGCTAGCACAAGTGCTCGAAGAGTTGTGTGTGCAACTTAGTCTTTGGTTTACGGTACAGTCTGGGGCATGTCGGGTTTGAAGCAGATGCTTGTCACCGGTCTGACGAGTTGATTACCGGCCCCAAACTGAAGTCCACAAATCTTCAGGGGCTTCCGCTCTGTCCCAACCTTTGGATAATCAGGAACAGGTCTCCGAACTGACGAAAATTAGCGCGAACTCTTGATTCGAACTGACTGACTGAGTTTGGCGGGCCTTGCATTGACTGTTTGTCATAGATCCCGAACGGGGTGCACGCGTTCTTCGTGAAGCGATGCGCTGTACTCGATGTAGCGACACTACTTAAGCGAAGCGGGCAAGACCTGCGGTTGGCAGAGTTGTTTTCCTCGGTCTTGATGAGACCGCTCACATCGGCTTTCGAGAATTGGCGGGCAATTGCGCGGCCTCCCCGGATCAGCTTGATCCAGCGACGCTCGACTTTCCGAGCAAAGGCGGTTGGCGGGACACGAGCAAGATCACACCGGCTTGAGCCCAACTGCTTTGCCGCTCCGGTCCGCATGGGCCAGAGCACTCGAAACGCTCCCGTTGCAAGCTCCCGCCAACCTTCCCCAAACAATGAACGAAAAATGAATAACGCGTTCGTGATCAGTTCAAACGGGGTCCGTCATATTCCGCCTCAGCTTGTTGATGACGCAACCCAAAATACCTGAAAAGGAAGGATACACCGATGACCACCCGCATCTCTCAAATTGCCCTCGCTGCTGCAATGGCAGTCTCCGCCGGCGCTTTCGTCGCCGACTCCACCGTGAGCAACGCCGAAGCCGGAGCCCGGAACGGCTGCAAGCAGAAGGCTAGCGGCAACACCCATCAGTGCAACTTCACCCAGCGCGTCCGCCCGGTCCGCTACGGCACCTATCAGCCGCCGCGCCGGACCACCAACTTCCGCGCCGGCAATGACTTCAGCCGCGGCCGCGACAGTGAAGGCGGTGCCGGCGCAGGTGCCGGTGATGGCGGCGCAGGTGGCGGCGGACAGCGTTCCGACGTCCGCCTGAAGCGCGACATCGAGGCCCTCGGCACCCTGTCCAACGGCCTGACCCTCTACCGGTTCAAGTATCTCTGGAGCGACACCGACATGGTCGGAGTGATGGCACAGGAGGTGCTGAACGTTGCTCCCGAAGCCGTGATCACAGGCGAAGACGGGTTCTACCGCGTGAACTACGAGAAGCTGGGCATCTCCATGATGACCTTCGAAGAGTGGAAGGCCCTCGTTGCGGACGTCGATCAGCTGCCGCTGGCTGCCTGATCCTGGCCAAAGCCTGACGTTTCGAACCGGCGGTGCTCACCTGAGCGCCGCCGGTTTCGTTTTGCGGCACACGGATTACAGCCTGCGGTCAGAACCGTTTCAGACTGGTGCATCCTGGCGCCGGCAACATCGCTTCGCCTGGGGGAGATATCCGGGCGCTGACCAGAGGTCCGGGCCGCGGAGTGGGCGGCCCGG
>JBCCEL010000269.1:0-8171 GCA_039030315.1 Pseudomonadota bacterium
TAATGGTGCCCAGGGGCGGAATCGAACCACCGACACGCGGATTTTCAGTCCGCTGCTCTACCAACTGAGCTACCTGGGCCAAGGTCCAATCCGGCATTCGCGGTTCGCCGGAAATCTGTTGGAGCGGCGGGTCTTATAGGGGGTTGGCCGTGCTCTGTCCAGCAGCTTGGACAGGCGGCAAAGCGAAAAGATCATTACTCTTTGCCGTCCTCCGGGGCGGCAAGATCATCAAAGTCTGGCGGGTCCTGCGCCGGGATCGCATATGCGCCGCCGAGCCACCGGTGCAGATCAATATCTGCACATCTGGCCGAGCAGAAAGGGTGATACTTCTGTTCCGACTTCTTCTGGCAAATGGGACAGGGCCGGCGTGGCCGCAGGCGTATGGGTTCGGCGGAGGAGCTGGCGCGGGAACCGGTGTTCATCGCCGGGTCAGTCTCCTGCATTCAGCCATGAGAAGTAGACCGGAAAACCATTGCCCTGGAGCAGGGTTATCGTCTCGTAGAGGGGTAGTCCGACAACATTGGAATAAGAGCCGTTGACCATGCGAACAAAGGCCTCAGCGCGGCCCTGGATGGCATAACCGCCCGCCTTGCCGCGCCATTCGTCAGACATCAGGTAGGTTTCGATATCATCGCGTGTCAGGCGCTTGAAGCGCACCTTGGTTTCCACCAGGCGGGTACGTGTCTGGCCTCCGGGGAGTATCAGGCAGACACCGGTGATGACCTTGTGGGCCCGGCCGGACAGAATGCGCAAGGCCGCGGCCGCCTCCTCGATCTTGTCCGGCTTGGGGATCGTGCGCCTTCCGACGGCAACAACAGTATCGGCTGCGAGCGTGAATGTGTTTGGTCCAAGCTCCTTGACCTGTGTTGCCTTTGTCGCTGCTTCGGCCTTCGCCTTGGCCAGCCTGAAGGCTATGGAGCGGGGCGTTTCCCGGCGTTTCGGCGTCTCGTCAATGTCGGCCGGATAGAGCAGGTCCGGCTCCAGATCAACCTGGCCCAGAAGGGCAAGCCGGCGCGGCGAGGCGCTCGCAAGAACCAGTTTGACGCGGGCGTCGTTCATCTCGGCCTGTCTTTATGTCCGGGGGTGATTCAGTCGGCGGACAATGATCATTATCGGGGCGAAAATCAAGTGAGCGGCTCGCAAATGCTAAACGGGGAAAACCAGGTCAGACGTGAGGTGCGGAGAACTGGCCGAACCGGTTGCGGATACGTTTGAGCAAGCCGTCTCGCACGCCGCGGTACGAGTCGATGATCTGCTCCCGGCTGCCGGTGACGAAAGTCGGGTCGAGCGTCGGCCAGTACTCCACGTCACAGGCCATGGTGCGGGTCATCTCGACCGCCTTGTGTTGCGCCTCGGGCGAGAGGGAAATGATGATGTCGAACGACGTGTCTTCCAGGTCATCAAAACTGCGCGGCTTGCGGTAACCGATATCGATGCCCATTTCATCCATGACGGAAATGGCGAACTGATCCGGATCACCCGCCGCCACTCCGGCCGAGGAGGTGTAGACTGCGTGGCCGTAGAAATGGCGCATCAGGCCCGAAGCCATTGGGGAACGGATCGCGTTCTGGGTGCAGGCAAAGAGCACCGCGGACGGAAGGTCGCCGGTCATACCCGCTGCTAACCGCGCCAGTGCAGGACGCAGATCAGCGTGAAGAGGCGCCGGGCAGTGTTAAAATCGACCTCAATCTTTCCTTTGAGTCTTGCCTGGAGAACCTCGCTGCCCTCGTTGTGCAATCCCCGGCGGCCCATGTCGATCGCCTCGATCTGGCTGGGTGTCGCGGTTTTGATCGCTTGAAAGTAGCTATCGCAGATCATGAAGTAGTCTTTCACGATTCGGCGAAACGGAGACATGGAAAGCCCGAACACGGCGCACTGCAGTTCACGGCAATCGGCAATGTCGAAGACCAGTCGGTTGTCCGCAATCGAGAGCCTGAGATGGAAGGGGCCTTCGGCCGTCTTGCTCTCGTCGACGACCGAGAATTCATTACGCTCCAGGAGATCGAAAATCGCGATCTTGCGTTCCTGGTCGATATCCGGGTTCGGATTTGAGAACGCCGCTTCGTCCAGATCGATCGTGATCAGCCTGTTGGGCCCGGCGCCGGTCCTGTTAGGAGCGTCTTCCCAGCTCATGTCCGTCAGCTCAGGTTCAGGCGCATGGCGACGGACCGGGCGTGGGCCTCAAGCCCCTCGGCGCGGCCGAGAGTTACAGCCGCAGGTCCGATCTGCCGCAACGCATCCGCATCGCAGCGAAGAATAGTCGTCCGTTTCATGAAGTCGAGAACATTGAGGCCGGATGAGAAGCGGGCTGATCGTGCCGTTGGCAGCACATGGTTGGGACCGCCCACATAGTCGCCGACAGCCTCCGGCGTGTGCGGGCCGAGAAAGATCGCGCCGGCATTGCGGACAGCACCTGCCAGTTCGGATTCATTGCGTGCGGAGATCTCCAGATGTTCAGGCGCCAGCCGGTCCACCAGAGGGACTGCTGCAGCCAGGTCACCCACGGTGATGATCACTCCGTTGTCCTGCCAGCTCTGCCCGGCGATTTCCGCGCGCGGCAGGGTCTTGAGCTGACCGTCCACGGCCTCGGCGACCCGGCCGGCGAATTCGTCGCTGTCGGTAATCAGGATCGACTGGGCGGAGACATCGTGTTCGGCCTGGGCCAACAGGTCCGAGGCAATCCAGTCCGCACTGTTGCTGTCATCGGCAAGAATGAGCACTTCCGACGGTCCGGCAATCATGTCGATGCCGACGGTGCCGAAAACCTGGCGCTTGGCCGCAGCCACATAGGCATTGCCCGGGCCGACGATCTTGGCGACCGGGGCTATGGTGTCAGTGCCGTAGGCCAGGGCACCGATCGCCTGCGCTCCGCCGACCCGGTAAATCTCGTCGACACCGGCAATGGCCGCCGCGGTCAGAACCTGATCGTTGGTGACACCGTCAGGGGTGGGGACGACCATGACCAGACGGTCCACGCCTGCGGCCTTTGCAGGAACCGCGTTCATGAGGACCGAGGAGGGATAGGCGGCGGTGCCGCCCGGGACATAAAGTCCGGCCGCGTCCACCGGCGTCCAGCGATGGCCAAGTTCCACACCGGCCTCATCGTGATAGCGCTCGCTGGCCGGCACTTGCCGGCGATGATAATCCGCTATGCGCTCACGGGCGAGTTCCAGTGCGGAGACCACGTCATCCGGGCAGCGGGCCCGGGCCTGCTCCACCTCTGCGACGCTGATCCGCATGGTTTCGGCGGTCAGGGCGAAGCGGTCGAACCGTTCAGTGTACTCGATGACGGCGGCATCGCCGCGCGACCTGACATCTGAGAGAATCGCGGACACGGCCGTGTGGACATCCTCGGCCTCTTCACGCTTGGCGCCGAGTACGGCCAGAAAGCGCGCTTCAAAATCTGATTGGTCCGAGTTCAGAAATAGCGGCATTGCGGACTCACCTCAGGAAGCGTTCAGTCCGCTTCTCTCTCCAGATCGTGTTCAGGCATGCGGCCCGTGCCCCATTCGGGCCCCAGGTCGGAGAGCCATGCGTCGACGCACTCAGCCTCCAGCTCGATGATGCCGCCGCCGGCAAAGTTCAGCCTGATAGTGCCGGAAGGGGCCTCGGATTCCCGGAACTCGATATTCAGGAGACTGACGATGGACTCCTCAGCGGAATTGCGGATGCGGGAAGAGCGGACCGAACCGATCCGGTTGAAATGAAGCCCTGTGCGGCGGCGCTGGTAGCCTTCCTCCGGGGTCTGGGCTCCGTCCCAGTTGAACCGATTTGCCAGGATGACAAACCGCTGCTTCTTCGGCAGATACTTCATATCGCCGACGCGCATCACCGCATCCTGCATATGGGCGGAGATCACCGCGAGATCATCCCCGTCCAGCGCGCCCAGTTTCAAGTGACTCATCTTCGCGAGCCGGCCTCTAGATCCCGATTACGGGGCCAGTCAGAACTAGCCGCTGACCCGTTCAATGTCCGCACCGCAGTTGGCGAGCTTCTTCTCCAGCTGCTCAAAACCACGATCCAGGTGATAGACCCGATTGACGAATGTGTCACCCTCTGCCGCCAGACCTGCGATGACCAGCGAAACGGAGGCCCGCAGGTCTGTCGCCATGACCTGCGCGCCCTGCAGACGGTCCACACCCTTCACATGGGCCGTATCGCCGTCCAGCGAGATATCGGCGCCGAGGCGCACCAGTTCCTGGACGTGCATGAAGCGGTTCTCGAAAATCGTCTCGCGGATTTTCGAGGTGCCATTGGCCATGGTCATCAGACCCATGAGCTGTGCCTGCAGGTCGGTCGGGAAGCCTGGATAGGGACTGGTGTCGACTTCGACCGGGCTGAGTCCGGCGCCATTGCGTGAAACGGTGATGCCGTCATTGGTCTTGGACATCCTGGCGCCGGCCTGTTCCATCACCGGGAAGAGGCTGTCGAGCAGATCGCCCCGCGCGCCGCGTAGATTGACTTCGCCACCGGTCATCGCGACGGCCATCGCGTAGGTGCCGGTCTCAATGCGGTCCGGCAGGACTTTGTGGGTGGCGCCGGTGAGCCGGGAAACTCCTTCAATCTTCAGTATAGGTGTGCCTATGCCTGAAATGCGCGCGCCCATCTTGTTAAGGCACTCCGCTACATCACCAATCTCGGGCTCGCAGGCAGCGTTCTCAAGAACAGTTTCACCGTCCGCCAGGACGGAAGCCATCAGCACGTTGTGCGTGGCGCCGACGCTGACTTTGGGAAAGTGGATATAGGCCCCGCGGAGCCCGTCCGGCGCGTCGGCCACCACGTAACCGCCTTCAATGTCGATCCTGGCGCCGAGCTTTTCCAGGCCCATCAGGTGCAGGTCCACTGGCCGGGTGCCGATGGCGCAGCCTCCTGGCAGGGAGACCTTCGCCCGGCCGCAGCGGGCAATCAGCGGACCCAGCACCCAGAAACTGGCGCGCATCTTGGAAACCAGCTCGTACGGAGCGGTCGTGTCCACGATCTCGCGTGCCGTCAGGTGCATGGTGTTGCCCTGCATGCCGCAGCTGCCCTGGCGCTTGCCGTCGACGCTTATGTCAACGCCGTGGTTTCCGAGAATGTGCTGAAGCAGGTGGACGTCGGCCAGCCTCGGGACGTTCTGCAGGGTCAGGGTTTCATCGGAGAGCAGACCGGCAATCATCAGCGGCAGGGCTGCGTTCTTTGCGCCAGAAATCGAAATATCGCCAGAAAGGGTATTGCCGCCCCGAATGCGGATCTTGTCCATCTTCTTGTCCTGTTCAAAGTTTCGGCGCCCCGTCCCGATGGGCGTGTCCGAATTGGGTCAAGTCCCCTGAGCGATGCAAGAAACAGGCCCCGCTCTTACGGCGAAATTGCCAACACAGCCGCCTAACAAGCATATTGGGCGGTTTGCGGGCAAGTGGACGAATTGGTCGGCCGGCTCGCGGCTTTCACTTGCAACCGGATTTCTCAGGTTTTTCAATAGCTTTCTTTGCTTTGGACTGGGTTTTGCGGCGACGGAGATTGGCGCGCAGGGCCTGTTTGAGCCGCTCATTCCGGTCTTGCTTGGTATCGGGCTTTGATCTGTCTGACATATGTCCGCCTGCCCCCAGGGTCAGCTGATCGGGAGTGCCGCCACGCTTCCTTCGCAGGAAAGTCCTCCGGCAGCGAGCAGTGTGACGGGCGTTCCGGGCGTGCGGTGATCAAGCTCGAGCATGCCGAGCGCTACGATGGCCTGTTTGCGTGGAGAGTAGATCGCCGATGTAATTTGCCCGATCCGTTCCCCCTTTGCGCACAGAACCGGCCAGGGCTGGCTGCAGGGTGGACAGGATTTCCCCTCAAAGACAAACCCGCTGATTTCCTGGCGATGGCCCTGATCGCGTACGCGTTTGAGGGCTTCCTTGCCGAGGAAGTCTGAAGCACCGTCAAGGTCGCAGAAGTGGCCCAGCCCGCACTCGAACGGATTGTTCTCCCGGGTCATCTCGTTGCCGTAGGACAGCAGACCGCCCTCAATGCGTTCGATCAGATTGGGGCACCCCGGACGGATGTTGAAGGGCTTGCCGGCCTCCCAGACCGCATCCCAGAGGGCTGATCCGAGCTCGGAACCTTGCAGGTAGATTTCAAACCCTCCCTGTCGCGAGTAGCCTGAGCGGGCAATGATCTGCCTGGTGCCCTGGAACTCGATAGTGCCGAAGCGGAAGAACCCGATCTCCCGGATGTGTTCTCCGAACAGTCCGGCGAGTGTGTCTTCCGCCCGTGGACCTTGCACGGCGAGAGGCGAAACATCGGGCTCAAGCACCGAAACGTCCATCCTGGCGCCGAGCGCGAGCCCCTTGGCCCAGAGAAGAACATCGGAATCGGCGATTGAGAGCCAGAAGCGATCGTCCGCCAACTTCAGGAGGACAGGGTCGTTGACCAGGCCGCCCGCGTCATCGACCAGGGGTACGTAAAGGCACTGGCCGACCCTGGCCCTTGCGACGTTGCGCGGTGTCATCCACTGGACGAGCCGGCCTGCATCCGGGCCGGAGATCTCGACCTGGCGCTCGCAGGCCACGTCCCATATCTGTACGTGCTCGCGCAGGTGCCAGTAGTCATCCTCAACCGAAGGCTCGAAGGCCTTGGGCAGCAGCATGTGGTTTGTGACGGAGAAGCCGCGCACACCGTGCGCTTCGACCCTGTCCGTGTAGGGTGTGCGGCGGATGCGCCGCGCCATGTTGAGGCCTGATGTTCCCATCTTCGTTATGCTCCTGACCACCAAACCGAGTAGCTGTGGGGCGCCAGCATCATCGGGATGTGGTAACGCCGGTCCGGATCGGGCATGCGGAACCGGATAACGGTCTGGCGGCAAATCTGGGATCCGGTTTCACTGATGCCGCGGGCTTCGAAATATGCTCCAGTCTCAAGCACTAGTTCAAATTCGCTTTGGAGATCCTCATCCGAAAGGCCGAACTCTGCTGCGAACCGGCCGCCTGTGTCCGTTTCGCCCTGCAGAAAGCTTGTGCGCCCGCCATCAGGATCGATCCGATAGAGATTCAGTGCGATCGGACCTGCGTGAGAGCCGTCGACGGAGTTCAGTGTGTGGGTTGAGAGGGTTGCCATTGGCTTGTCCGACTGCGGTCCTGCCGCGCTCTACTGTGCCTTGGATCCGGCCCGTAAAGAGCCCTTTCGTCCACATCAGCTATATCGGTCAGGCCGATCTGTGCAAGGCAGACGCTGATCTCGTTGGTGATAATATCAATGAGAGAGGAGACGCCACGATGCCCATCGGCAGCAGAGGCATAGAGCATGGCGCGGCCGAACATGGTGAAATCGGCGCCGAGCGCCAGGGCCTTGACCACATCCTCACCGGTGCGCAGGCCGCTGTCGAAGATGAGCGGGAAGTCCTTGCCAACGGCCTTGCGGATCGGAGCGATCAGATCGACGGCTGCGGGGGCGGCGTCGAGCTGGCGGCCGCCATGGTTGGAGACCTGGATGGCATCGGCACCGAGCTCCTTGATACGGACGGCGTCGCCGGGATGCATGACGCCCTTGACCACGAGGTTGCCTTTCCAGCGGTCGCGCAGGCGCTTGAAGAACTCCCAGTCGGCGCCGGCCCGGCTGCCATCGCGATGGAAGCCGATCTCTTCATAGTTCAGCGGGCGGGGGACGCCGGCGGCCAGCGAAGAGAGGGACCATGTCGGGTGGGTCGCGAAATCGAGGAACTCGCGCGGGCCCATCTTGAACGGATAGGTGAAGCCTGAGCGCAGCTCGCGGGTGCGGACCGAGAGTTCGGGCACGTCGACCGTGAACTGGATGGTCTTGTAGCCGGCGGCCGCGGCACGGTCGACGAAGCTGAGGACGCCATCCACATTGTTGCCGACATAGAGCTGGAACCAGGAGCGGCCTTCCGACAGCTCGATCATCTTCTCGATGGAGGTCGAGGCGGCGGTGGAGCCGCAATGGGGAAAGCCATGCTTTCTGGCCTCGACGGCAAAGAACTTATCCGTGTTCGGCCAGGTGAGATTGCACATGCCCATGGGGGCGATGCCGAAGGGCAGGCCCATTTCCTCGCTAAGGAAGGTCTTGGACAGCTTACGTTTGGTGACGTCCTCCAGCACTCGGGGCTGCAGGCGAATGTCTTCCAGCGCCTTGATGTTCGCAAGGTTCGCGGTCTCGCGCCCCGCTGCTCCGTCGATGAAGTTGTAGACCATCCTCGGCAA
>JBCCEL010000270.1:0-8134 GCA_039030315.1 Pseudomonadota bacterium
CCGGCCGGTTACCGGTTCGAGGTTGGCGGCGACTCCGACGCCCGGAACGATGTGCTGCGCGACCTGCTTGCGGTTGCCGGTTTCGTCATCGCCCTGACCATTGCGACCATCGTCCTGACTTTCAATTCCTTCCGCCTGTCAGCCGTCACCGCTGTCGTGGCGATCCTGGCCATGGGGCTCAGCCTGCTGGTGCTGGCGGTCTTCCGCTACCCCTTCGGCGTCATGGCGATCATCGGCGTGATCGGATCGATCGGTGTCTCCATCAACGCGGCGATCATTATCCTGACCGCGCTTCAGAAGAATGCCCGGGCAGCCATCGGCGACCGCCAGGCCATCGCCGATACGGTTCTGGCGCAAAGCCGGCACATCGTCTCGACCACGGTCACGACCTTCGGAGGCTTCCTGCCCCTCATTCTGGCGGGCGGCGGTTTCTGGCCACCCTTTGCCATGGCGATCGCCGGCGGGGTGCTGTTGTCGACGGTGGTCTCGTTCTACTTCGTGCCGCCGGCCTTCCTGCTTGTTGGAGCAAAGAAGGGCGGGGCTGTGAAGCAACTGGCCGATAATGACGACGCGGAGCCTGAAGCCTCGGAGGTCCAAGCCCTGCAGTTGCCAAGGCGGCAGTTTGCGCAAGCCGCGGAGTAGGGCGACTTTCGGTTTTCGCCGGCTTAAGATGGCGGGATGACCGTTGCCGCCCGCCGTATCTCAGATGCCCCCCTGATCCACTCAGGCATGGATCAGCGGATGGGCACGAATATCAACGGCCCTTCGCTGATCAGGGCACCGGACTGGCTGGAAAACCCGTTGGGCCGGTTCCTGCTCTACTTCGCGGATCATCGCGGCAAGTACATCCGCCTTGCCTATGCCGATCATCCCGAAGGCCCGTACGAGATTCATGGGCCAGGATGCCTGGACCTCGCCGATTCCCATTACCCCGTGGAGCGGCGGTTCGCGTCAGGCAATCTCCCGAGCTGGGCGTCCGGGCCGGAGGATTGGTACTATCCCCACATCGCCTCGCCGGACGTCCATGTTCTTGAGGAGAGCCGGCAGATCAGGATGTATCTGCACGGCCTCCTGGACAATGGAGACCAGGCGACACGCGTTGCCCATTCAAGTGATGGTTTGAACTTCACTGTGATGCCGGAGTTGCTGGGACCGCCCTATTTCAGGGCCTTTTCGTACGCGGGGTCCTGGTACGCGCTTGCTCTTCCCAATCACGTTCTCCGTTCGGGCGATGGTGTCAGTGTCTTCGAGCAGGGCCCCAGACCGCTGCCACAGGCGACCAGGCATACCGCGGTGCTCCTGCGGGACGACATCCTCCATGTGTTCTGGAGCGAGATAGGAGACACGCCGGAACGGATCTATCACGGTAGGATCGATCTCGCGACGGACTGGATGAACTGGACACTGGAGGGCAGGCGGGAAATCCTGCGGCCGGAACTGGACTGGGAAGGTGCCGCTGAGCCTCTGCTGCCCTCTGTCGCCGGCGCCGCCGACGAGCCGGTGCATCAGCTGCGCGATCCGTGCATTTTCGAAGACGGTGGCAAGACCTATCTGCTGTACAGCGCGGCCGGTGAGCGGGCGATCGGAATGGCCGAACTGATGGGACTCTAGGCGACCTGCCGGGCCCGTTCCTCGGCTTCCTTCAGCTCTTCCTCGGTGAGGAAGTTCGCCACCTGCTTTTCGAAGACGAACTCCGCCTTCCGCTGGGTCGTCAGATCGATATCGGCGGCCATTTCGCCTTCCGTATCGACGCCTTTCAGCCAGACCTTCAGCGCCTTGAGCGGCTTGGCCACGGTGTCGGCCACGGCGGTGGGCTCATAGCCGCAATGCACCATGCAGTCGGCGCATTTCTCGTACTTGCCCGTACCATAGCTGTCCCAGTCCGTGGTCTCCATCAGCTCCTTGAAGCTCTGCACGTAGCCTTCGCCCACGAGGTAACAGGGCTTCTGCCAGCCGAATACGTTGCGGGTCGGGTTGCCCCAGGGCGTGCATTCATAGGTCTGGTTGCCGGCCAGAAAATCCAGATAGAGCGTTGACTGGTTGAACTGCCAGTCGCGTCCCTCCTGGCGGCCCATCCGGAAGAGATTGCGGAAAATGGTCCGGGTCTGGGTGCGGTTCAGGAAGTGTTCCTGGGCAGGCGCCCGCTCATAGGCATATCCGGGTGAGATCGTGATGCTCTCTACCCCGAGGGTGGAGACGAAATCGAAGAACTCGGCAACCCGCTCCGGCTCGGCATTGTTGAAGAGCGTGCAGTTGACCGTGACGCGGAAGCCGCGCTTTACCGCCTCCCGGATCGCCGCCACGGCGATCTTGAAGGTGCCCTTTTGGTTGACTGCGTGATCGTGCTCCTCCTCCAATCCGTCGAGGTGGACGGAAAACGTGAGATAGGGCGAGGGCGTGTAGTCATCGAGCTTCTTCTTCAGAAGCAGGGCGTTTGTGCAGAGATAGACGAACTTCTTGCGCGCCACGATCCCTTCGACGATCTGCTTCATCTCCCGGTGAATAAGAGGCTCACCACCAGGAATGGAGACGATGGGCGCGCCGCACTCGTCCACTGCCTGGAGACAATCCTCAAGCGACAGCCGCTTGTTCAGGATTTCCTTGGGATAGTCGATCTTTCCGCAGCCCGGACAGGCAAGGTTGCACCGGAACAGAGGCTCCAGCATCAATACGAGCGGATACCGCTTCGTTCCCGTCAGCTTCTGTTTCATGATGTAGGCGCCGACGCGGGCCTGCTGGATAATCGGGACAGCCAACTGGAACACCCCTGATTGGTATTGAAGAATTCTTGAGTGATTTGGCGGGAATTGGCCCCGACGTCAAGCGTATGGCAGGTGAAAACATACGATCGTGAATAAAGCGTGGCAGCGGCCGCAAAAAAAATGCCGACCACTTGTGGGGGGCAAGTGGCCGGCTGTTTCGCCTTGGGAGGGGAGGAGGACTTAGGCGAACTGAAGGGCAATTCTGGCTGATTGATTGACGCCGATGTCGTTGCAGACGGCGACCGGGAGAACGGGACAGAGGGGCGTTGCGTTAAACTTGCGCCAAGCGGAGAGGAGCGCCTGAAGAGTTTTCCCGAAGACTGCCGCAGATACCGGTGCTGATGTCTGTGTTGAGGGTGAGGCGGTAGCGGTGGTCATCGGTCTAACTCTTCAAGGCATGAGATCTTGGTGTCGTGTTCATCTCGTTTCGTCTTGCTTGACTGATGATGGTTCTACAGGCCCTCCGTTTCAGCAAAATTTCTGAAACCGTGATTTGTGTTTCAATTGTTTCAGCGCCGGACGCGGCGCGGCTGCCGCGGGCGCACGAACCAGTCCACCAGGGTCGGAAGAACGATGAGGGTGCACACCAGGGTGAAGATGATGGCGATGGTGAGCAACTCACCCATTGAGGCGGTGCCCCGGTGTGCGGAGACCGCCAGGGCGCCGAAGGAAGCGATCGTCGTCAGCGCGCTCAGCAGCACGGCCCGCGGCGTTGAGGTTTTAAGGAGTTCTCTGGTCTCGGCAGCCTCGAACTCTTCGCGGGCCCGCATGACCAGATGTATGCCGCTGTCGACGCCGAGCCCGATCAGCAGCGGCAACACGATGACATTGGCGAAGTTGAAGGGAATGCCGAAGGCCACGGTTGCCGCCACGAGAAAGATCCCCGCAAGCGCGATGGGGCAGAGCACCAGCAGGACGTCGCCGATCCGGCGCAAGGCAAGGAACAGGACGATGGCGATGCAGAGTGCAGCGACCCCCGTTGCCTGAAGCATCGCCTTTGCCACCACATCTGCGCCTTTCACGATCTCCACGGGCCACCCTGTGGCGTGCTCCTCGGCCCCCCGGATCCCGCTCACGAAGCGGCGCATGGCCAGGTTATCCTTGATGGCTTCCTGGGGCAGGATGTCGAGGCGGTAGCGGCCGTCTTCCGACAGATAGCGGCGGCGCAGTTCCGGCTCGAGGGAATCCACCGTGATCCGTTGCGCCGACAGCATCCGTTTCAGCTCACCGATGGCGGCCGGCAGTTCGCCGAACAGATCGAGCTCAAACTGACGCAGCAACTCGGCATTGCCCGCCTCCTGCTTCAGGAGCTCGGCGGTGCGGCGGAGCTGCAGGGCGGACTGCTTCAGCTTGTCGGCTGCCGCATCCGAGGTCTCCAGGCCGCTCAGCGCCTGGATCAGCAGGTCCAGGGCCTGTGCACGGACCTGCCGGCCGAGATTCGGTACGGCGGTTGCAGGTTTGTCCGGGAATATTCTGGCAAGGTTGGCCAGCTTCTGCAGCCGTGGGGCCTGATTGGACGGCACGAAGCTCAGCGCGCTGACAACTTCGCGTACCTCGAAAAGCTCACCCAACCGCTGCGCGCTCTCCTGCGCCTCGCGGGCATCACGCACCACCAGCTCGCCGATATAGGCAGGAGTTTCGCGGTCCACGCGCAGACGCTTGAATACCTGGACCGCTTCGGCATCCGGGTCTTTGAGGGCAATCGGGTCTCCGTCGAACCGGGCGCTCGGCGCGGTGTAGAGCGCCACCAGCCCCACGAAGAGAATGACCAGCGTTGCCGGCTTGCGGATCCGGTAGCCCGGCGTTGGGATGGACCAGTTCAGGAGCGCGCTCTTGGGCTTGCCCTTCCCGGCCGGCAGTACGGCCAGTATTGCGGGTAAAAGCGTAAGGGACAGTGTCAGCGCAATCACCATGCCGCCGGCCGATATGACGCCGAGCTGCGCCATGCCGGCAAAATCGGTGGGTGCGAAGGCCAGGAAGGCGAGGGTTGTCGTCACCGTGCAGAGCAGCAGGGCGGGACCGGTGCTCGCGGCCACGACTTCCAGCACCTCCGGCGCGTGTCCCGCAATGGCGCCCTCTTCCTCGAACCTCAGGGCAAAATGTATGGCGAAGTCGATGCCGAGGCCCACAAAGAGCACGGCGAAGGCAACCGAGATGAGATTGAGCTCGCCTATGGTGACCGCCGCGAAGCCCGCCGTCAGCAACAGGCCGGTCAGCAGCATGGCGACGGAGGCGGCCACCAGTCGCCAGGACCTCACCCCGAACACCAGAACGCAAGTGACGAGCGTGAGCGAGATGAGCGCTGCGATCCAGGCGCCGTTGAAGACGGTCCTGAGTTCTTCGGACGCCATTGCCGCTTCGCCGGTAAAGCTGACGCTCACAGAGCCGGCGCGCGAGACCTTCAGGTTGCGGGCGCTCTGTCTCGCTGCATCCAGCGCCCGCTTGGCCGGCTCCAGGGCGGTGAAATCGAGCGTCGGCTTCATGAAAACGAAGTATCGCCTGGTCTGCGGCCCGGCTCCGGGCAGGCTTCCTGCTCCACCGGCAAGAGTGCGCGCCCAGTTGACCGGCTCGGGTTTGCCGTTCAGCCGGCTGGCCGCTGTTGTGCGGATCGTGTCCAGAAAGGTGGCGAAACCGTCAGGCAGACCGCGGCCGCCCCCCTGTGCCGCCTGACCCAGCACGCCGGCAAGTCCGGGCAGGCTCGGCTGGCGCGCCAGGCCCTCGAGCAATCCGGCGGACTCCTGAATGCGATCCGTGACCGTCTGGAAATCCTTACGTGGCAGATAGAGCAGCGCGTGCTCTTCGAAGAAACGCGACACGCCCGGCGAATAGACATCCGTGAAAAGCGTGTTCTGGCTGGAGAGCGACGACACCAGCGCCCGGGTGGCGTCCCGCGCGACGTCCGGATCATTCGCCTCAACGACGGCGATGATGTTATTCTCAAGCGCCGGAAACGCCTTGTTGCGATCGAAGAAGTCCTGCCGGAAGGGCAGGTCCTGGGCGATCATGGCGCTGGTGCTGGTATTGATCTGGAGCAACCAGGCGGCGAGGATGCCGGCAATCAGCGCAAGCGCGACAGTGCTGCCGATGACCGGCAGGGGCCTTCGCGCGGCAAAGCCCGCGATCTCCGCCAGCGTGTCCTCCACCAGATGCGCGTAAGGCAAATCTCCAGTCATCCGCCAGTTCTAGAACCTTTTCGTGGCGTAATGAACCGATCCTAGCGAGACGCTGCCGATTTGCGCTCAGGTTTTGCGGCAAGTGCGTTCTTGCCGATCCGGTAGAGGCCTTGCCAGACGGGCCCCGGAAAGTGGTGGAGCGAGTCCATCACTGCCTCGAAACCGGAACAGAACCAGTCCACGTCAGCCTCGCTGAGACACAGGGGCGGGATGAGCTTGATGACCTTTGAGCGGTTGCCCGCCACCTGTGTCAAAATCCGGTGATCCTGCAACAGCGGGATGGTCACGCCCTGGCAGAACAGGTCCTCGTTGAGTGTGGCGACGGTCTTCCAGGCGGTCTTCAGCGCGAGAGACTGCGGCTTGCCGAATTCTATGCCAAGCATGAGGCCCTGCCAGCGGATATCGTGCAGAAACTCGTACTGGTCCTTCATTGCCGACAGGCGCCGACCCAGCAGATCGCCTATGCGGCTTGCGTTTTCGGTCAGGTTCTCATCCTCCAGGACCTGCAGACTTGCAAGCCCGGCAACCATTGCCAGGGAGCCCTGGCCGAACGTGGAGGAATGGACGACGGCCCGGTCAAGTGAGGAAAACACCTTCGCGTAAATCCAGTCTTTCATCAGGACCGCGCCGACAGGCACGTAGCCGCCGGACAGGGCCTTCGAAAGGATCACGATGTCCGGAGCCGCTTCGGGACAGTGATGTACAGCCAGGAATGCTCCGGTGCGGCCGACCCCGGTCTGGACTTCATCGGCAATGAAGAGGGTCCCGTGCTGCTTGCAGAGCCTCGATGCGCCTTCCAGATATTCGCGCGTGGCAATGTGGACCGTTTTGCCCTGGACCGGCTCCAGGATGAATGCCGCGCAGTCGCCCCTTGCGAGCTTTGCCTCGAGCGCGTCCAGGTCGTTAAAGGGGACATCCTCCGTGCCGGGCAGCAGGGGGCCGAAACCTTCGCGGAACACATCCGTGCCGTTGAGCGCCAGCGAGCCGTTCGTCAGGCCGTGAAAGGCCTTTTGCGCATAGATCACCTTTTCCCGGCCGGTGGCGCGCCGGGCGAACTTGATCGCGGTCTCGTTGCCTTCCGCTCCGGTCGAGGTGAAGTAGACCTTCTCGAGCCCGAGGCCCACATGGGCTTTCAGGCGCTCGGCAAAAACTCCGGACAGCATGGGTGCTTCCATCTGCACCAGGCCGGGGTATTCGGTCTCCAGGAAAGCCGAGAGTGCGTCCCGGATACATGGATGACTGCGGCCGATGTTCCAGACACCGTACCCGGCGAGCGTGTCCAGGTACTTCGCGCCATCCTGATCCCAGAGATAGGCTCCCGACGCACGCACATAAGACTTGTCGAAGCCTATGATACGAAGCGCCTTGGCGAACTGGGGATTGACATGATCCTCATGCAGACGCGCGCCTGATCCGGCGTGGGCATCTAGAAGGGCTTTGACGTCAACTGGCATGGGGGCATCCTTGGAACTTGACTGCCTTTGGTGGCGAAATTGCAGGCGGACACCATTCGTGGCTCCCGCGATGCAGCGACAATCGTCTTTTGTCAACCGGATGCGACCGACTGCGGCACCAGGTGCCCTTGTTTTGCCTATATCATATCAATATATGCTGATCCGATATATGAATGATCCGCGACGGTGCGCCCAGCGTTTGCTCGCTCATCAACGGCTCATGTGCCCGCGACGGATTGTCGTGACAGGAAACGTCCAATGAATATTCGAACCCTTTGCCTGGGCATTCTCTCTTTCGGGGATGCGACGGGATACGAGATCAAGAAAATGGCGGAAGAGGGTCTGTTCAGCCACTTTATCGAAGCCAGTTTTGGCTCGATCTATCCTGCGCTGACCAAGATGACCGAGGAGGGGATGCTGACCTGCCGGTCCGAAGCGCAGGAGGGCAGGCCGGACAAGAAGGTCTATTCCATCACGGAAGACGGCGAGACGGCTCTCCGGGAGGCACTCACGGTCTTCCCCCGCAAGGACAAGTTCAAGTCAGAGTTCCTCTTCATCATGCTGCTGTCCGAACACGTGGACCAGGACCACGTCAGCGCCGTGCTGAAGCGCCGGGCCGACGAACTTGAAGAAGAGCTTGAGATGATCAAGGCCTGCAGCGCCAATGTCTCGATGCCGGGAGCGCGCTTTGTCAACGGCTACGGCCTCGCGGTTATCGGCGCGGCCCAGGCCTATGTGGAAACGA
>JBCCEL010000271.1:0-8106 GCA_039030315.1 Pseudomonadota bacterium
CATCGCAACCGGGGCCGCGCCGGCTGTCTCGTCGACCACGATACCGGCAACCCGCACGCGTTCCTCAAATGTCATGGTGGAAAAATCACCGGCCGCACCACCAGCCAGGAGCGTTGCGTAATCGCCGTTTAAGCCCGCATCGATCAGGAAACGCACATAGGTTTGCAGCGCCTCCTCATTGATCGACATGAGGTCGTCGTCATGGAACGGTGTGGGCACTGTGACATAGCATCCTTCCAAGCTTTTCCTAAGGTAGTCCACCGTGCAACCGCTCCGTAATTTTTGACGCAAGGGGTCATTGCTTGGCGCAGCAAGCACCATCGCCGACTTTTCGTTCGATCGTGATTTCGTAAGCTGTCAGTCTCAGCGGATTGATTGGGGCACCGCCGTGTTGAGACGATAATCCGCTCCTTACTTCAATTCATATTGATATTTTTGGCCGCTTATTTAACAATTCTTGCCAAAATCGAGGAAAATATGAACGCAGCTGTTTCAGACAGCCAGCCGAGGCGCGCATCATTTGCTTTCATTCTTCAGCCAGAGTTCCCGCTGACCGCGCTCATTCTGGCCGCTGACGCGCTGCGTATCGCCAATCAAAACTCGGGGCAAGACTTGTTTGCCTGGCAATATCTCAGCGAGTTCGGCAAGGATATGCGGGCAAGCAACGGCATGTGGTTTCCAGTTGACAGCGATCTGGAAGCTGCGACGCCCTCCGACGTCTGCCTCTTGTTCGAAGGCAATCTGCCCACTCAGCACATCTCCAGAAGATTGCTGGGCTATCTGAGGACCGCGGCACGTTTCGGCAGTCTGGTGGGAGGTGTCGACACAGGCGCCTATGCGCTGGCTCAGGCGGGCTTGGTCGGAACGGAAGTCACGCCGGATGTGGTCTTGCACTGGGAAGCCGTGCCGGCGTTCCGGGAATGGTTTCCGGATGCTTCACCGCGGAACCGAATCTTTCACCTGACGGACATGAGAAGCCAATCTGCTGGCGGCATCGCAACGCTGGACATGATGCTGGCGTTGATCGAGCGCTTTTCCGGTGATGCGATGGCGAGTGAAGTTGCCAATGCCATGGTTCATACCAGGCGCACAGATACCGTCCGACAGCGCGATGATCAGCGGTTTGAATCTGAGCACGAGGGTCATGCAGCGCGCTTAGTTGCAATGATGGAGCAAAACCTTGATTTCCCGCTGGCTCTCGATGAACTCTCGGAGCGGCTTGTCGTGCCGAGGCGGACTCTCTCACGTATTTCTCATGCGGCATTTGGTATCTCCCCAATGCGCCTCTATCTCCGCATTCGGCTGCAAGCAGCTCGCAACTTCCTGTTTTACGAAGAGCACTCTATCAAGCAAGTTGCAACGGCCTGTGGCTTTTCGTTTCCGGCAGCATTTTCGCGTAGCTTCAAAGCCCAGTTTGGCCAAACGCCGTCCGACTTCCGATCCAATCTGCGCCAACGCCAGAAGCTTACGGAACATCCTGAGATCCATCGCCTAATTCGACGGGGACCTTAGCCAATGCAGCCTGGCCCGATGCCTGGCACACGTACGTCCATATGCGCTGCGCCATATGACCCGCGATGAACGCGCCGTCTACCGATGATACGGATCGGTGATATGCGGAATGTGTATCGCGGGGACCAAAAAAACTCGCTAGTCTTGAGGCTCAATACAACATTTGCCAGAACGGCACAGGTGCTGACTAAGCTCCGTCGGGCAGACTGGCGAGCCAGTCCAGACCCTGGCCGACCCATTCGGCGGGAATGGAATGGCCCCGCTTGTGCAAACAAAGCTCCAGAACCCGCCCGCTTTGGCTGTTGTCCCAGCGCGTGCATGTCAGGCGCTGATCGCGACCATCAACCTCGTAGCTCTCGCCCGATACGCCGTTCAACCTTCCGAGAACATCGAACCCCTCGGGGATCGGCATCGAATTGTATATTCCGACCTCATCGAAGGCGACGACTTGATCAGACCGTCCGTGTATGTGGCGAAGATTGACTGGTCCGGTTGGACAGGTCTCGGGATTGGAGCGCCAAAAGCCGCCAGCAATCGGAGCGTAAGCGCGAAAGAGATCGCCGGTATAACAGGCAACGTTCCAGACCATCGACGCGCCACGCGAAAACCCGGAAGCCAGAGTCTGGCGCTCGTCAATCGGCCAGCGCCTCCGCACATCATCCATCACCGCCCGAATATAGGCCGCCTCATCGCGCCCTCGCTCGGCTCGGCCCTCGCCTATTTGCCTCCAGTAACCCGTCTGGGCAAACGGCGCCACGAAAAGAGCGCCCCGCTCCGTTGCTCCACGCACCATGGCCTGATTGCGAAATGTACCTTCCGGCGAACCATTCCAACCGTGAAAATAGACAACCAGGCGGAGTGGGGACTTTTGGTCCCAGTCCTGTGGAGCGGCAGCCAGATAATAGCCGCCCGGCACCTCGCAGCGGGTCTCAGCGCCGCATGCACACGCCCCTCCGGACCATAAGATAAGCAGCGCCGTGAGAAAAATTGTGCGCATGTGTGAACTCCATTCGAAACTTGACCTGACTGTTTGGTCTTGAGCGACAACCTGCAACAAAAATGTCCGTGAGAACGAGCATCACACACAGGATGGCAAGAGTACGCCTTGGTGCCGAAACGCCGACATATGGCTCGTGGTAAGGACGTGTATGGTAACGCTTAAACGCTCGTTGAACACGCGGTGTGAAAAAAGGTTGCTATGAACGAATTGGCACAGGAGCTTTGGGAAGCGCGCCGCCTCGGGCACACGATCAGCGCCGCGAGACGTGACCTGCCCAGGACGAAGGGCGAAGCCCTCGCCGTTCAGGATGCGATCGTGGCGCTGAGTGGATTGCCGCGATGCGGTTACAAGGTCGGCTCGACCAGCGAGGAGGCCCAGCGGCTTCTGCAGACCAACGAGCCTGGCATGGGTGCGCTCCTTGCGCCCTTTGTCCATGATAGCCCTGCCCGGATCACGATTGTTCCGGAGCAAACCCCTGCAGTGGAAGGAGAATTTGCCTTCAGCCTCGGTCGCGACCTGCCCTGGCGCGCGGATCCCTACACATTGGCTGACGTGGCTGGCGCGATTGATTCTGTGGCCGGCGCCATCGAGGTTGTGGGAACCCGCTTCACCGGCGGACTTGCCGGAAAGGGACGGCTGCTGACCATGGCAGACGGCGGCGTGAACATCGCGCTTGCAACCGGAAGTTGGCAAAAATTTTGCGGACAGGATTTGCGTGAGCACCGCGTAACGATGACGATTAACAACGTTTTCATGGGAACCGGGACCGGCAGCAGGGCTCTGGGCGACCCACTTAACGTCTTGTTATGGCTCGTGAATCACCAGTCCAGGCGTCACATCGACCTCAAGGCGGGAGACATTATTTCAACGGGCACATGCACGGGCCTGGATCCGGTGCAGCCTGGGGACAGTGCGCGCGCAGACTTCGGCATACTCGGTTCGGTTGTCATCGCATTCGAATGAACCGCATGAACCTTCGGCACCGCGGGCCGCACGGCCGCTTTAACCGAATTGCCGGCTGTCTCAGTCCTTAGATTTTTCTCAAACGCCAGGCAGCACCGGACACCGGAGGCGCCTCGCCCACGCGCCCTCTGTCACCATAACAGGAGAGAAAGGGCGTAGGACGTGGCCATATCCGGAAATCACGACACGCCGGCTGACCCAGTCAGAGTTCGACGATTCTGGGCTCACGCGGCTTGGAGCGGCTCTCGCCCCGGCCGGGATCCACGGGCTTGCCTAGTATGTTTTTCTCAATGAACTCAGCGGCTTGCTCACCCTTGAGGCTCCGACCCCAGAGCTGATCCGTCATCGTGGAGTACAGACTCACCGCGTCCGCCGCGCTGCTGATCGTCGCCACCCCCAGGCGCACATTGGCGTAGGCGCCGAGGCGGAAGGGGCTGACCGCGACAGATGTGGTGCTCGCCCGGCGAAACAGCTGGAAGCTTGCGCCCGGCATGGAATCGATGACGACCCCGATTTGCACGCCAATCGGCTGCGCCCGCAGCATTCTGACAATATTCTCAATTTCGATACGGGCGACCGCACGCCGGTCCTGGATCTCCACACCCGGAGGGGCGTAGGATCCGATAAAACCGAGGCGCAGATATTGATCGAGCTCGGCCGCCGAGACCAGGCTGACAATACTGGGCGCGCGGCGCTTGAACTGGTCCTTGCGGGCCTTCAGGATATCCAGCAAAACGTTGATGTCGCGCAGCGAGAGATCGCGATCCGCCACGTCAGGCGGAATGCTCTCGCGCAAGACGTCCGGCAGGGTCTCGTCGAAGCGGTCCGTGGTCAGGAGGTAGGAGACAGGGCCGAACAGGACGCAGATCTGATCCACATCCTCCTCCAATTGCCGCATACGCTCAAAGAAGGCGACGGCCGAGGCGATGTACTCGACCCCGGCGCCGAGCAGTGTGGGCAGCGAGACCTCAAGCAGATCGGCGATCTTGCTGAGCGTGTCGACCTTGGGCGGTTGCCCCGATTCGTAGCGATAAATGGCGGCTCTGGAGACACCGGCCCGGCTCGCCAGCTCCTCCGGCGTCAGTCCGGCGCCGAGACGGAAGGCCTTCAGCCGCTGGCCAATATCCTCAATGGCAATCGCCTGTTCCATCCTGTCCCAAACATGGTTTAAGTCCCCTGTCCGACGATTGCATACCACGCTCGTCCCAAATTCGCAATTCGTCTTGCATTTTCGAAAATTATGAGAAAATTCTCAATTTTGAGATTATTCTTGACTATGCGACAGATGGCACGTAGACTGGCGCAAGTCACATCATAATGCGGGAGAATGGAATGAAAATCCGGTCATGTCATCGCACTGCTTTGGTCGCCGCGACAGTCTTTGCAGCGTCCGTTTCGATCAACACGCAAAGTTTTTCTGCCGAATTTTCGGCAAATATTGGACACTTGGAATCACCACAGCAATCCCGCCACATTCATCTTGAGAAGGTCGCTGATCTGGTCGCCGAGCGAACCGATGGCGCGGTCGAATTTCAGATCTTTCCCCAGGCCCAGCTCGGCAATCAGCGGGAGATGACCGAAGGCGTGCAGCTGGGTGTGATCGAAGCGACGGTGTCCCCGGCTGCTTTCCTTGGTGGCTTCAATCCGGTCGTGTCGGTTCTCGATATCCCGTTTCTCCTGCCGGACGATGAGGACCGCGCCCAGGAGGTTCGCGAGGGTCCGTTTGGTCAGGCGCTTCTCGATTCGTTCAGCGAAAAGGGGGTCGTCGGCGTGGCCTTGTGGCCCAATGGCCGCAAGAATTTTACCTCACGCAAGCCCCTCGATGACATCTCGTCCTTCGATGGCCAGAAGTTCCGGGTCATGGATTCCAAGATCCTGATCGAGCAGTTCGACGCGCTCGGCGCCTCGGCGATCGCCCTGCCCTTCGGCGAACTCTACACCTCGCTGCAGACCGGCGTGGTCGACGGTCAGGAGAACCCCCTCGATACCATTTTGCGCATGAAGTTCCACGAAGTGCAGGACTATCTCGTTGTCTCCGACCATGGTGCCATGGAGGATGTTGTCCTGTTCAACCCGAACTGGTGGCAAAACCTGCCTGAGAATTATCGCGAGATCATCGTCGCGGCCTTCCAGGAGGTCATTCCCGAACTCCGCGAACATAAGTCCGGGGCTGTCGAGGCCGCCCTCAATTCGATCAAGGAAAGCGATATCAATGTCCGGGTTGCAAGCCCGGAGGAGAAGCAGGCACTGCGCGAGAAAATGTACGACAAGGCCCGCGCCGCCTACATCGACCGCGCCGGACAGGCCGGCCAGGATCTGATCGAGATCTACGAAACCAGCGCCGGCGGCGCCAACTGATCTGAGCCGCGTACGACGCGCTTGCGGCGGCGCAATCGCCGCCGCAAGCTCCTTTGTCACTCCGCCAACGCTATTCGGGGATTCCCATGGCTGCCTTGTCTCTCTTAAGGCGCGTTGAACGCATCTTTCTGGTCACGGTCTTCCTCGCCATGGTCGCTCTGTTCTTCCTGAACGTGGTGACGCGAGAGATCGGCGGCAGCCTGGCCAGCCAGTTTGCCTGGATTGAAGAAGCCGTCCGCCTGATGAACATCTTTCTGGTGTTCGGCGCCCTCGGAATTGCCCTGGAGCGGGGCCGGCATGTCAGCATCGACACGGTGCGCAACGCGATGCCGGATCGCTATCGCACGCCCGTCCTCAAACTGATCGATCTGACCGGGGTCCTGTTTTCCGGCTACATGGCTTACCTGGCCTGGAACCTGATCATCTTTGTGCTCCAGACCGGCCAGCGCAGTCCCACGCTCAACATTCCCATGGGTTGGATCTATGCCGCGCCCGTTGTCGGCTTCTCGCTGCTGGGCCTTCGGTATGCCCTGAGTTTTTTCGGCATCATTGACCGATTTTCCAAGGCTGATGAGGACCAGGGCGACATGGGTGGGGAACACGTCTGATGCTCTTCCTCATCGTCATTCTTGCCGTCTTCCTGCTGGTGCTCGGCTTTGAGATGTTTCTGGTACTGGGCATCCCTGCCCTGGCCACCAAGACCATCTTCTATGGCAACATGCCCGATCTGGTGTTCATTCAGAAGACCTTGGGCGGGATCAATCACACCACATTGCTTGCCATTCCCTTCTTCATTCTCGCCGCGCAGCTCATGGGATCCGGGCAAATCGCCAAGCGCTTGACCGGCCTGATCAAGACACTGATCGGGCACACAGCCGGCGGCATGGGTCACACCGTGATTGGCGGGTCCATGGCCTTCGGATCTGTTTCTGGATCGGCCCCGGCAACGGTCGCCGCGATGGGACGCATGGTCTATCCGGAAATGCGAGCAAGCGGCTTTTCCGACCGCTTCAGCCTCGGCCTGCTGGTGGCCAGTGCGGAGACGGCCCTGCTCATCCCGCCATCGATCACCTTCATCATCTATGGCTGGATGACCGGCTCCTCAATCGCCCGGCTTTTTGCCGGTGGACTGGCGGTCGGCCTGGTGCTCGGTTTGGCCTTTGCCATCCTCGTCGCCTGGGAGGCGCGCAGAAGCGGCCTCAAACGATCGGACCGCACATCGGCCAAGGAAAAATGGGATGCCTTCAAGGCAGCGGGCTGGGCGCTGGGTATGCCGGTGATCATCCTCGGCGGCATCTATTCAGGATACTTCACACCGACGGAGGCTGCTGCGGTCAGCGTGGTCTATGCCATTGTCGTTGAAGGGCTTGTCTTCCGCGACATTACCCTTGGCAAGCTGATCGACGTCACCGAGCAGGCTGCCATTTCAACCGCCGTGATCTTCATCCTGCTGGCGATGGGCGGTGTTCTGTCCTTCTTCATCACGCTGGCCCAGGTTCCGACTCATATTGCCGACTTTCTGGCCTCGATTGATGCTGGCCCGATCACATTCCTGCTCGTCGTCAATGTCTGCTTTCTCATCGCCGGCATGTTCATCGACCCCAATTCGGCCCTGTTGATCCTGGTCCCGCCCCTTTACCCCGTGGCAACGTCACTGGGAGTCGACCCCATCCATTTCGGCATGATTGTCACGCTCAATATCAGCCTCGGTATGATCACGCCGCCCTTCGGATTGGACATTTTTGTGGCCTCCTCGACTCTGGAAAAACCGGTCATAACCATCATTCGCGGGGTCTGGCCCTTTGTCGCGGCCAACATAGTTGTTCTTCTGATCATCACCTATGTGCCCAGCATCTCGCTGTTCGTGCCAAACCTGATTTTCGGCCCGGGAGGCGCAGGCTGATGGCATTGCCCCTTCAACAGCAACAGTCCGGGCCGGTGAGCCCTCATCCGCTGATCCTGGAAGCAACCTGCATCGTTCGATCCAACGACGCGGTCAACGAGGATTATCGCCTGCTCATTCTGGATGCGCCGCGTGCCATTCTGGATTGCCAACCCGGTCAGTTCTTTCACCTGAAGTGCCCCGAGCGAGGCGCTCACCAACCCTATCTGCGGCGGCCCATGAGCATTTATGGGTTTTATCCGGACAAGGAGGAACTGCACTTCCTCTACAAAATTGCCGGAGAGGGCACGGCGGCCATGGCCGGACTGCGCAAAGGCGATGCCTTCAATGTTCTGGGGCCCCTCGGCCACGGATTTGAGATCAGACCGGA
>JBCCEL010000272.1:0-8098 GCA_039030315.1 Pseudomonadota bacterium
GGGAGATGTGAAGGGTTGCCGCGACCAGAAACTTGCGCCGCGCTCCGACGACTGCAAGGCCAACCTGGCCTACTGGATGGGCGATTCGCCGTGGAAGAAGCCCAAGCCGAAGAAGAAAAAGAAGGTCAAGAAGCCGAAGAAGAAGTGGAAGCCCAGGATCGTTACCCTGAAAGACCTGCCCGATGCCTGTACTCGGGTGCTGTACGCGAACTGAGGCTGGTATTGCGGCTTCGAAGTCTGGCTGATCAGCATTGGGCCACGGCCCTGATCTGCCGCGCACCCGCGGAAGTGCCGACGGTGACTTACCTTCGTTTAAGTCTCATCAGAAGCGACCGAAATGCAGATTGCGCCCCTATCAACGGAACGCCTTGACCTTTCCGCTCCTTGCACAGCCGACATTCCTGAGATCGTGCGCCTGGCAAACAACTTTGCCGTCGTTCGCAACCTAGCCCGCCTGCCGTATCCGTATGGGCCCGGAGATGCTGAGTACTTTCTGGAAGAGGTGGTGCCGGCCGAGCCCAATTGGCGGGTCGCGAGAAAGAGCGATGCTGTCCTTCTTGGCTTTGTCGGCCTGCAGCCGCTTGAGCGGGAATCGGTCGTGGAGCTCGGGTACTGGTTCGGCGAAAAGCACTGGGGGCGGGGCTATGCCACCGAGGCGGCAAGCGCGGTCGTGGCGCATGCCTTCCGCGATCTTTCAGTCCAGAAAGTTCTGTCTGGCCACTTTGCGGCAAACCCTGCGTCGGGGCGGGTTCTTGCGAAGATCGGATTCCGGGAGGTCGGCCGTTCGCGGCGCTATAGTCAGTCCAGCGATGCCGACCTGCCGCACGTGGACTACGTGTTGGAGCGGAGCGAATGGACCGGGAAGGTGTCAGCAGATTGATGACCGGTTCCTGACCTCGCCGGCACTCCTGCATGGCGGCGCTGTGCCGGTCGTTGCCTGTTGCTGCTCTCCCTCGTCTGATCCGCAAGCGGCAGAGTGCCGCCCTACTTAGGTCGAAGAGGATCGACTCCCGCAGAATTGCTAGGCCTTTGGGCGTTTTGGCACTCTATCTCGCATCATGGAATCCTGTGCTCAACCTCTCAGATTGGGTGGTTTGTTCCGGTCCATGGGTTATAACCGTCACGAAATTGTCGTGAGTGGGATCCTGAAGGGAGCGGCAACGTGCGATCGAGTGGCACGGTTATCAGCAGCCATGGCCTGGACCAACCCGGCCTGACTGGCCTTGAGCATGCCTTGTGGAACCTCTCCGACGAGGAACTGTACAAAGAGTCCCTGAAGCGGGGCGAAGGCGTCGCGACCGACAAGGGGGCGCTGGCGGTGACCACCGGTCAGCACACCGGCCGGTCGGCGCAGGACAAGTACATTGTCCGCGATGGCGAGACCGAAGATGCGGTCTGGTGGGACAACAACAAGGCGATGTCGCCTGAACATTTCTCACAGCTGCAACAGGATTTCATCGCCCATTCCGAAGGCATGGAGCTGTTCGTCCAGGATCTCCACGGCGGTGCCGATGCGCGCCATCGGATCAGAGTGCGCGTTGTGGCCGAATTCGCCTGGCACACGCTCTTTATCCGCTATCTCCTGCGCCGGCCCGAACTGGCGGAGCTTGCGGATTTTGCTCCGGAGCTGACGGTGATCAACCTGCCGAGCTTTCGGGCAGACCCGAATCGTCACGGATGCCGCTCGGAGACGGTGATCGCGGCCAGTCTTTCGGAAGGGCTCGTGTTGATCGGTGGCACCGAATATGCCGGCGAGACCAAGAAATCCGTATTTGGCGCGCTTAACTACTTCCTGCCGGCCAAGAGCGTAATGCCCATGCATTGCTCGGCCAATGTGGGACAGGACGGCAACTCGGCGCTGTTTTTCGGCCTGTCGGGCACCGGCAAGACCACGCTTTCGTCCGATGCGGCGCGCACGCTGATCGGGGATGACGAGCACGGCTGGTCCGAGGATGGAATCTTCAACTTCGAAGGCGGTTGCTACGCGAAGACCATCCGGTTGTCGGAAGAGGCCGAACCGGAGATTTATGCCACCACCCAGCGTTGGGGATCCATTCTGGAGAACGTGGTCGTCGACCCGGAAACAGGTGTTCCGGATTTTGATGACGGATCGCTCACCGAGAACGGCCGGGTGGCCTATCCGATGCACTTCATCCCCAATGCCAGCGAAACCGCGGTGGGGCCGCATCCAAGAAATGTCATCATGCTGACGGCTGATGCCTTCGGCGTAATGCCGCCGATCGCCCGGCTCACACCGAGCCAGGCCATGTACCACTTCCTGTCCGGTTACACCGCCAAGGTGGCCGGAACCGAAAAGGGCGTGGCAGGGACGCAAGCGACCTTTTCTACCTGCTTCGGTGCACCGTTCATGCCGCGTCATCCAAGTGTGTACGGCAATCTGCTGCGGGATCTGATTGCCCGGCACGGCGCCACCTGCTGGCTTGTCAATACCGGCTGGACTGGGGGTGCCTACGGCACGGGATCGCGCATGCCGATCAAGGCCACGCGCGCTCTGCTCAATGCGGCGCTGGACGGCAAACTTGACGATGCGCCGATGCGCAAGGACCCGTTCTTCGGCTTCGAGGTGCCGCTTGAGCTGGATGGGGTCGATTCAGGCCTGCTCAGCCCGCGCGATACCTGGGCCGACGGTGGCGCCTATGACGAGCAAGCGGCAAAGCTTGTGGCCATGTTCCAGGACAACTTCCGCAAGTTCGAAGCGTATGTGGATCCCGAAGTGAACGCCACGGCGCCAAGCGCAGCCTAACCCCTCGGCTCTTCACCCCTGCGTCATCTTCGATCATTGACCGCGCGTTCAGATGCGCGATGGTGCACTCCAAGTGGGACGTATTCGTGTATTCGAAGGGGCAGTCATGAAAATCTGTGTTTACGGTGCCGGCGCCATCGGCGGCTACCTTGGTCTGATGCTGCAGGAAGGCGGGGCGGATGTCTCGCTTATCGCGCGCGGGCCTCATCTGGCGGCGATCAGGGAAAAGGGCCTGACGGTCAAGTTCAAGGACGGCGAGAAGCACGCCCGCATGACGGCGACCGACAATCCGGAGGAACTGGGACCGCAGGACTATGTCATCATTGCCCTGAAGGCGCACCAGGCCTGGGAAGTGGCCGAACAGATGACGCCGCTTCTGGGCGAGAACACGGCCGTCGTCACGTCCCAGAACGGCGTGCCCTGGTGGTATTTCTACGGCTTTGAGGGCCAGTACGCGAACCTGCGTATCGAAAGCGTGGATCCGGGCGACCGGCAATGGCAGGCCATCGGGCCGGAACGGATCATCGGGTGCACCGTGTATCCGGCCGCGGAGATTACCGAGCCCGGCGTGATCAAGCACATCTATGGCGACCGCTTCGGTCTCGGCGAGCCCGACCGCTCCGAAACCGAGCGGACACAGAAACTGGCGGACGTGATGGAGAAGGGCGGCCTTTCCCCGCGCATCTATCCGGAGATCCGCAACGACATCTGGCTGAAGCTCTGGGGCAATCTGTGCTTCAACCCGATTTCCACGCTGACCCGGGCCACGCTGGACGTGGTTGCGACCGATCCGGGCACCCGGGCCCTCGCCCGGGCCATGATGGTGGAGGCGGAGACCGTGGGCCGGCGTATCGGCGTACACTTCCGGGTCGATGTGGAACGCCGCATCAACGGCGCCGCCAAGGTCGGTGCCCACCGCACCTCGATGCTGCAGGACTTCGAGAAAGGACGCGCCATCGAACTCGACGCCCTTCTGGCCGCGGTCGTGGAAATGGGCCGGCTGGTCGATGTCGAAACGCCCAATATGGACGCCGTCCTCGGCCTTACCCAGCAGCTCGGCCGGGTGCACGGGGTCTACCCTGTCTATCCGGAGGTGGATCCGGCCGTGGACCCTGAAGAAGGGGCGGTGGACTAGGCAGTAGTCCGGCCAGGAACCGTTTTTACTTTTCCTGGCCGATGCAGAGCAGCACCGCGATGAGCACGGCGGTGCCGCCGAGAACGGTTGCCGTACCGGGCACCTCCGCGAAGATCAGGAATGCAAAGACCGGCGCAAGAGGCGTTTCCAGGGAACTGATGAGAGCCGTCTGTCCTGAGGGAACGCGCTTTGAACCCTCTGCCAGCGTCACCGACGCTATGGCGAAAAGCAGTCCGAACGCCGCCAGCAGCACGATCTCGGCAAACGCCACGGACAGCGGAGCGCCCAGCATGGCTGAAACCGGCAGCAGAAGCACGGACTGCATCGCCGTCGGTCCGGCTCCCGGTGTCTCCGGCGCCATCCGGTAGATCACCATGATCGAGGCCATGGCCGCCGTCATGCACAGTGCCAGCCCGTCGCCGTAGATGCTGCTCGTGCCGAGGGAACCGTATACGATGATGCCGACCCCGATGAGTGCGCCGAAACATCCGGCCAGGGTCCTGGCGGAGGCTCTTTCTCCGATCGCAAACCACGCCAGCACAGCGGCGATGAGCGGAGAGATCGCGTAGATCAGCGATACGTTCGCAATGGATGTGAGTTTGAAGGCCGGAATGAATGCCGCCGTGCCGAGTGCGCCCACCACGGCGACGGCCCAGCCGCTACGCCCCATCCGAAGAAAGTTGCGCCGGAATTCTCCGCGGCTCACCGTCCAGACGGCGCTCAGGCCCGAGGCAAACACCCCCCGCCAGAAAATCACCGCCCAAGCGCCGGCCTCGACGCCCTTTGTGAACAGGCCGGCCGTGCTGTAGGCGAGGGCCGCGGCCACGATCAGCCCGATGCCGGCATAGTAGTCCGTATGTGAGCGGTGTCCCATGAAGCTGCTTCGGTTCGCTGCCATAGCTTTTGGAAGAGAAAAATTTGATCGAAGAAACTGGAAGCTTCAGGATTTCGCTGTCTGTTTCCGGTTCGATAGTGCTGAGAAATAAAAGGTTCTATCGACCTCGACAAACGACAAGATTTCAGCAATGCTGTTAGAATTTCTAAGGTATATGCAATGGCCAGTGCTCTTCCGCCCCTGAACGCGCTCAAGGCCTTTGAAGCGGCCGGGCGGCATTTGAGCTTCACCAGGGCTGCCGCAGAACTGAATGTCACACCGGCCGCCATCAGCCATCAGATCAAGGCTCTGGAAGAACTGCTGGGGGTCCCATTATTCCGCCGCTTGCCCCGGGCGCTGCGGCTGACCAATGCCGGTCAGGCGGCCCTTCCGCAGATCCGTGATGGCTTCGAAGCCCTTGCCAGAGGCGTTGAGCAGATGCGTGCTCACGTTGAAAGCAGTCTTCTGACGGTCAGCGTCAGTCCTTCCCTGGGGGCGATGTGGCTGGTGCCGAGGCTGGAGCGCTTCCGGAACCTGCATCCGGACATCGAGATCCGCCTTGACGGCACCGACCGGCTGGCCGATGTCGCGCGTGGCGAGGCCGATGTCGCCCTGCGCTACGGCCCGGGAGGATATACCGGGGTGCGAGCGGACTATCTGTTCGGCCAGTCGAATACGCCCGTCTGCAGTCCGGCGCTGCAGGGCGGCGAACATCCCCTCCGCACGCCGGAGGATCTGCGATACCACACGCTGCTGCATGTCGACTGGAAGGATGCCCGGGCCAGCTGGCGCATGTGGCTGATGGCTGCGGGCCTCAGGGATATCGAACCGTCGCGCGGACCGCTCTTTACCGTTGAGGGGATGGCGGTGGAGGCCGCGATCGATGGTCAGGGCGTGGCCCTGATCGGCGATGTTCTGGCGGCCGATCACCTGGCCGCCGGGCGTTTGGTCAGGCCGTTCGCCCGGCACCTGGATACCCCTCTCAGTTTCGCCTTCTATCTGCTCAGCGCAAAGGACCTGGGCGAGCAGCCCAGAGTGAAAGCCTTTCGCAACTGGCTGCTGGAGGAAGCGCGGGCGTCGCGCTGAGTGGCTGGCCGCTTGGGAGCATGCCGGCCTCCCGTTCAACCGGGATAGGCCAGGTAATCGCGCTGGATCGAGATCTGGTCTGCGAGAAATTTTGCGTCGTGCCAGACGCCCCATATGAACGAGGAACCGCGGCGGGAGAGCCAGGGCAGTCCAAGAAAGTAGATGCCGGGCTCCGAAGAGATTCCGCGCTGGTGCTGCGGCCTGCCGTTCTCGTCAAAGGCATCGACCTGCAACCATCCATAGTCGGCGGTATAGCCCGTAGCCCACAAAATGGTGGAGATTCCGGCGGCGGAGAGGTTCAGCTCCAGAAGAGGGTCGGTCACGCAGCCGGGATCGGCCCCGATCTCCCTGGCCTCAGGTTCCTCCGGCAGGTCAAGCCCGTTGCGGGCAACATAGGCATCGGCTTCATCCAGCACGGAGAGATAGTTTGCATCCCCGAGTGCAATGTTTTCTGCAAGGTCGGGCGCGAAAGTGATCGTGCCGTTGCTAAAACCCTGCGTCAGGCCGACGAGCGTGATACCCTCGTTGGCCAGACGGCGGAAATCGATGGTCTCGCCTCCTCGGGCGCCGCTGACCGCGATGGTCACGTGCTCGGTGCCGGGCCTCGGTGTCACCATCTCCCACTTTCCCAGGACCCCGAGCCACCACACATTGTCGCGTCCGCGATAGGTGCGCGGCGGCCGGTCGTGCGGTCCGACCGAGAGGTAGACCTTGCGTCCGGCGCGCTGGAGTTCGTCCGCGATCTGGACGCCTGAGGAACCGGCGCCAACTACCAGTACACCGCCGTCCGGCAGCTGGCCGGGATTGCGGTAATCGGCGGAGTGGAGCTGCGTCACTCCGGCATCATCCGGGACGATTGGGGGGATGACCGGGCGTTGAAACGGTCCGGTCGCGGCGACCACGTTGCTGGCTTCGATGACGCCGTTTGAGGTCTCAGCCCGGAAGCCCGGCCGGCCGGCGTTCGGTATAACTTTCGTCACTTCCACACCGCAGCGGATCGGTGCGTTGATCTTATCCGCGTACTCCACGAAGTATTCGGCGACGCGGTCCTTGGAGGCGAAGGCGTCCGGAGCTGTGCCGGTGAATTCCAGGCCCGGAAACCGGTCGTGCCAGGCCGGCCCGTTCGCAACCAGGGAATCCCAGCGTCCGGTGCGCCAGCGTTCTGCGATCCGGTCTTTCTCCAGGACGATATGGGGCACGCCGGCCGCGCTCAGATGCTCGCTCATGGCCACGCCGGCCTGGCCGGCCCCGACAACGAGAGTGTCTGTGTGCTCGATAGACATGGCGGACCCTGTTCAGCAGCAAGGGCGCACACTCTGCCGTTCTGCGTTGCTTTTGGAAATCATTATTTTATGAAGTTTTGATTTGAAATTACAAAATCAGAAACTAAGCGAGCTGCTATCGCTTGGCCGCGTAGTAACTCACCCGGCGTTCCAGATAGGCGAGGAACTCCGAGATCGTGAAGGCCATGGCGAAGAGAACAATGAGGACGGCCCAGAAATGCTTCATGAGGAAGTTGTTCGAGTAGAGCTCGAAGAGGGCGCCGAAGCCGACGATGGAAATGAGTAGCTGGCCAATGATGACGCCCTTGACCGCCCGAATGATGCCGATGCGGACACCGCCGAGGATCTCCGGCAGGGCGGCCCAGAAGTAGATTTTCGTGAAGGCATCAAGCGGGGTGGCGCCGAAGGAATGAGCCATCTCGACGAGGGACCGGTTGATCTGCATGACGCCTGCGCGCGAGTTCAGGATAATGATCCAGATGGCAAAGAGGGTGGTGGTGATGATGATCGACTTCATGCCGAAGCCGAAGAGCACCATAAGCACCGGAACGAGTGCGGTAAGGGGCGCGCTGAGGAAGATGTTGACCCAGGGCAGCAGCAGTTCATCCAGCAGCCTCGTCTTTCCCATCAGGATGCCGGTGGGCACGCCGATGACGACGGCGCACAGAACACCGACGCAGAAGGCGTAGGCGGTCTCTGACAGGGCCTTGAGGAAAGCGGGTGTGCCAATGACGTTGTACAGGGTGACGATAACGTCGGAGAGGGGAGGGACGAAGAACGTGACCCCGGCCCGGCCGATGATCTCCCAGAGCAGTCCCCACAGTAGGAGTGAGGACATGGCCGGCAGCTGATATCCGAAGACGCGCATCGGCTGCCTACTCCACGTAGCTGCGCAGGGATGCCCAGATCCGGTCGACGATGTCGAGATATTCCGGGTCGCGGCGGATGTTGTCGAC
>JBCCEL010000273.1:0-7925 GCA_039030315.1 Pseudomonadota bacterium
CGGCACCTGCGGCAGGCGAAGGCGATTGTAACGGGCCTCGACTTCAGCAAATCTGCCCTTCACATCGCCGAGGGCCGCAAGCTGCTGCGCCGCCGCCTGCTCGGCCTCGCCGACAATCCGGGCGAGCTGTACAATCTGCTGATGCGCGGCGATGGCGGCCGGATCGTCCTTCTTGCTGATGGACTTGAACTGGCCGGCCAGGTTCATGACCCGCTGGCGATAGTATTTCCGGATCCGCTCCTGCTGAAACTCGGCAATCTCAACCTTGCGCACTTCTTTGATGGAGTTGACGGCCTGGCGGGCGAGCGACTGGGCAAGAGAGAGCTCCCGGCGGCTGAGCGTGGACTGTGGTGCAGAGGGCGTTTGCGCTGCGCCGGCACCTGCCACCGCGGCGATTTTCCTCTCTATCGTCTTCAGGCGGGTCTCGGCCTCTTTCCAGGAGGCATCGTCCTTGTGGCTGGACCTCTTGAGCTGTGCCCGCGCCGCCTCGACCATGCGTTTCACACGGGCAATGGCGGATTTGCGGCCGGCGCTAAGCCTGGCACTCTGGCTCTCGGCCCGCCCGATATCATAGAGGGCGGCCTTGATGGCGTTGTCCGCAGGCGGCGTTGCCGCATGGGCGGCACTGCCGATCAGGGCCACGAGCGATACGGACATTAGGAACTTGCGAAGCATGGGAATTCTCCTCAATCAGGTTTGCGTTTGAGGAGACAATGCTGCGTCCGGATTGCTTGGCGATTTCCCGGTCGGTTACGTCTGTTACAGGAGTGTTTCGCCCGAAGTGCTCAAAACCAGACATGCCCGGCACTGGACCGGGCATGTTGGCGCTCGCTGATGATGCGGCCAGGGGCGCCCCGGCCACGGGAGGTTTCAAAGATCAGGCGGCGGGCTGGGGAGCCGGGTCTTCCGGCGCTTCCGGGGCCTCGGGCTTGACCGTCGTGGTCTTGCGCTCCTTCATGAAGAGGTCGAACTCTTCCTTGTCGCGGGCCTGGCGCAGGCGCTCGAGGAAGTCCTGAAACTCCTGCTGTTCGTCTTCCAGCCGTTGCAGCGTCTGCTCGCGGTACTCATCGAAGGCCGCGTTGCCGGTCTCCTTCAGACCGAAGCGGCGGCTGCGGTGGCGCGAGCAGCTCATTGCGCCGCCGCCGTTTGAACCTGCGTTGTACCAGCGCCCGGGTGCGCTCATTGCTCTATTTTTCCAAGATCCCATTCGTCCACTCCAAAGCATGTATCCCAAGATTGCGAGTCCGACCGGCCAGAAGATGATGAAGCTCACCACCATAAGGGTGATCCACCCAGCCTTTCCGTAACCGTCGATCCGTTGTGCGAGTTCCATCCTAGCCTCATGTAAATGTTATTTACATTTACATAGCTGGCAATTCGCCTGCCATGTGTCAAGAGGGAGACGGTGGAAAGAAGAAAAATTCTTCGCTGCAGGGTGCAGATTTATCCGCGCTCGGCGCCTAACCCATCAAGATATATGAGAATTGCGGCCTCCAGCAGGTCTTCGGGCGGCATGGGCAGAGCCCGCCGCGCCTCGTCACCGCGGCCAAAAAGCGAGGCGATACCGTGGCTCACACTCCAGATATGAAGCGCCACCATCTTGGCTGGAGGCCGCGGTTTGTCGCGGGGAAGGTCTGCCACCAGCACCTCGCAGGCATCCACCAACACGTTGAACGCCTTGTCGCCTGCGTCCGACAACTCCGTGCTGAGATTGGGCGGCAGCCCGGCTTCAAACATGGCCGAATAGTATGCGGGTTCGCGCCGGGCGAACTCCAGATAGGCCCGCCCCGTGGCCTGAAGAGCGGCATAGGGATCAGGCTTGCCCCCGTTCCAGGCCTTCTCCAGGCGGGCTGCAAACGCTTCAAATCCGCGGATCGCGACATCGGCAATCAGTTCGTCCCGGTCCTTGAAGTGCCGGTAGGGTGCACCGGGACTGACGCCCGCCCAGCGCGCCGCCTCCGCGAAGGTAAAGCCCGATGCGCCCTTCTTGCTGATCAGATCGAGCGCCGCCTCAATGAGGGTCTCACGCAGGTTACCGTGGTGGTATCCGCGCTTTTCGTCCCCGCCTCTGCGTTTGCTCCAGCTCATGTAAACGGTCTTTACATGACCACGCCCGACCTTGCAGCCGGAAAGTGGTTCTGGAAACACGATCGCAGCTTGACCTTCCTTCGACTGGAAGCGCTACGCGTCCGTCTCCAAACTCTCACTCAAGGTTCTCGAGCAGAATGGCGATCCGCAGAACTGGAACCCTCCTTGCACTGGGAGCACTGGCTCTCGGCGCGGCGGTGTTTCTGGTCACACACAGCAGTCAGAGGGAGGGCGTGATCAACGTCTCGGTCCCTCGCCTTTCCGCCGACGCGGCCGCCGGCCGAACCACATTCAATTCCATCTGCGCCGCCTGTCACGGCCAGGACGGTTCAGGCTCCGACGCCGGCCCTCCCCTGATCCACAAGATCTACGAACCGGGTCATCATGGCGACCACACGTTCCGCCTTGCCGTGAAGACAGGGGTCCGTGCGCATCACTGGAGTTTTGGCAACATGCCGCCAATTGCCGATGTCTCGACCAGGCAGGTCGAGCATATCATCTCGTTCGTCCGCGAAGTTCAGCGGCACAACGGCATCAACTAGACCATCACGGGCCGGGAAAATGGACAGATCAAAGCTCATCGCAGCCGCTCTAGCGGCACTCATCCTGCCCTCGGCAGCCGGCGCCACCGTCCTGATGCCGGAAGACGGAACGGTCACGGCAAGAGGACAGGCCGTTTACAAGGAGCATTGCGCCTCCTGTCACGGGGCCAATCTGGAGGGTGAACCCAACTGGCGCCAGCGAAAGGAGAGTGGACGCCTGCCCGCTCCACCCCACGATGAGAAGGGCCACACGTGGCACCACGCTGATCACCTCCTGTTCGAGCTGACCAAGTTCGGACTGAAAAAGTTTGCAGGCGAGAACTACGAAAGCGACATGCCTGCCTATGACGGCACTCTGAGTGATGCCGAAATCATAGCCGTTCTGTCCTACATCAAGAGCACCTGGCCGGCCGACATCCGCGAGTACCACGATCGGCTCAACAATCAGCATTCTGATTAGTTGCCATTTGACAGCCGCGGCATGGGGCGACACAAGGCAGGCAACCCGCCACCGCGCAACCGGAACTGACGATCATGTTCGAACCTGCCCGCTCGCCCTTCTTCGGAACACGTCCCGCAGCACAGGCTCCGAAGGCCGACGCTGTTCTCTTCGGCGCGCCGCATGGCACGCCCTATGACGGGATCGCCAACACCCCGTTCGCCTCCGCACCGGATGCTCTGCGGGAGGCTCTGGCAGAGGATGTCGGCTGGGAGCATCATTGGGACTTTGACCTGGACGGCCCGCTTCTCAACGACAGCAGCTTCGTGGCAGCAGACGCCGGCAATCTGAAAACGAGCCCGGATGACGGACCCGGCAACCGTGAGCAGATCCGCGAGGCCGCCAGCGGGATTGTCGCGTCCGGTGCCGTGCCCATCATGCTGGGCGGCGATGACTCAACCCCCATTCCGTTCCTGGAAGCACTCGCACCCCGCGGCCCCCTGACAATCCTGCAGATCGACGCTCATATTGACTGGCGGGATGAACGACGCGGCGAACCGTTCGGATTCTCCAGCACCATGCGCCGTGCATCGGAAATGGACCACGTGGAGCGCATCGTTCAGGCAGGCATCAGGAGCCTCGGATCGGCGCGACGGGAAGAGGTGATGATCGCCCGCGACTGGGGTGCAGAAATCGTCACCGCCCGCACGATCGATTCCGACGGGTTGGATGCCGTCTTGCGCCACATCCCGGACGGCGCAAATTGCGCCATCACCCTTGATTGCGATGCGCTTGATGCCGGGATCATGCCGGCGGTCATGGCGCCGACGCCGGGAGGCTTGGGCTTCACGCAGACAATCAAGCTCATTCATGCGGTTGCGCAACGCACGAACCTGGTGGCGTTCGACATGATAGAGTTCGTTCCCGAGAGGGATGTTCTCGGCACGGCCGGCATCACGGCTGCAAGGATTGTGACCAACGTAATCGGCGCGCTGGCCAGGTGGGGCGGCGGAGCCCGGGAGAGCTGAGATGAGCGAAAATAAGGTCAGTCCTCTGGACATCACGCGGATCATGGAAATGATCCCGCACCGCTATCCGTTCCTGCTCGTGGACCGGATCCTGGAGATCAACCGAGGCGAGAGCGCTGTCGGCCTGAAGAACGTCACCATGAACGAACCGCACTTCATGGGGCATTTCCCCGGCCTCCCCGTGATGCCCGGCGTGCTGATCGTGGAAGCCATGGCCCAGACAGCAGCCATCGTCGCCGTCGACGCGCTCGGGGATGAGGTGGAAGGCAAGGTCGTTTACTTCATGACCATCGAGGATGCCCGCTTCCGCCGTCCGGTGACGCCGGGCGATGCCCTTCATATCCACGTGGAAAAGACCCAGTCGCGCGGCACCGTCTGGAAATTCCGTGGCGAAGCGCGCGTGGAAGGCAAGTTGTGCGCCGAAGCCAAATTCGGCGCGATGATCGCCGACAAGTAGCCTTCAGCACTCCACTTGGAGCACATCCCGCATCAGAGGTTCCGGCGCTTTTCCGCTCCGGCGTAGAGGATCTCGGACCAGGCCGCGTTGACCTCGTCGCGGAGCGACACGCTCTCCGGCGCCATGTCGGCCGCAGGCCGGGGCGCCTCGGCAAAGTGGCCGAACGGATCCTTCCCTCGCACCAGTTGGGCATGAGTTTTTGCCAGGGTCTGCCGGACGTCAGGCGGCATGTAGCACTGGATGGCAACGCCAATCCGCCGGTCGTCGCTGCGATTGGGGTTGGAGCAGTGGGCGGTGCGCATGCTGTGGAAGGACACCTGTCCGGGACGCAGCGGCGTATCGACTGCCCGGCTTTCATCAAGACCGACAATGTCCTGCCCGCGGGTCAGGAGGTTGTCCTCGCCGAATGTGTCCGTGTGCTCGTGGATGACCTCCTTGTGGCTGCCGGGGATCATGCGCATGCAACCGCTTTCCACGGTCGCCGGGGACAGCGCCACCCACGCGGTGACGCCGCTGTAGGGTTCAAGGCCCATGTAGCGGGCATCCTGATGCCAGCTGACAAAGCCCGCATCGCGCGGTTCCTTGATGAACAATACCGAGCCGTAACACAGGATATCCGGCCCGATCAGATCTTCAACGGCGTCCACAAGAGTCTCGTGGTGAACGATCTCGTCCAGAACCTTGATGTTGTAATGGGCATTGTTCCGCGCGGCGCCCGCAAAGGCCTCCGGCCACCTGGCTTCGGCCTCTTCCAACCGCGCGCGCAAGTCCGCGGCCTCCTCCTCGGAGAAGATGTTCACCGGCGACAGGTAGCCGTCACGCTCATAGGCCTCGATCTGGTCCGTGCTCAGCTTCTTGCCCATGGGGGGTGTTCCTACTGATTGGCCGGGCGCTTCGCGATCTCGTCCATGAAGCGCTGCCGGATAACCACCGGATCGATCTCGATCACCGGCACCGGGACATTACCGGACTGGCACTTGGAGATGATGACCGTCATCTCGTCGCCGGCCAGAGCGGTCTTGACCGTATCAACGGTGTCCTCGGCCGAACACTCGACCACGTTCTCGCAGCCGCAGGCCTCTGCGACCGCGGTCAGCGAGGTCTTCATGCCCGCGTAGGTCGCCTGGTCGCCGGTTGAGCCGTAGCTGCCGTTATCGATGATCAGCAGGATGAAGTTACCGCACGGATTGTTGGCGATGGTCGACAGCGTCGCGAGGTTGGTCAGTACCGAGCCGTCGCCGTCAATGGCAATGACCTTGTCCTTCTGCGCCATCGCCACGCCAAGTCCGATGGACGAAGCCAGCCCCATGGTGCCGAGCATGTAGAAATTGCTCGGCTGGTCATCGAGCATATGCAGCTCCTGGCTCGGCAGGCCGATATTGCAGACCACGAGATGATCGCTGATGACCGGTATCAGCTCTTTCAGAATGTCGTGCCGGATCATGCTGCAGACCCCCAGAAGCTGGCATCCATGAGGATGGCTGTTGGTTTCTTGCACATCTGCGTGTGCTTCAGGATGCCGTCCAGTTCGCCCACCTGGTCCTTGTGATGGAAGTGGTAGTAGGGAATGTGGAGCTGATCCAGGATCGCCTTGGTGTGGATCGCCATCTCCACTTGGCAGGCCACCTTCTCTCCGACCTCGCCGCGATAGCTGATCAGCATGGGCAGCGGAATGTTGTAGAACTGGATGAGCGTCGCCAGGGTGTTCACCGTCACGCCGATCGCCGTGTTCTGCATGATGATGCTTGGCCGCTTGCCGCCCATATAGGCGCCGGCGCAGAGGCCCATGCCCTCGTCCTCCTTGTTGCAGGGGACGTGGTGGATCTCGTCTGTTTCGTTCAGGACCTCGATCACCCCGGCCAGCTGTTTGCAGGGCACGGTGGTAATGAAGCGGATGTCATTGGCGATGAGATCATCGACAATCTTCGCGTCGGTTGCGGTGGTCATTCCCGGGGCTGCTCCCTCTTGAATTTCGCCGCCTTTATGCGCGCGCCCAATCGCCGTGGCAAGCCGCGAGAGCCTGATAGATTACATCGAGGATATCTCCGCCGGAAAAGTCCGGCAGCCAGACCGGGCACTGGCCTTCCAGGCGCGGTCCGATCCCCACAAACGCCCAGTTCAGGGCCCTGCAGGCGTCCACATCCCACTGGCCGTCACCGACATAGACAGGCCGCTCCGGAGCTTCACCGAGAGCCGTGAGGCAGGCAAGCATGATCGTCTGGCGGGCGAAGTGGTCTGAGCTGGAGCGCAGGATGACATCTTCTGCCGGAATGCCCGCCGAACGCAGTTTCGTCCGCGCTGCACGGGCCCAGCCGCCGGTGGCAACACCGACGGTAAATCCGGCCTCCCGCTTCAATGAGGTGAACGCGTCGCCGGCACCGGCAATCTCTTCGAATGGCTCCTTGCCGGCGGCCTCTTCAAGGAGCGCGCCGAAGCGTTGCTGCACCCGCTTCACAAGCTGGCCGGAGGGGCCCAGCCCTGCGTCAGTGATGATGTCCCGAAGGATGCCGGCATCGGTCGCATGCTCGTACGCACCCCAGTCTTCCCGGAAGGACACATCCCCCAGCACATCGGTAACCGCGCGGCAGAACAGGTCGCCATCGCGGTCAAAACTGTTCACCAGGGTGCCGTCCACATCGAAGATCACGCTCTGCATGGAGCCGGGCCTTTCGCGTGCATATGCCCGCACAGATGACTATAAATGGCGGACAAGCACAATTGCGGACGCGGAATATCAGCCATGCGCGGCCAGCTGCCCGGTAACGGGGCTGTCCGGCCACGCCAGAAGTTTTCCACCCGAAACCCGTTGCTTGCCGAAAACGATCCAGGGATCATCCACCGTGCCAATGTGCACGTCCCCCCGCAGAAGGTCTGGGTGCTGCTCCGCCAGTTCCAGCGTGGTCAGGCCGCTGTCATATGTGCCGTCCAGAAGCCCTTCGGCAACCTTCATGATGGAGCTCACAGAGATCAGCTCTTCCCAGCTCTCAAGGTCGGCATAGTTCTTCGTCGCCGGCTGCAGGGCTAGCGTCTTCGGTCTCTCGATCTCTTTTCGGGTCAGGATGCCAAGCGCCTTGCTGGGGGAGATGAAGGTATCGACGATGTGGATGCCATGGTCTAAATGCGCCGTGGCCACGATATCGGCGCAGTCCGGATGGACCGCCACCTGGATCATGAAATCCGCCGCGCCGTCCGCCATCATCTTCAGGCCATCGCTGAATTCATCAACGAAAAGAACTTTGCCGCTCTCACTCAAAACAGTAAAACAACAAAGACACCTCGGCATAACCTTTCAACATACCTTACGATGGACATCCCACATCAACAACATCATCAACAAATCACTGAAGTCATTACATACACTCATGAAACTC